>NZ_BACU01000657.1 GCF_000333275.1 Azospirillum sp. B4 | reverse complement strand
GCGGCCGCGACGATGTCAGCGGCCACGGCCGCCAGCTTGCGGCTCTGCTCCATCGCTTGCCGGCGCAGCCAGCGATAGGCGTCATGCTCCACCATGCCGCGCTGGCGCATCAGCAGGGCCTTGGCCTTGTCGATCACCTCCCGCTCGCGCAACGACGTCTCGGCCTTGTGCAGGCTGGCTTCCACCTGGCGGTAACGGCGGAACATGGCGACGGCCGCCTGCACCACCGGTTTGATGGCGGGCAGGGAGGCGCCGACGACATTGTAGGAACTGACGCCGGCTTCGATCGCCGCCTCCATGAAGGCCGGGTCGTCCTGGTCGACGAACATGACGATGGGGCGCGGGTCATGGCGCGAGATGGCGCGGATGTCCTCAAGCCCGTCGCGGTCAGGGCGGGCCATGTCCACGATCACCAGGTCGGGCGCCTCGCGCGCCACGGCATCGGCCAGCAGGTCGCCGGCGCCCAAGCGGACGATGTCCGTGGCGCCGGCGGCCATCAGGTCCGCCTCGACGATGCGGCCGGGGTCGGCGGGGTGGACGGTGTCGGCGATAAGAACTTTCACCGGCGGCACACGAGGGAATTGGGGTGGCGGAGGCAACCACCTCTAATCGCCATTAGCCCCCGCGCGCAAGCGCGGTGATGCTGCCGGCGCGTGAACCCGATGATGCTGCCCGCGTCGGTCCGCTCAGAGCACCGGCAGCAAACGGTCGATGGCCAGCGCCATGTCCACATCGCGCTGTGACAGGCCGCCGGCGTCGTGCGTGGTCAGGCGGATGTCCACACGGTTGTAGACGTTGAACCATTCCGGATGGTGGTCCGCCTTCTCCGCCAGCAGGGCCACCTGGGTCATGAAGCCGAAGGCGGCGCGGAAGTCGGTGAAGACGCAGCGGCGGGTGATGGCATCCCCCTCCGGCGTCACGGTCCAGCCGGGCAGGGGGGGAAGGTCGGCAGCGTTGAGGCGGGCAACCATGTGGGGTTCCTTCAGTCGGCGGTGGGGGCGGTGACGGGGACCAGGGCGCCGTTGATGGCGCGGGCGGCGCGGCCGGCCAGGAAGACGATGGCATCGGCCACCGCCGCCGTGGCGGTCCAGGTCTTGGGATCGACATCGGGCATGTCCGCCCGGTTCTGCGGCGTGTCCATGACCAGGGGCAGCACGGCGTTGACGCGGATGCGCCCGGCCAGCTCGGCCGCCAGGCTTTCCGTCAGGCGGGCCACGGCGGCCTTGGACGCGGCATAGGCGCCCATGCCGGCCCCCGCCTTCTCCGCCGCCGCGGCGCCGACGTTGACGATGGCGCCGCCGTCGGCCAGGCCGCCGGTGATGGCGGCCCGGCACATGTTCAGGCAGGTGCGGGCGTTGATGGCGAACAGCTTGTCCCAGGTGGCGGGATCGCCCTCCGCCACCGTCTGCCAGCGGAAGCCGCCGGCCACGTTGACCAGGACGTCGGCGCCACCCAGGCCGGCCTTGGCCTGGGTGAAGGCGGCTTGGGCCTGGGCGGCGTCCGTCAAGTCCACGCCGCCGATATGCACCATGCCGCCGGTGGCCGTTGCCGGCGTCGGGGCATGGTCGACGATGGCGACCGTGTGGCCAGCGGCCAGGAAGGCCCGGGCCACGGCGGCGCCCAGAACCCCGGCGCCGCCGGTGATGATGACCTTCTGTCGCGTCATGGCTTCCCCTTATCCTCAGATGTTCAGCGCGGGCGTCACCCGGCCCCGGCAATCGCCGAAGCCGATGGCGACGTAGCCGTCGGCCACGGCGCGGCCGGCCAGGATGAGCTCATCCCCGTCGGCCAGGAAGGTGCGCGTCTCCCCGTTCGGCAGGGTGATGGGCGCTTTGCCGCCGCGCGTCAACTCCAGCAGGCTGCCCACGCCGCTGTCGTCGGGGGTGGAGATGGTGCCGGTGCCCAGCAGATCGCCGGGATGCAGGTCGCAGCCGTTGCAGGTGTGATGCGCCACCAGCTGCGCCGCCGTCCAGTAAAGGGTGGTGGCCGGGCCGGTGCCCAGGCGGTGGGGGGATTCCCCCGCCTCCCGCATCTTGGGCGTGCGGATCAGCACCGACAGCTCGATGCCATAGGCGCCGCGCTCCTGGTCCGTCTCGTCCCACAGATAGGGCAGGGGCTTGGGATCATCGCCGGCGCGCGCCGGCTGGCGGGTGCGGAAGGGGGCCAGCGCCTCCGCCGTCACGATCCAGGGGGAAATGGTGGTCAGGAAGTTCTTGGCCAGGAAGGGGCCCAGCGGCTGGTATTCCCAGGCCTGAAGATCGCGGGCCGACCAGTCGTTCAGCAGGCACAGGCCGGCGATGTGGCCGTCGGCCTCGCCAATGCTGATGGGCGTGCCCAGGTCGTTGCCCGGGCCGATCCAGATGCCCAGCTCCAGCTCCAGATCCAGGCGCTGGCTGGGGCCGAAGGTCGGGGCGTCGGCATCGGGGGCCTTGCGCTGTCCATTGGGCCGGCGCACGTCCGTCCCCGTCACGCGGACGCTGGAGGCACGGCCGTGATAGCCGATGGGCACGTGCTTGTAGTTGGGCAGCAGCGGGTTGTCCGGGCGGAACTGCCGGCCGACGTTCAGCGCGTGATGGATGCCGGCGTAGAAGTCGGTGTAACCGCCTATGGCCGTGGGCAGGTGCACGGTGCAGTCCGCCGCGTTGTAAAGCAAGCCTTCCATGATGCCCTGGTCATCATTGCCGGTGGCCAGAAGCTGTGACAGGCGGCGGCGCAGGGCGCGGCGGGGACCAGCGCCTAGGGCCAGCAGCGGGTTCAGGGTCGGCCCGCTGGCGGCGATGGCGGCGTCCAGCGCCTCCCCCGTCAGCAGGCCGGAGCGGCCGGCACGGCCCAAGTCCAGGATCATGTCGCCGATGGCCACACCGCCGCGTGGCGTGTCCCCATTCCCTTTGCTCCCATCCGGGCTGAACACGCCCAGCGGCAGGTTCTGGATGGGGAAGTCGGCATGGCCGTTGGCGCTGCTGACCCAGCTGGTCAGGGCCGGGTTGTGGGTCTCATCGATCAGGGGGAGGCTCATCGCGGCAGCTCGGCTTTGGTGAAGCCCGCCCAGCAGTCGTCATAATCCAACTGCATCAGCGGGGTTTCGACGGCGAAACGGGTGGGGCGGATGACCCAACGGCTTTCGAACATGAAGGCCATGGTGTTCTCGATCTTGTGCGGCTTCAGGTCCGCCGACACCGCGCGCTCATAACTGGTGCGGTCGGGGCCGTGGCCGCTCATGCAATTGTGCAGCGAGGCGCCGCCGGGCGCGAAGCCGCCGGCCTTGGCGTCGTACT
>NZ_BACU01000658.1 GCF_000333275.1 Azospirillum sp. B4 | reverse complement strand
AGCGGAAGCGCCGGGACCGCGCCCCCGGGTGCGGACGTAGGGGGCGAAGGCGTGTTCATCCGTCATGGCGCAGGCGGGCTCAAGTTTCAGGCGGCGCGGGACCGCACCTCGTTCATCGCCGACTCTACCGCGTCCCGCCGCCGCAACGCCACCACCCGTCCCACCAGCACCAGGGTGGGGCCGGTGACGGCGGCATCCGCCACCCGCCCCGCGATGTCGGCCACCGTGCCGGGCAGGCGGCGCTCGGTCGCCAACGTGGCGTTCTCGATGGCGATGGCCGGGGTGGCGGGGTCCAGGCCGGCGGCCAGCAGGCGCTGGGTCACTTGGCCCAGGGTGCGGCCGCCCATGTAGATGGCGATGGTGCCGTCGCAGGCGGCCAGGGCGTTCCAGTCGTGGGCGGGCAGCACCTCGTCGGCCCCCCCGTCCTGACACGCATGCCCGGTGATCAGGTGCAGGCTGCGGCTGTGGCCGCGCTGGGTCAGGGGCATGGCCATGGCGGCGGCGGCGGCGCAGGCCACGGTGATGCCGGGCACCACCTCCGCCGGGATGCCGGCGTCCTCCAGCGCCGCCAGCTCCTCGCCCGCGCGGCCGAACACCATGGGGTCGCCGCCCTTCAGGCGCACGACGTGGGACCCCGCCTGGGCGTGGGCGACGATCAGGCGGTTGATGGCGGCCTGGCTCATGGCGTGCCGGCCGCAGCGCTTGCCCACGTCGATGCGGCGGGCATGGGCGGGCGCCAGGTCCAGGATGCGGGGGTCCACCAGCTTGTCATAGAGCAGCACGTCGGCGCCCTCGATCCGGCGCAGGGCCTTCACGGTCAGCAGCTCGGGATCGCCGGGGCCGGCGCCCACCAGGCTGGCGCGGCCGGTGACGTTAGGCTGACGCATGGACATCGCGCAGGATCTCCTTCAGTTCGGGGACGCAGGATCCACAGTTGGTGCCCGCCTTCAACAGCGCGCCGATCTCTTCCGCCGAGGTCAGGCGCCTGGCGACGATGGCCTCCCGGATGGTGACCAGGCCAACGGAGAAGCAGGCGCAGACGGTGCGGCCGGCGGGCTTCACACCGGTGGCCCCCGCACCGCCCGGGGAACGGCCGGACAGCAGGCTGGGCCGCGCGGCATCCGGCACCCTGTCACCCAGCAGGGCCGCCAGCACGTCGCGGGGCGGCAGCTGGGCGCCGTCGCCGGCGGCCAGGAACAGGCAGGCCTCCAGCCGGCCATCCACCAGGATGGCGACGCGCAGCAGGCCGCGCCCGGCATCGGTCAGTTGCAGCCATTCGGCGCCCGCCGGCGGGTGCAGCAGGCCCTCGACGAAGCGGGTGAGGGCCGGGCCATCCGGCAGGGCGTCCGATCCCACCAGCTCAAAGGCGTGGCCGGTGCTGAGCGGCACGCGCGACCAATAGGCCACAGGGTCCGGCCGCACCGCCCGGGTGTGCAGCAGCAGGCCGCGCCAGGCCACGGGCACCGCCTCCGCCCGCACAGGCGTGAGCTTCAGTTCCGGCTGGCCGGAGACGGGGTCCAGCGCCGCGTTGACCAGCCGGCCGGCGGGACCGGCGGAACAGAACTCATCCGTCCAGTGCATGGGCAGGAACAGCTCGCCCACCCGCTGGCCGGCGTCGATGGCGGCCCGCACCACGGTGCCGGCGTGGACGCTGTCGATGCGCACCAGGTCGCCGTCTTTGACGCCGATGCGGGCGGCGTCGGCGGGGGACAGGGCGGCGCGCGGTTCCCCGGTGTGGGCCAGCAGGCGGGGCACGCGGCCGGTGCGGGTCATGGTGTGCCACTGGTCGCGGATGCGGCCGGTGTTCAGCACCAGGGGATAGGCCTCATCCGTGCGGGTGGCGGGCGGGCGGAAAGGTGTGGGCACCAGGCGGCCCCGGCCGCTGGGGGTGGCGAAGCCGCCATTGCCGAACAGCCGCCCGCCCTCATCCCCCGCCCAGCGCACGGGCCAGCGCACCGGCGCTAGGGCGTCATACTGCCCGTCGGTCAGCATGGCCAGGCCGCTGATGTCGAAGGGGCGGGTGCCGCCGTTCTCGAAGCCCGACAATGCGGCATGCTCGCGGAACACGGCGGCGGAGCTGGTCCAGGAAAAGGCGTCCTTCCAGCCCATGCGCTGCGCCACGGCGGCCAGCACCCGCCAATCGGCCCGCGCCTCGCCCGGGGCGGGGCGGAAGGGCCGCTGGCGGGAGATCACGCGTTCGGAATTGGTGACGGTGCCGTCCCGCTCCCCCCATCCTGCCGCCGGCAGCACCACGTCGGCCAGCGCCGTGGTGTCGGTGGGCCAGCAGTCGGAGACGACGACGAAGGGGCAGGCGCGCAGCGCCTCCCGCACCAGGGCGGCGCGGGGCAGGCTGTCGGCCGGGTTGGTGGCGATGATCCACAGCGCCTTGATGCGGCCGTCCCGCACGGCGTCGAACATCTCCACGGCCTTCAGTCCCGGCCTGGTCGCCAGGTTGGGCGCCCGCCAGAAGCGGCGGACGCGGTCCAGGGCGTCCGGCTGGTCGAAGCGCATGTGCGCTGCCAGCTGGTTGGCCAGGCCGCCCACCTCCCGCCCGCCCATGGCGTTGGGCTGGCCGGTGATGGAGAAGGGACCGCAGCCGGGCTTGCCGATGCGCCCCGTCGCCAGGTGGCAGTTGATGATGGCGTTGACCTTGTCCGTGCCGACGGACGATTGGTTCACGCCCTGGGAATAGACGGTGACGACGCGCGGGGTGGCGGCGAACCAGTGGTAGAAGCGGGCCAGGTCCGCCGGGTCCAGGCCGGTGAGGGCGGCGGTCTGGTCGGCCGTCTGGCGGGCGGCGGCGAGGGCGGGCTCGAACCCCTCCGCATGCGCCGCCATCCAGGCGTGGTCCAGCAGGTCCCGGTCGGCCAGGTGGGCCAGCAGGCCGTTGAACAGGGCGACGTCGGCGCCGGGGCGCACGGCCAGATGCAGGTCGGCATCCTCGCACGTCGCGGTGCGGCGGGGGTCGATGGCGACGATGCGGAGGGGGCGCTTGGCCTTGGCGGCCAGCAGGCGCTGGTGCAGCACCGGGTGGCACCAGGCGGAATTGCTGCCCACCAGCACCACCAGATCCGCCAGCTCCAGATCCTCATAGGTCCCCGGCACCACGTCGGCGCCGAAGGCCCGGGTGTGGCCGGCGACGGAGGAGGCCATGCACAGCCGCGAGTTGGTGTCGATGTTGCCGCTGCCGATGAAGCCCTTCATCAGCTTGTTGGCGACGTAGTAATCCTCCGTCAGGCATTGGCCGCTGACGTAGAAGGCGACGCTGTCGGGTCCATGCTCCGCGATGGTGGCCTTGAACCGCTGGGCCACCAGATCCAGGGCCTGGGTCCAGTCCGCCGCGCGGCCATCGATCAGGGGGCGGGTCAGCCGTTCCCCATCCTTCAGCGTCTCCGCCAGCGCCGAGCCCTTGGAGCAGAGGCGCCCCCGGTTGGCGGGGTGGCTGGTGTCGCCCACCACCCGGCCGTCGGCCTGGGCCACCACGCCGCAGCCCACGCCGCAGTAGGGGCAGGTGGAGCGGACGGCGCCCGCGACGGCGCCGGTTTCAGCCTCCCGTGCCATCCCCTCCGGCATCACGCCACCATGGCCAGCAGGATGCGGCCGTCCTGCACCCGCACCGGGATGCGGTTGACGCAGCCCTCGTCGGGGTCGCGGGCCGTGCCGCTGTCCAGCTCGATCACCCAGTTGTGCAGGGGGCAGGTGACGGCATGGCCGTGCACCGTGCCCTGTGACAGGGGGCCGCCCTTGTGCGGGCAGCGGTCGTCCAGGGCGAACACGGCGTCATCCAGGGTGCGGAAGACGGCGACATCGCCCCGGGGGGTGGCGACCACGCGGGCACCCTGGCGGGGAATGTCGTCCACCGCACCCACCTCGACCCAGCGGGATTCGATACCAACGTTGTCCATGGCGCTTCACTCCACCGTGGCCAGGGTGCGGAAGGGGGCGGCGGCGGCCTTGCCGGGCGCGCGTTCGGCCCAGGGGTCGTCTTGGCTGAATTTCTGGGCGTACAGGAATTTGGCGTGCAAGGCCTTGCGGCCGGCCTCATCGTCCACGATGCGCGCCTTCACATGGGCCAGACCCACGCGTTCCAGCCAGGGGGCGGTGCGCTCCAGATACCGCGCCTCCTCGCGATAAAGCTGCAGATAGGCGCCGCAGTATTCCAGCACCTCCTCCTCCGTCGTCACCTTGCACAGCAGGTCGGTGGCGCGGACGTGGATGCCGCCGTTGCCGCCGACATGCAGTTCCCAGCCGCTGTCCACCGCCACGACGCCGAAGTCCTTGATGGTGGCCTCGGCACAGTTGCGCGGGCAGCCGGAGACCGCCAGCTTAACCTTGTGCGCGTGCCAGGACCCCCAGGTCATGCGCTCCAGCTTCACGCCCATGCCGGTGCTGTCCTGGGTGCCGAAGCGGCACCATTCGGATCCGACGCAGGTCTTCACCGTGCGCAGCGCCTTGCCGTAGGCGTGGCCGGAAACCATGCCGGCGTCGTTCAGGTCCTTCCACACGTGGGGCAGCTGCTCCCGCGTCACGCCCAGCAGGTCGATGCGCTGACCGCCCGTCACCTTCACCGTGGGGATGGCGTACTTGTCCACCACGTCGGCGATGGCGCGCAGCTCATCCGCCGTGGTCAGGCCGCCCCACATGCGGGGCACCACGGAATAGGTGCCGTCCTTCTGGATGTTGGCGTGGTTGCGCTCATTGACGAAGCGGGACTGCTGGTCGTCCACATACTCGCCGGGCCAGGCCACCAGCAGGTAGAAGTTCAGCGCCGGGCGGCAGACGTGGCAGCCATCGGGCGTGGTCCAGCCCAGCGCGCCCATCACCGCCGGCATGGTGCGCAGCTCCTGCGCCACGATGGCCTGGCGCACCTGGTCGTGGCTGTGGCTGGTGCATTTGCACAGCGGCTTCTCCCCCGCCGGCTTGGCGGCGTAGCCGTCGCCCAGCGCCAGGGTCAGCAGCTGTTCCACCTGGGGCGTGCAACTGCCGCAGGAGGCCGACGCCTTGGTGCGGGCCCGCACGCCGTCCAGGGTGGTCAGGCCATGCTCCGCGATGGCGCCCAGGATCTTGCCTTTGCACACGCCGTTGCAGCCGCAGATCTCCGCCGTGTCGGGCAAGGCCGCCACGGCGGCGGTTGGGTCGGCGGCGGGCGCGCCGGAGGCCAGGGTGGCGAAGGCCTGGCCGAAGATCAGGGTGTCGCGCAACTCGCCCAGCGGCTTGCCCTCGCGCAGCAGCTGGAAGTACCAGCCGCCGTCCTGGGCGTCGCCGTACAGCACGGCACCCACCAGTTTGTCGTCCCGCAGCACCAGGCGCTTGTAGGTGTTGCGGGCGGCGTCGCGGAACACCACCTCCTCCGTCGTCTCGTCACCGATGAAATCACCGGCGGAGAAGACGTCGATGCCCGTGACCTTCAGGCGGGTGGCCATGGCGGCGGGGACGTAGTCGCTGACCGCGTCCTCCCGCGCCAGGTGGTCGGCGCAGACCTTGGCCATGTCCCACAGCGGGGCCACCAGGCCATAGGTCTTGCCGCGATGCTCCACACACTCGCCCACCGCGAAGATCGCGGGGTCGGAGGTGCGCATGTCGTCGCCCACCTCGACACCGCGGTTGATGGTGAGGCCGGCGGCTTTCGCCAGGTCGATGTTGGGGCGGATGCCGATGGCCAGCACCACCAGGTCGCCCGGGATTTCCCGCCCATCGGCCAGGCGCACGCCCTGCACCCGGCCCTCGCCGAAGATCTCCTCCGTCTGGCCGTTGGTGAAGAAGTTCATGCCGCGCTCGTCCAGCTCCCGCTGCAGCAGCTCGGCCGCCGCCTTGTCCAGCTGGCGCTCCATGATGGTGCCCATCAGGTGGACGACGGCCACCTGCATGCCCCGGCGCAGCAGGCCGTTGGCGGCCTCCAGCCCCAGCAGGCCGCCGCCGATGACGATGGCGCGCTTATGCGTCTGCGACGCCTTGATCATGGTGTTGACGTCGGCGATGTCGCGGAAGGCGCAGACGCCGGGCAGGTCCAGGCCCGGCACCGGCGGGGCGATGGGCCGGGACCCCGTGGCCAGCAACAGCTTGTCATAGGCCACCACCCGGCCACTGGCCGAGGTCACCGTGCGCTGGGTGGTGTCGATGGACACCACCGCGTCGCCGGTGATCAGCTCGATGCCATTCTCCTCGTACCAGGAGCGCGGGTTGATGACGATCTGCTCCAGGTCCTTCTCACCGGCCAGCACGGACGACAGCATGATGCGGTCGTAGTTCACGTGCGGTTCGGCGCCAAAGACGGTGATGTCGTACTTCAGCGGGTTGCGCTTCAGCAGCTCGTCCACCGTCCGCATCCCGGCCATGCCGTTGCCGACGACCACCAGCTTCTGTCGCGGGGACATATGCGTGTCCATGAGGGGGACCCTTCCCTAGAATTCAAAACGGTGAATTTGGATCGGTGATGGCGGGATCAGACGCGGGCGGCGCCCAGGGCGGCGGAGCCCCAGGTGGTGCGCCAGCGGCGCTTCACGCCGGTCAGGCCCATCAGGGCGGCCAGGGCCAGCAGGGCGAACAGCAGGAAGCCCGCCTGGTAACCGCCGGTGAGCTGCTTGGAGTAGCCCAGGCTGGACGCCAGGTAGAAGCCGCCGACGCCGCCCATCATGCCCACCAGGCCGGTCATGACGCCGATCTCCTTGCGGAAGCGCTGGGGCACCAGCTGGAACACGGCGCCGTTGCCCATGCCCAGCGCCAGCATGGCGATGACGAAGACGGCCAGCGCCATCCACGCCTGGGGCAGGGCGAAGCTGACGACGATCAGGGCGCTGGCGGCCACCGCGTACATGACGGTCAGCGAACGCACGCCGCCGATGCGGTCGGCCACGGCGCCGCCGATGGGCCGCACCAGGGACCCGGCGAAGACGCAGGCCGCGGTGAAATAGCCAGCAATGACGGGGCTGAGGCCATACTGGTCGTTGAAGTAGATGGTGAGGGAGGAGGCAAGGCCGACGAAGCCGCCGAAGGTGACGCTGTAGAAGAACATGAACCACCAGGCGTCGCCGATCTTCAGCACCGCCAGGTATTCGGCGAAGGACTTGGCCGGCGGGCATTCCGGGCTGTCCTTGGCCAGCACGGTGTAGACCAGCAGGGTCAGGGTCAGCGGGATGGCCAGCAGGCCCAGCACGTTGTTCCAGCCGTAGGCGACGGCCAGGGCCGGCGCGAAGAGGGAGGCGAACACGGTGCCGGAGTTGCCGGCACCCGCCAAGCCCAGGGCGGTACCCTGGTGCTCCGGCGGATACCAACGGGACGCCAGCGGCAGGGCCACGGCGAAGCTGGCGCCGGCCACGCCCAGGATGGCGCCGGTCAGCAGCGTGGCGTTGAAGCTGTGCACCCCGAAGTACCAGACGGCGGCCAGGCCGGCGATGACCACCACCTGGGCCAGGATGCCGGTGCGCTTGGGGCCCAGATGATCCACCAGGATGCCGTTGATGACACGGAAGAAGGCGCCGGCCAGCACCGGCACCGCCACCATCAGGCCCTTCTGCGCCGGGCTGAGGCCCAGGTCCTTGGCGATCTGCACGCCCAGGGGACCCAGGATGACCCAGGCCATGAAGCTCATGTCGAAATAGAGGAACGCCGCGAACAGGGTGGGCAGATGACCGGCCTTCAGGAAACTCTTGTTCATCGCTTGCCTCCGACAGCAGGGCTGTGCGCCTTCGGGGAATGGGGCTGCCAGACGGGCGCCGCCTATGACCGGAAGGGGTGGTGGATCGGGGTACGGGGCGAACGCGCCCCGCTGGTGGTGGGTAGGGCCCGGAGACCGGACGCTGACAGGCCGCCGTTGACCCGCCGATCGAACCACAGGGGATGCCGCGCCATTGCGCCATCCCGGAGGCGGGGCCGCCCCGCCGTTGGGGCCGCCCCGATGCAGAAAAGAACCTTTCGGCCCCCTGCTCGTGTACTGTTCCTTCGCAACCGCCGTGCCAATCTCGTGGTCGCAGAAACGCTGGGGTTTGGGGCGGGGCGGTACGAGCGCGACTGCTTAAATTTTGCGCAAACCCAGGTGCGGGCGCGCAAATGATTATTCTTTAAGCAAATCGGGGCGGTTCGGAAATGGGGGCACGGCAGATCGAGTTGCGCGTGGGCTGGTGCAGCGAGACCGGCCGCCGGTCGCGCAATGAGGACTATGTCGGCGCCTGCCTGGGCGCCGCCACGCAGCGCGGCCGCCAAGGGGCGGTGGCCGCCATCGCCGACGGCGTCTCCGGGGCGCCCGGCGGGCGGGTGGCGGCGGAACTGGCCGTGCGCGGCTTCATCGATTTCTACTTGGGTGAACGGGAGACCCTGGGCGTCCGCCGGGCGGCGGCCCACGCGGCGGAGGCGGTCAACCGCTGGATCCACGCCCAGGGCCGCACTGACCCCGAACGCCTGGGCATGGCCACGACGCTGACCGCTGTCATCCTGCGCGACCGCCGCGCCCACATCCTGCATGTGGGTGACACCCGCCTCTACCGCCTGCGTGACGGCCGGCTGACCCTGCTGACCGAGGACCATGTGCACAGCGGCCCCGACCAGCGCCACATCCTGCGCCGCGCCATCGGATTGGAGGATGCGCTGCGCGCGGACTATCAGGCGGAGCCCTTGCGGGAGGGCGACCGCCTGGTGCTGCTGACCGACGGCGTGCATGGGACCTTGTCCTCCCGCGACCTTGCGCGCCTGGCGGCGGCCGACCCGACGCCCGAAGCCGCCAGCCGGGAGATGGTCACGGCGGCGCTGGCCGCCGGCAGCCAGGACAACGCCACCGCCCTGGTCATCGACGTGGTGGCCCTGCCGCCGGCCGACCAGGATGAACTGGCGGACCTGACGGCGGAGCTGCCCATCCTGGCGGTGCCCAAGCCGGGCGACACGGTCGATGGCTATCGCATCGGCCGTCCCTTGTCCGATGGCCGCTACAGCGCCCTGTTCCTGACGGAGCCGGCGGCGGGGGAGGCGCCCCTGGTGCTGAAGTTCCCCAAGCCCAGCGTGGCCGCCGACGCCGTCTACCGCCTGGCCTTTGTGCGCGAAGGCTGGGTGGCGGCCCGGGTGCGCAGCCCCTGGCTGGGGGAGGTGGTGGAGGTGCCGCCCGGCCGGCAGACGCGGCTTTACACCGTCATGCCCCACTATCCCGGCCAGACGCTGGCCCAGCGGCTCGCGGCCCTCCCGCGCGTGGGCGTGGCGGAGGGGGTGCCCCTGGCGGTGAAGCTGGCCAAGGCGGTGGCGGCGCTGCACCGCGCCGGCATCATCCACCGCGACATCAAGCCGGACAACGTCATCGTGGACGGCAAGGGCGGCCTGCGTTTGATCGACCTGGGCGTGGTGCGTCTGCCGGGGATGGAGGACTTCCCGGCGGAACAGATCCCGGGCACGCCCAGCTACATGGCGCCGGAACTGCTGGCCGGCGAGGCCGGGGATGAGCGCACCGACCTCTACGCCCTGGGCGTCACCGTCTATCACCTGTTCACCGGCGCCTATCCCTACGGCGAGGTGGAGCCCTTTCAGCGCCCCCGCTTCGGCCCGCCCGTACCCCTGCAGCAGCGCCGCCCCGACCTGCCCACCTGGCTGGACCTGTCGGTGATGAAGGCCGTGGCCGCCAACCCGGCCGAGCGCCACGGCGACGTGCTGGAATTCGCCCTGGAACTGGAGGCCGGCGCCGCCCACCCGGCGCCACGCCCCACCCGCCGCCGCTCCCTCTACGACCGCGATCCGGTGCGCTTCTGGAAGATCACCGCGCTTGTGTTGCTGGTGTTGCTGATCCTGTCGCTGGTGCGGGGGTAGGTCGAACCCTACCCGATAGTGGTGATTTATGAGGATTACAACTTATACGGTTTAAACTCATTCGATTGAGTCCATTAGGTTTGTGCACCTATGGTTGCATATCGCTGTGGCGACCCAGAGCCCGGCGATCCACCAAGCGACCCAAACCCTGAGGGAAACCCAATCATGAGCACCACCGAAGCCCCATCCCTGGCTGGCCTTTTCTTTCTGCCCCTGCGTTCCGGGGGCGCCCCTGGCGCCCCGACGGACGCCCTTAATCTGACGATCTACACGCCCAAGCGTGAAGTGACCGGTCACTCCCTGGTGACCCAGGCGACCAACCCGCCGCTGCACGTGGCCTCCCACGTCACCGGCACCCTGATCTATGAGACTGTGATCGGCCCAGGCTCCAAGGTTCGCATCGACCTGAACGGCTGGCCGGAAATCCACTGGCCGCCGCAGGCCGGCATTGGCCCGGTCATCCCGCAGAACTACAAGGCGATCTTGCTGCTGGAACCGAACTTCGCCTCTGGCGTCATCCGCTATGAGTATCGCACCGACCTGAGCGGCCCCTGGCACGTGGTGGAACAGCCGGTGCACGCCGCCTGAGTTCCTCCGGCCCGTTCCCAAACTTCAAGGCCGCGCCCCGCCTGGGCGCGGCCGTTCCTTATTGGCGCTTAAGTCAGCTAAAGACGATGGTGTGAGTACCCAAAGCCCAGAGCAAGACCCCGCCGACGCAAAAGGCGACCAAGCTTAGCAGCCGATACAGCGGCACATAGAACGGCACATCGAGGAAGAATAGATTCAAGCGGGCCAAGAAACGCCCTTTCGCGTGATCGGCCCTGGCGCGGGACAAAAGGTTTTGATGAAGGTGCCGCGCGCGAACGAAGCCGAACCCTCCGTGAAGGATAAAGAACACGGCCACGCCATACGCGATGATTCTAGTCATGGCCGAACGATACCCGCTGCCGCCTCATACAAATCCGGCCGGTAGATGCGCGCGGCCAGCGCTTCCGCTTCGGCGCCGCTGACTGGCAGGTCCCGCCAGCGGGCCATCTGGTCCAGGAACCAGCGCGCCTGGTCCAGGGTGGGGCGGGTGGCGTCGTGCACGGTGAAGCGGCAGACGTCGGTGTCCAGGCCCGCGCCCTCACGTGCGCCGCCGGGCAGGGAGGCGGCGATGAGTTTGGGGGCCAAGTTCAGGAAGGCGGGCTGGGCCAGGGTGGCGGCGATGGCTGCCGTGTTAGCGGGGTTGGCGCAGTCGGCGGCGGCGCGGATCAGGGCGCGCAGCAGGCCTTGCAGGGTGCCGGGATGCTCCGCCGCCCAGGCCTCGCGCACCGCCAGGCATTTCTCCGGATGGCCGGTTATGATGTCGGAGGACAGGGCCACGGTGCGACCCACCCCGGCCGATGCCGCCACCGCCCCCCAGGGGGCGCCGGCGCAGAAGCCGTCGATGCGGCCGGCCTCGATGGCGGCCACGCTGTCGGCCGGAGGAACGATGGCCCAGTCAACGTCGGCCTGGGGGTCGATGCCGGCGGCGTGCAGCCAGCTTTTGAACAGCAGGGCATGGGTGGACCAGGCATGGACCACCGCCAGGGTGACACGGCCGCGGCCCCGCAGCAGGGCGGCCAGGCGGCGGCCGGCCTCAGCCGCCGTGGGGTGGCAGCCTTCCAAGATGGGGTCGGCCAAGTCGTTGGACAGCGTCACGGCGTCGCCGTGCTGGCTGAGGCTCATGGGGATGATCAGGGGGGCCGCCGCCGGCCGCAGGCCCAGGGCCATGGCCAGCACCAGGGGGGGCAGCATCACGGCGGCATCCAGCAGGCCATAGGACAGCTTGTCCGCCAGGTTGGCCCAGCTGGGTTCCACCGACAGGGTGACGTCCAGGCCCTCCGCCGCGAACAGGCCGGTGGCCTGGGCGTGGATGACGGGGGCGCTGTCGGTCAGGCGCAGCAGAAAGGTGCGGACGGGGCGCGAAAC
>NZ_BACU01000659.1 GCF_000333275.1 Azospirillum sp. B4 | reverse complement strand
TTGCGCCTTATCCATATATCGACGCCACCGGCGCCCGCGCCGTCGCCGCCCGCCGGGATGATGGCCCGGCGCACACGGTGCCGGGCGCGGCCAGCGTCTATGAACTGGCGCAGCGGGCCATCGCGGCGGGCAAGGGCCTGGCGGCGGTGGTCGAGGCGGCGGGCGCCGGTGACAGCGTGGATTTGGCGGCCCTGGTGGCCGAGGGCCGGTTGCTGGCGCCGCTTGACCACCCCGATACCGCCCACCTGCTGGTAACCGGCACGGGCCTGACCCACCTGGGCTCGGCCGAGGGCCGGGACAAGATGCATAAGGACCTGGCCGATCCCGCCAAGCAGACCGACTCGATGCGCATGTTCCGCCTGGGCCTGGAAGGGGGCAAGCCGCCCGCCGGGGCCGGTGCCGACTGGGTGGGCGCGCAACCCGAATGGTTTTTCAAGGGCGACGGCGGCATCATCACGGCGCCCGAGGCGCCGCTGGCCTCGCCCGCCTTCGCGCTGGACGGCGGGGAGGAGCCGGAGATCGTGGGCCTCTACGTGATCGGCCCCGACGGTACGCCGTTCCGCCTGGGCTACGCGCTGGGCAACGAATTTTCCGACCATGTGACGGAGCGTCAGAACTATCTCTATCTGGCGCATTCCAAGCTGCGTCCCTGCTCCTTCGGGCCGGAGCTGTTGGTGGGGCCGCTGCCGGACGACATCCGGGGGGCGACGCGCATCGTGCGCGACGGCCAGGTGGTGTGGGAGAAGCCCTTCCTGTCGGGTGAGGCCAACATGTGCCACAGCCTGGCCAACCTGGAGCATCACCACTTCAAGTACGCCGGTTTCCGCCGGCCGGGCGACGCCCACGTGCACTATTTCGGCACCGCCACCCTGTCCTTCAGCGACGGCTTCACCACCCGGCCGGGCGACCGGTTCGAGGTTGAGGCCGCCCCTTTCGGCCTGCCCCTGCGCAATCCGCTGGTCGTGAAGGCCGCTGAGGCGGTGGCCGTGACGGCGCTGTAGGCGCGTCACCATCCCACCCTCCAGGGGTGGGCGATTATCCGGTGGCCTTGATGCAACCGCCCTCCCGACGGGGAGGGCGGCTTTTGGCGTTGGCCACTCGCAATCCCACATAACCTGTTGAGAGAGCTGCCCTATTTCGGGCGGCTGATGCGTCCGTGCCACACCCCTGAATAAATCATACGATATACGATATAAGATATTTGACAGGTTGGTTGCATTTGCGGGACGGTTGTCCAGCGCGCACTAACGGGGGTGCGCGGTCTGGGAGATAAGAATGCGAAAGATTCATGCGAAGTCCGCCCACGGGTCCGCTGGCGCGTTGGCGCGACGGCAGGGCCGGGCGGCGACCCTGGCGGCGGGGGCCGCCCTGGTGGCCTTGATGGCGGGTGGCCAGGCGCTGGCCCAGTCGGCGCCGGACTCAGTGGACGACCTGCAGGAAATCGTCGTCACCGGTTCGCGCATCAAGCAGGCGAACCTGACCACGGCCAGCCCCCTGACCATGGTGGGGCAGCAGGACCTGCAGTACCAAGGCACGACCAACATCGAAAGCGCCCTGAACCGCTTGCCGCAGGTGATGGCCGATTCCAATGAGAACGGCTCCAACGGATCGGATGGCACCGCGCGCGTGAACCTGCGCAACCTGGGTTCCAACCGTAACCTGGTGCTGATCGACGGCCAGCGCATGCTGCCGCCGGAAATGAACGACCTGAACTTCATCCCCACCGCGATGGTGGACCGGGTGGACGTGGTCTCGGGCGGCGCCTCCGCGGTCTACGGTTCCGATGCCGTGTCGGGCGTGGTGAACTTCATCCTGCGCAAGAACCTGGATGGCGTTCGCGCCGACGTGCAGTACAGCATCGCGCAGCATGACAATGGTAATCAGGCCCTGCGTTCGGTGGTTCGGGCCAAGGGCTATCCCACGGCGCCCGATGAGGTGTGGGATGGCATCAAGAAGGACGTCAGCGTCGCCGCCGGCACCAACTTCGATGGCCAGAAGGGCAACGTCACGCTATTCGCCGGCTATCACTACATGATGCCGGTGACACAGGATAAGCGCGACTATTCCTCCTGCGACCTGAATCTGAAGGATGCCAACACCTTCGTCTGCGGTGGCTCCAGCAACAATGTCTACGGCCTGTTCTATCCGTTGTCAGGGCCGACCGCCGGTTCCTACCTGGTGAATTCCAAGGACGGCAGCAAGACCTGGGTGCCGTACGACAGTTCCTTCGCCTACAACTACACGCCCACGAACTACATCCAGCGTACGGACAAGCGCGAAACCGGCGGCGTGGCCGCGCACTATGAATTTGCCAAGGAAATCGAAGCCTACGGCAACTTCATGTACATGAACGACCACACCTTCTCGCAGGCCGCCCCGTCGGCGCTGTTCCAGGGCACGACGTTCAACATCAACTGCAACAACCCGCTGATGTCGGCCTCCCAGGCGAGCACCCTGTGCGGTACCGCCGCCGGCACGCCCACCGACGCGCAGACCTTCATCGGCTACCGCCTGGCCGGCCCCGGCAGCCAGCCGCGTCGCGACGACCTGCGCCATATCGACTACCGCTTCACCGGTGGCTTCCGCGGCGAGGTGTGGGATGGCTGGAGCTACGACGCCAACTTCCTGTGGTCGAAAGCCATCCTGAACGAGACCTATCTGAACAACGTCGACAACACCAAGGCGCAGCGCGCGCTTGAGGTGGTGAATGTCAACGGGGTGCCGACCTGCAAGTCCGTGATCGACGGCACCGACCCGACGTGCGTGCCCATCAACGTCTTCCAGTACAACGGCATCAGCCAGGCCGGTTACAACTACCTCTACTCCCCCAGCCATACCCATGGCGCCCAGACCGAAAAGGTGGGCAGCCTGGCCATCAACGGCGATCTGGAACAGTACGGGATCAAGAGCCCGTGGGCCAAGAAGGGCGCGGCCATCGCGCTGGGCTTCGAACACCGCGAGGAAACCTTGCTGTACGAGGCCGACGCCGTGGCCCAGCAGGGGGGCACCATGCCGTCCTCCGGCAGCCTGAGCGTGGATGAAGGCTACGGCGAACTGCAGATCCCCCTGATCCAGGACAAGCCCCTGGTGCAGGAACTGCTGTTCAACACCGGCTATCGCTATTCCAAGTATGACTACCTGGACGGCGGCGTCAGCACCTACAAGTTCGAGCTGCAGTACGCTCCGGTCAGCGATTTCCGCCTGCGCGGCAGCTACAACCGCGCCGTCCGCGCCGCCAGCATTTCCGAGCTGTTCGCGCCCAAGACCGTGGGCAACGTCGCGGCGCAGGATCCGTGCGCCGGTACCAACCCCACGGCCACCCTGGCCCAGTGCGCCCTGACCGGCGTGACGTCGGCGCAGTACGGCCATATCGCCGAATGCCCGACCGACCTCTGCTCGGCCCAGGGTGGCGGCAACACCGCCCTGAAGCCCGAGACCGCCGACACCTTCACCGCCGGCGTGGTGCTGACGCCCACCTTCATCCCCAACTTCACCGCCACGCTGGACTACTACAACATCAAGGTTGACGGCTACATCGCCGGCGTCGACGCGCAGACCGCCATCAACCAGTGCGTCACCACCGGCAGCTCCTACTTCTGCGGCCTTTTCCATCGCGACAATAGCGCTGGCGGCGTGCTGTTCGGCGCCAACGGCTACGTCGAATCCACCAACCAGAACACGGGCTACCTGAAGACCTCGGGTGTGGACGTGGACATCTCGTACAAGCTGGCGCTGGAGGATCTGGTCAACCACAATTGGGGCGACCTGAACTTCAACCTGACGGGCAGCGTCCTGCTGAGCAATGAGACGGAGCAGTTGCCGGGCCTTGGGTCCTATGACTGCGTCGGCCTGTTCGGTCCCACGTGTGGCCAGCCCAACCCGCGGTGGCGCCACCAATTGCGCACCACCTGGTCCAGCCCCTGGATCCCGGCCACCGTGTCCATCAACTGGCGCTTCATTGGCCCGACGTCGCTGTCCAGCAACACGGCCAACGCGTTCCTGGCCTCCGACTATGTCGGCATCAACGCCAAGCTGCCGTCGTACAGCTACTTCGACCTGGCGACGACCTATAAGATGACCGACTACCTGTCGCTGCGCGCCGGCGTGAACAACATCCTGGACCGCGATCCGCCGGCCATCGCTTCGGGCCTGCTGAGCAAGTTCGGCAACGGCAACACCTACCCCGGCATCTATGACCCGCTGGGCCGCGTCATCTTCGTCGGCGCGACGGTGGAGTTCTAAGGCCTGGTCCGTTCACGAAAATACCCCCGCCCGGATGGCTCCGGGCGGGGTTTTTTCTTCTGAAACCGGGGTTTCGCGCCACAAAATGTCGTTTAAAAAGGCGAGGGCGGTTAAGTTGTTGACGCCCACGCCGATCAGTGTCCAAACAGCTTTCAGCCGGTGACGCCAGCCCCTGGGCAAGGGGGCGGCGCTTCGATCAGCACAAGGCCGGCGGCGGGGGCTACAACACGTTATAGATGGGGACAGCTTTATGACGTTCTGGACGCGCCGCAAGGCGTTGGACGCTTTGGCCCACGTGGACCAGAGCCGGCAGTTGCGCAAGACCCTCAGCTGGCCGCACCTGGTGGCGCTGGGCATTGGCGGCATCATCGGCACCGGCATCTACACGCTGACCGGCATCGGTGCCGAGCGCGCCGGCCCCGCCGTCATCCTGGCCTTCGCCGCCTGCGGCATACTCTGCGCCTTCGCGGCCCTGACCTACGCCGAGATGGCCACCCTGATGCCGGCCGCGGGCAGCGCCTACACCTACACCTATTCGGTGCTGGGCGAGGGGCTGGCCTGGATCGTCGGCTGGTCCCTGGTGCTGGAGTATGCCGTCACCTGCAGCGCCGTGGCGGTGGGCTGGTCCGGCTACATGGTGGGCCTGCTGGAGAGCATGGGGATACACCTGCCGCATTCCCTGATCGCGGGGCCCTATGCCGGCGGCCTGATCAACCTGCCGGCCGTGGTCATCACCGGTCTGGTCACCGCCCTGCTGGCCAAGGGCGCCAAGGAAAGCGCCACGGTCAACATCGCCCTGGTCGCCATCAAGATCATCGCGCTGGCCGTGTTCGTGGGCCTGACGGTGTTCAGCCTGGTGCCGGAGAACTTCACCCCCTTCATGCCCTACGGCTTCGTCTCGCACATGGATGACGCGGGCCATGTGCGGGGCGTCATGGCGGCGGCGGCCATCGTCTTCTTCGCCTTCTTCGGCTTCGACGCCGTGTCGACCTCGGCGGAGGAGGTGAAGAACCCCGGCCGCGACCTGACCATCGGCATCCTGGGCTCCATGGTCATCTCCACCATCATCTACATGATCGTGGCCGCCTGCGCCGTGGGTGCCTGGCCGTTCCAGGAGTTTGCCGCCAGTGGCGAACCGCTGGCCTTCATCCTGCGCAGCCTGAACCACCCGGGCGCCGCCTGGGCCATCGGGGCCGCCGCCATCGTGGCGCTGCCCAGCGTCATCCTGGTGATGATGTTCGGCCAGACCCGCGTGTTCTTCGTCATGTCGCGCGACGGGCTGCTGCCGCGGTCGCTCAGCGACCTGGGGCCCGACCGCCGCTCGCCGGTGAAGGTGACCCTGCTGGTCGGCCTGTTCGTCGCCCTGTTCGGCGGTTTCCTGCCGCTGGCCACCATCGCGGAACTGTCGAACGCCGGCACGCTGGCGGCCTTCATCTCCGTGTCCGTCTGCGTCATGGTGCTGCGCGTGACCAAGCCGGACATGCCGCGCCTGTTCCGCTGCCCGGCGGTGTGGGTGGTGGCGCCGTTGGCGGTGATCGGCTGCGTGTACTTCCTGTACTCCCTGCCCGGCACCACGCTGCGCAACTTCGCCATCTGGCACGTCATCGGCCTGGTGCTCTACCTGGCCTACAGCCGCCGTCACAGCCTGCTGAACAAGGCGGTGTAAGGGACTGACCCCGTAAACGAAAGGCCGCCACCCCCCGGGTCGGCGGCCTTTTCTTTTGCCGACGCGCGGGCCTTACTTCCGCCGCGCGTCGCCCCAGGCCTTGGCCTGGCGGATGTAGTCGGCCATGGCGGCGCGTTCCTGGGTGAAGGTGTCGTCGACCACGGTGATGGTGGGGATGGCGCGCTGGGTCGGGAGGATTTCCGGCTTGTAATGGCCGAAGCCGGCCTCGTGCACCCCGGTGCTGCCCCGGCCGGGGGCCGGGCGGCTCAGGTGCTGATAGTTGCGGATGTGGCTGTCGCAGGCGGCCGGCATCAGGGTGTAGCGCGTCACATGGCTCATGGGGATGAAGGCCATCTGGGCGTCGTACAGCATTTCGCCCACCGGCGGGATGCCGGGGTGGCGGCGGGCCAGTTCCTCCACCAGCAGGCGGGTGCCTTCATGCATGTCGGCCTTGGTGTTGTTGACGGCGGCACCGGCGATGTCCAGGAAATAGCCGTCCACGCCGAACTGGCGGATGGTGGCGGAGATGCGCTCCGTCAGCCAGCGGCGCCAGGACGCCACGCCCAGGTTCATGAAGGGCATCCAGCCTTCGCCCGACCGGTCGTTGTCCCAGTCCACCCAGTTCAGGTCGAAGGCGTCGCCGTCCACCCGCTCCGTCGTGGCGTCGGCGAACTGCTTGAACTCCTCCCACACCCTGTTGGCGGAGTTGGTGCCGAACATGGGGACCAGGCGGAAGCCCAGTTTGCGGGCCTGGATCACCAGGCGCTGGAATCCCTCCACCCCGCCCATGCGCGGGTCGGGCTGGTACAGCGGGTAGTTCCAGTAATACCGGCCGTCCCAGGCCGGCAGGAAGACCATGACCCGCTTCGGGTCGATCTGCGTGGCGGCCCAGCGCAGGATCTCCAGCATGCGGGCATAGTCGTTGAAGATATAGCCCGTCCAGTGCGCGCCGTGGATGCTCAGCACCAGGTCGACGTCTCGCATCCAGGCCGGCATGTCCGGCCGGGTGGCCAGCGGCGGGATGCCGTAGGCCTTTTCCACATGGGCGAAGTGGGGGCCCGCCGCTGCCGCGTAATCCGCCGCCGGGCCCACCCGCCAGGGCGGGGTGGTCAGGCTGGTGGCCTTGGCCCAGCCCTCGCCCTCATGGATCAGTTCCACGCGATAGCCGTCCGGTCCCGGCTGGAAGAAGAAACGGCAGGTGCGCACCGCCGTCTGCCGGGCCGACAGGGCGTAATGCCGCCCGTCCGCCCCCTTCAGCACCGCCAGGGGCGTGGCCATGCCCTGGAAGAAGTTGGGATATTCGAAGGACTTCTCATCGTCCTTGAGGTCGGTGAAGTCCTGGCCGGAGACGGAGACCTCGCCGCGCGGCAGGCCGCGCACCACGGTGGTGATGGACTTCACCGGGTGTTTGGCCTCGGCCTTCACCGTCCACTGCACCGTGCCGTCCGCCTCCACCGTGAAGTCGGCCACCAGCGTGCCCGGCGCCTTCTCCTGCCCGCCGGCCCACAGCAGGCCGTCGCAGGTCAGGGTGACGTGGGCGCCGTCGCGCACCACGCGGGTGACCGTGGGGTCGATAGCATAGGCGTTCTCATAGGTCTGCACGCGGAAACCCACCAGCAGCGGCCCCACCTGCACCGACGCCTCCGGAAAGTCGAAGCTGAACTGGAACGCGGCCTCGCCCCTGGGCGGGGTATAGACACCGGTGCGGGAGGTCAGCAACCGCAGGTCCGGGCTGGGCGTGGCCGATGCGGTGGCGGTGGCGCCGGTCGCGCCCAATGCCGCGGCGGTGCCGGCGCCGCTGGCCAGGAAGGCGCGACGGGTAACGATGGGGGCCAAAGGCTTTCCTCCTCATATGTTCTTTCGCGGCGGACGAGCGGTTTACAAACGGCCGGGCGCCCGATAGTAATATTATACGACTTTAATAAAAGCCACAGGGAGAGCCCCAGGGAATGATCCGTACCCTCCACGTCGCCGCAGCGGTCCTGCTCGCCGGCACCGCCCTTGCCATGCCCCCCGCCCGCGCCGCCGCGCCCGCCGCCACGGTGACCGTGCAGGCCGGCCATCCCGGTGCCGTCATCGCGCCGGAAATCTACGGCCAGTTCGCGGAACATCTGGGCACGCAGATCTATGGCGGCATCTGGGTGGGGCCGGACAGCCCCATCCCCAACATCCGTGGCTACCGCAAGGACGTGGTGGAGGCGCTGAAGGCCCTGCATGTCCCGGTGGTGCGCTGGCCCGGCGGCTGCTTCGCCGACGAATACCATTGGCGTGACGGCATCGGCCCCAAGGAGCGGCGGCCCGTCATCGTCAACACCAACTGGGGCGGGGTGGAGGAGAACAACGCCTTCGGCACCCATGAGTTCATGGATTTCTCCGAACTGATCGGCGCCGGCACCTATGTGAACGGCAACCTGGGCAGCGGCACCGTGCGCGAGATGGCCGACTGGGTCGCCTACATGACGGCGGACAACCATGGCAGCCTGGTTCAGGAACGGCGGGCCAATGGCCGCGACAAGCCGTGGACCCTGAACTGGTTCGCCGTGGGCAACGAGGTCTGGGGCTGCGGCGGCAACATGCGGGCGGATTACTACGCCGACCTGCTGCGCCAGACCCGCACCTTCCTCAAGCCGGGCGCCGGCCAGCCGACGAAGTTCATCGCCGTCGGCCCCAGCGACGATGACACCGCCTGGACCGAGACCATCATGGCGCGGGCGGCCAAGGACATCGACGCCCTGTCCATGCACTATTACGACGTGGCCTCGCTGAACAGCGTGCCCAAGGGCACCTGGAAGGTGAAGGGCTCCGCCACCGACTTCAATGAGTCGGAATGGTTCGCCAGCATCTTCGGCGCCTATCAGATCGGCACCTACATCAGCCACCACAGCGCCATCATGGACAAGTACGACCCGGAGAAGAAGGTCGCCCTGGTGGTGGATGAATGGGGCACCTGGCACGACCCCACCCCCGGCAGCAATCCCGGCTTCCTGCAGCAGCAGAACACCCTGCGCGACGCGGTGGTGGCGGCCATCAGCCTGAACATCTTCCACGCCCATGCCGACCGCGTGCGCATGGCCAACATCGCCCAGATGGTCAACGTGCTGCAGGCCATGATCCTGACCGACGGGCCGCGCATGGTGCTGACGCCCACCTACCATGTCTTCGACATGTACAAGGGCTTCCAGGGCGCCACCAGCCTGCCCGTGACCGTGACCGGCCCGGACTACAGCCAGGGCGGACGCACCGTCCCGGCCGTCAGCGCCTCCGCCGGCCGGGGCACCGACGGCGTCACCCGCCTGGCCCTGACCAATGTCGACCCCAACAAGGCCGCACCCGTCCAGGTGGCCTTGGCCGGCCTGAAGGCGGGCAAGGTCACCGGCCGCATCCTGACCGGCCCGGCCATGAACAGCCTCAACAGCTTCGACCATCCCCAGGCCATCGTGCCGGCGGCGTTCAGCGGCGCCACCGTCTCGGGCGAGACGGTCAGCCTGACTCTGCCGGCCAAGTCGGTGGTCGTTCTGGAACTGAAATGACCAAGCCCGCTCCTGGGTATTTCCTTGGGGGCCTGGCCGGCGTGCTTCTCGCCGGCCAGGCCTGGGCCGCTGACCTGACGGGCGACTGGGTCTTCCAGGCCGCCCCGTCCTTTCCCGGTTTCACCAGGATGGCCATCCGCCGGGACGCGGATGGCCTGCACGGCACCATCACGTCGCAGTGGTATGGCGACCTGCCCATGCTGGACCTGAAGACGGTGGGGGCCGGGGCGGGAGACGGCCTGGTCTTCCACATCGACAACGGCAATCCCAAGCTGAAGCCCTATGACCTGACCGTGGCTCCGGACGGCCAGGGCGTGAAGCTGACCGGCCAGGTCTGGTATGAGAAGCAGGAGGCGCCCGCCCACCGCGCCACGGCGGCGGAGATGGCGGCCCTAGACTTCCCCACCTATCCACTGCCCGCCCCGGCCCACGTGCCCAGCAACGGCTTGGCCCGCACCCCGCCCATGGGGTGGAGCAGCTGGAACAAGTTCGCCGAGGCCATCGACGACACGACGGTGCGGCAGATCGCCGACGCCCTGGTGCGCAGCGGCCTGCGCGACGCCGGTTATGTCTACGTCAACATCGATGACGGCTGGCAGGGCGAGCGGGGGGCCGACGGCGTGCTGCGCCCCAATGCCAAGTTCCCGGACATGAAGGCCCTGGCCGACTATATCCACGCGCGCGGGCTGAAGCTGGGCATCTACAGCTCCCCCGGCCCCAAGACCTGCGCCGGCTACACCGGCAGCTACGGCCATGTCGAGCAGGACGCCCGCACCTGGGCGGAATGGGGCGTCGATTACCTGAAGTACGATCTGTGCTCGGGTGAGGGCTTCTACCACACGGCCGAGACGGTGCAGGCGACCTACCAGCAGATGGGGGCCGCGCTGGTCGCGACCGGCCGGCCCATCGTCTACAGCCTGTGCGAATACGGCCGCTTCGACGTGGGCGCCTGGGGGCGCGAGGTTGGCGGCAACCTGTGGCGCACCACCGGGGATATCGAGGACAGCTACGCCAGCATGGCGGCCATCGGCTTCGACAGGAACGGCGTGCCCCGCCACACCGGCCCCGGCGGCTGGAACGATCCCGACATGCTGGAGGTCGGCAACGGCGGCATGGGCGTGGAGGAATACCGCACCCACATCAGCCTGTGGGCCATGATGGCCGCCCCCCTGCTGATGGGCAACGACGCGCGGTCCATGACGCGGGAGACGCTGGCCCTGCTGGGCAATGCCGAGGTCATCGCCGTGGACCAGGACCCCCTGGGCCACCAGGGCCTGCCGGTGCGCAAGCGGGATGGGACGGAGGTCTGGACCCGGCCGCTGGCCGACGGGTCGGTGGCCGTGGGCCTGTTCAACCGCACGGACAAGCCGGTGACGATGTCCGCCGACTGGCCGGCCCTGGGCCTGGGCGATCATCCCCGGGTGCGGGACCTGTGGGCCCACCGCTCCGTCGCCCCGGACACCGCCCCCACCGTGCCGGCGCACGGCGTGGTTCTGCTGCGGGCCACGCGCTGACTGGTACCGCTAACAAGTCCCCGGCGGTATTTTCGCGCGGGGAATGGTATCGTGCGAAAAGGCCTTCCGTTGTCCGCATGAAACTTGCCGCATGAGCATCATCGTCCGCAGCCTGCCCGACCAGGCCTATGAAATCGTGCGGCAGCACATCCTGCTGGGCACCATGGCGCCAGGTGCCGCGGTGCAGCAGGGGGCCATCGCCAGCCAGCTGGGGATCAGCAAGATCCCCCTGCGGGAAGCCTTGAGCCGGCTGGAACAGGACGGCCTGGTCACCTCCTTCCCCAACCGGGGCTATGTGGTGAACACCCTGACGACGGAAGAGGCGACGGAGGTGTTCGCCCTGCGCCTGAAGCTGGAGCCCGGGGCGGCGGCGGACGGCGCCCGCCGCGCCAGCCCGGCCGACCGGGACCACGCCCGCGATGAGCTGCTGGCGCTGGAGCGGGAGCAGGGGACCGCCGGCACCGGCCACGTCACCCTCAACCGCGCCTTCCACATGGCCCTGATCCGCCCGGCCGGCGGCATCACCAGCCAGTTGATGGAACGCCTGCACGTCCTGTCGGAACGCTATGTGCGCGTCCACCTGGAACCCCAGGGCCGCGCCGGCCGCGCCCGCGACGAGCACCGCGCCCTGTTCGAGGCGTGGATGGACCGTGACATAGCGACGGTGGAGGCGCTGACCGCCGGCCACATCCGGGGCACGCTGGAGGATTTGCAGCGGGAGCTGGGCTCTTAAGGCCGAGTCCTGCGGGCTCTCCTTCGATGTCATCTCCGGAGTAGACCTGACCTTGCCGCTGCCGGTTATCGCCTGGGTGCCGCAGGCGCGGCAGGCATGAAAGGCGATGAGGGATTGCGGGCAGCCGGATTTCCTCGAATAATCGGCTTATGAACGAAGACCTTCCAGCAACGAAGTTGGCACTTCGGCTGCGGCCCCTCGTGATCGCGCTTGCCGGAACCAATGCACTGTTGGTTCTCGTCTCATTCTGCTTTGGGGCGTGGCCGCAATGGATAAACGTTTTGGCTGTCGTCGTGGCCTTCGCGCTCACCCTCACATTGTTGTTTTCAGGCGTATTTGACCCCCGGTTCCAAAATGCCGTTTCCGCCCTCAACAAGCAGCGACGATCGGAAGCCAGGATTTTCTGGTGGGGGCCTTTCAGCGACCGCACCCTCCACCGTATCGGTTGTGTTCTCGTGGTTGAGATGGTTGTGACGCTCTTTGCTCAGCGAGATGCTGGAGGCGTGTTGGCATGCGCGACCGTGATCATGATTGCGGCGACGCAGATTTCCTTGGCGGTACGTGGCCATCCCACCGACCGATACGAGGACCTGTTCACGTGATTGGGCGCGGTAAGTGTGACGCCGCACCCGTACGCATCACACTGTCATTTCCGCAAGTTGGGTCCGTCCTCCTCTGACACCCGGCTCAGCCGCCCCATCAAGCTGTCGGGCGCGATGGGGACGGAGGTGTGTTCCTGCGCGATGCGCCAGCCGCCATCTCGCTTCACCAAGGTCCAGCTCAGGCGGTTCTGCATGGAGCGCAGCTTGGCGCCCTCCGGTGACAGGGCGGTATAGGTCAGGAAGGCACTGAGGCCGGCCGTGTCGCCGCCGCCGACAACGCGCACGTTTCCCGCCGTGACCTGCACCCGTTCATCGCCCAGGCCACCCAGCCAGGCCTTGACCGACTGGCCCCAGGCGGCCCGGTCCGGATAGGACCAGCTGTCCCAAGTGTCGAACACTACGGCGTCCTCGGCGTAGAGGGCCAGCAGCGCTTCCGCGTCCCGATCCCACGCCGCTTGGCGGTAGGCGTTTAGGATGTTCATCACCTCTTGTTCCATATCGCTTCTCCTATGGGCGTTGAGCCTGGAAGACGAACGATGAGGGAGGAAGGCTACAGGGGAGATTGAGTTTTTTTTGATGAGCATGTGCTGCTATAAAAATATCCCCATACTTGATATTGTTTTGGTAGGGGTGTATTAAGAATTGTAGTATCGACAGACAGAAACCCAATTTAGGGATATTCAATAGATGATGGAATCATTAAGTATTCGCGATATTGTTGATATGGTTACTCGTGGACAATTGCGCATACCAGCGTTTCAGAGAGGATTTGTCTGGGATGCTGAGCGTGTCTCTCATCTGATGGATAGTATATATAAGAATTATCCATTCGGTTCCCTCATGATATGGAGAACAAAAGAGAAGTTAAAATTTGATAGAGATTTAGGGCCATTTAAATTGCCGGAACCAAAAGAAGATTATCCGGTAGATTATGTTTTGGATGGTCAGCAAAGGCTAACATCAATATTTGGTGTTTTCCAGACAACTATGAAAAAAACTCTACCAGTCGAGTGGACGGATATTTATTTTGATCTTGCTGCTGAGGCCACGGCTCAGGATAGTCAGTTTGTGGCTCTTAGGGATGATGAAGTTATTGCTGATAGGCACTTTCCACTAAATACCCTCTTCGATAGTACCGCTTACAGAAAAGCAACGGAATCTTACAAGGGTGATGTACTTAAAAAAATTGACGATATGCAAGCGGTATTTAAAGAAACGAAAATTCCGGTGCAAGTTTCAAAGACGGATGATAAGGCTACTGTTGCCATAATATTTGAAAGGGTAAATCGGCAAGGTGTTGAGCTTGATACACTGCAATTGCTGTCGGCTTGGACATGGAGTGAAGATTTTCAGCTGGCCGATAAGTTTGAAGAGCTGGCAGATGAATTGAAGCCTTTTGGCTTCGCTGATATTGGTGGTGATACCGATCTTCTTCTTCGGTGCTGTTCAGCTATATTGGCAGATGATGCTTCGCCCAAAGCGCTGATGGAGTTAAATGGAGCAAATGTTCGAGCCAATTTTGAAGCGGTGACAAACGGTGTTAAGTACGCTGTAGATTACTTTCGAAAAAATTTTAAGGCGCAGACGCTAGCGAATTTACCATTTACAACCCTCTTGGTTCCATTAGCCGTTTTCTTTGCCTCTTCAAATGAAAAAGAAATTTCATACACAGAAGAACAGAAAAAAATAATTAATCGTTGGTTCTGGCGGGCGTCTTTTTCGAAAAGATATAGTTCTGGCGTATTAAGAAATTTAAAGGCAGATATTGCCCAAATGAAGAATCTGCGAGGTGGCTATCCATCGACGCTGGGAGATTTTTCGTTTTCCATTGATGATGATCATTTTCTTGTGAATTCGTTCGGCATGGGGAATGTTAATACCAAAACATTCTTACTAATGCTGGCCGCACAAGATCCGGTATCATTTATTTCTGGGCAGCCAGTCGATCTTGAGGCGACATTGAAAGCGGCCAACCGGTCGGAGTTTCATCACATGATGCCGCGTGATTTTCTGAAAAAAAGCGGGCAAAATTCCATCAATGACAATGTTTTAGCTAATATATGCTTCTTATCTAGAGCGGATAATAGAAAGCTCGGTGGAGTCGCCCCGTCAGTTTATAGAATGCTTATGCCACAAGATATTAGTGCGATAATTAAATCATCCCTAGCATCTGATCTTCTATTTGAGGATAAATATGAAGTATTTGCAAAAAAGCGAGCCTCTGATTTGGCAAATACCGCAAAAAAACTATGCGGTCTTGACGTATAGGTTCCATCAATATTTTATATGTTCCGCGCTATGCCGCAAAATGGAGATTTTCTGCAATCGCCGCGCCCAAATCTCCGCCGCCACCCGGTCGGCCTCGGCCGGCTCATCCGCCAACCCCAAGGCCAGCACCCCCAGGGCAATGGTGGCGATGACCGTCGCCGTTTCCGCGTCCCGCCCCGGTTCGCCGCGCCAGACGGGCAGCAGGCCCTGGGCCGCCGCCTTGGCCGTGGTCAGGGCGGGCAGGGGTAGCTCCTGGCGCTCGGCGCCCACCTGGACATAGGCGGTGGTGGGCTTGGCGGGGTTGCGTTCCACCTCGCCGCCGCCGCCCTTGACCACCACCAGGCGGGGGCGGTTCAGGCGTTGGGCGACGCCCAGGTGCAGGTCGATGTAGGGCGGGTGGAAGACGCCGTCGACGGCGGCGCGGGTGTCGAACGGGTCCAGCAGGCGGCAGACGGTGTTGATGGGGCTGCGCAGGCCCAGCAGGTGGCGCAGGTTCAGCAGGCGGTCCAACTCCGGACTGAAGGCCGACAGCGGCAGGTAGGCGAAGCCGGTTTCGGCCACCAGGGCCTTGGCGTCCTCGCGGCTGGTCGCCGGGCGCAGGCCCAGCTCGCCCAGGGCGTCGGGCACGTCGCGGCCCTGGGTGAAGGCGTTGCTGCCGTGCATGATGACGCGGTGCCCGGCCTGGGCCAGCGCCA
>NZ_BACU01000660.1 GCF_000333275.1 Azospirillum sp. B4 | reverse complement strand
CGCGGCTGGGAAGACGACGGACGATACCGGCCGCATAGGCAAGCGGGAAGCAAAGGAGCGGAGGGGCAGCGGCGCATTACCGTGCCACGGGGGAGCGGCGCATCATCGGCATCGGCCGTGAGGTCACGGGCCTGCGCCGCGACGGCAGCACCTTCCCCATGGAACTGTCGGTGGGCGAGGCGCTGCCGGATGGACCGCCCGCCTATATCGGCATCATCCGTGACATCACCGACCGGCGGGCGGCGGAGCAGGCCCTGCGCGAGCGCGAGGCGCGCCTGGCCTCCATCATCGAGACCATCCCCGACGCCCTGATCGTCATCGACGACAAGGGGTTGATCCGGTCCTTCAGCCCGGCGGCGCGGCGCCTTTTCGGCTACGAGGAGGCGGAGGTGCTGGGCCGGAACATCAGCATGCTCATGCCCTCGCCCTATCGGGAACAGCACGACCAGTATATCGCCCGCTATCTCGCCACCGGGGAGAAGCGGATCATCGGTGTCGGCCGCATCGTTTCCGGCCAGCGCCGCGACGGTTCCGTCTTTCCCATGGAGCTGGCGGTGGGCGCCGTGGACCTGGAGGGCGAGCGGCTGTTCACTGGTTTCGTCCACGACCTGACGGAACACCAGGCGGTGGAACGGCGCCTGCAGCAGCTTCAGGCCGAACTGCTGCATGTCAGCCGGGTCAGCGTCATGGGCCAGTTGGCGTCGGCACTGGCGCATGAGCTGAACCAGCCGCTGACCGCCGTGGTCAACTACGTCAAGGCGTCCATGCGGCTGCTGGAGCGGGCGGAGGACGCCGACCTGCCCCTGGCGCGGGAGGCCATGGAAAAGGCGTCCGAACAGGCGTTGCGCGCCGGGCAGATCATCCGGCGGCTGCGGGATTCATCGCCAAGGGCAGCCCGACCGCGC
>NZ_BACU01000661.1 GCF_000333275.1 Azospirillum sp. B4 | reverse complement strand
CAAATATTTATGAAGCAGGACGCAGTCAGGATATTGAGGGCAACTATGAAGAGGTCATTGCCAGAGAGATTTTATCAT
>NZ_BACU01000662.1 GCF_000333275.1 Azospirillum sp. B4 | reverse complement strand
CCGCCCGGCACGAAGGCAGCACCCATGCGCGACAGCGGCGGCAGCGCCGCCTTCAGGAAGGTGCCGGCCGGATACGTCGTCGTCAGGAAGGTGTCGCCGGCCTGGGTGGACAGCAGGCCGAGCAGCAGGGCGAAGGCCAGGCCGTCATCGCCCAGGTCCAGCAGGTCCGGGGCCTGGCGCAAGCCGCCGACACCGACACCATGGATGCGCCAGGCGCCGCCCCCGTCCGGGCCTGAAACCTCGGCCCCCAGGGTCCGCAAGGCCTGGACCACCGGCTCCAGCCCGGCCGGCGCCCGCGTCACCGTGCTTTCGCCCACCGCCAGCGCCGCCAGGACCAGGGCCCGCGTCGCGACACCGGCGTCACCCGGCACCGGGGCCGAGCCCGCCAAGGGGGCGACGGGCGCGGACGTCCAGCGGGTGGTTTGGGGCGCAGGCGTGGGCATGGGCGTTCTCGTTCCTGAACCGGCTCCCGGTTGACGGGACGTCACGCCGCCAGCATGACCCCGCCCCCTGGGTACGCGCAAGGGAGGCGGTGGCGGCGGGCAGGCGGTGCCGGGGGTGCGAACCGCCCCCATTCGCGGCGAAAGCGCCCCCTTGTGGGTGTCTTCACGGATTCACGTTTGACAGGGGGCGGGCTTCATGGCAAACGCCCGCTCCTGTACCTTTTTATATTGTGCGTGGGAATGGCCGGCCCGGGCCGCGCCCACGCGTGTTTTGACGGAGGATTGCCGTGGCGAAACCGGAATGGGGCACGAAGCGGATCTGCCCGAACTGCGGCACCCGCTATTACGACATGCGGAAGAATCCGCCCACCTGCCCCTCATGCTCGACCGTGTTCGATCCGGAGGCCTTGCTGAAGTCCCGCCGGGCCCGTCCCATCCTGGCCGACGACACCAAGAAGCCGGTCCTGGATGACGAGGACACCGGCGTCGGGGTCGAGGACGAGGAGAAGGAGGAAGCCCTGGAGGAGGCCGAGGCCGATCTGGAGGTCGATGACCTGGAAGAGGCCGAGGTCGCCGATGACGTGCCTGGCGACGAGGACGATGACGTCCTGCTGGAAGACGCCGAGGAACTGGGCGACGAGGATGACATGGGTGAGGTGGTCGACGTCGAAGGTGGTGACGAAGACCGCTAAAGCCTGAGGAATATCAGGGCGTTGGCCGCGTCGGAAAAAAAGTTGGGATTTCCGAATTTTTCTCTTGATCCGGCCAGCGCATCTGAGCATATTCCCGCCCACACCACGCCAGCCCCCAGGCGGCGCGGACCGAGTTGAAATGGTTCGGGGCTATAGCTCAGCTGGGAGAGCGCTACAATGGCATTGTAGAGGTCAGCGGTTCGATCCCGCTTAGCTCCACCAAATCCGAAAGGCCGGCTGACGACTCAGCCGGCCTTTCGTGTTTTTAGCCTGATTGACTGGCGGCACCCGCCTCTTCTTCTTTCCCGATCGCGGCGCCCCCGGTTAACCAACTTGGAATAAAGCGTTCCCTGCCACCGAAACCACCCCGCACATGCCGCGCTTACATGACAGGGTCGCGCACCAAACTGCGCACTTGATCTCAAGCCCGCATCTGCGCATAGTCCCGGCCTCACCGCCGCTCCCCAGGACATGGGGCCCAGATGGCGGGGCCGAATTCAAAGGTTCGGGGCTATAGCTCAGCTGGGAGAGCGCTACAATGGCATTGTAGAGGTCAGCGGTTCGATCCCGCTTAGCTCCACCAAATCCGAAAGCCCGGTTGGTTCATCCAGCCGGGCTTTCGTGCGTTCGGGGCCCAGCGCGCCATCGGATAAGCCACCTCGGCGAAACGGGCCGAGTCGGCATGCGATGGCGGCCGGCCGCGTGTTGAAGCCCAGCGCCGCCGGAATAGGATGACGGGCCCGGGAACCTACGGGCGGAACTTTCCGCGCGTCCCCAAAAAGCGAAGGGCCGCGCCCATGATGGCGACGGCCCTCTTTCTTCGGCAGTCCGCTTACTTCCCGGTCAGCACCCAGTCGGGGCGGACCCAGTGGCAGGTGTAGCCGCCGATGTTTTTCTCCAGATAGTCCTGGTGATAATCCTCCGCCTCCCAGAAGGTGCCGGCGGGGACGATCTGGGTGACGACCTTGCCTGGCCAGCGGCCGGAGGCGTCAACCTCGGCGGTCACTTCCTCCGCCGCCGCCTTCTGCTCCGGCGAGGCGTAGAAGATGGCGCTGCGGTACTGGCTGCCGATGTCGTTGCCCTGGCGGTTGACGGTCGTCGGGTCGTGGATCTGGAAGAAGAATTCGGTCAGGCGGCGGTAGGTCAGCTTGGCCGGGTCGAAGGTGATCTCGATGGCTTCGGCGTGGCCGGTGGCGCCGGTCTTCACGTCCTTGTAGGTCGGGTTCCGCAGCTCGCCGCCGGTGTAGCCCACGCGGGTGTCGACCACGCCCGGCACCTTGCGGATCAGATCCTCCATGCCCCAGAAGCAGCCACCGGCGAACGTCGCGGTTTCGG
>NZ_BACU01000663.1 GCF_000333275.1 Azospirillum sp. B4 | reverse complement strand
CGCACTCCGACAACGGCGACGGGCGCGCACCTCAACGTCGGCGGTCACACAAAGCTTGGCCGGCGCATCCGGGCAGACCACGGTGCCGACGTCGCGGCCGTCCAGCACCGCGCCCCTGGCCACTGTTCCGGGCGCGCCGCCAGGCGGATGATGGGCGAAATCCCGCTGGAAATCCAACAGGGCCGCCCGCACCGCCGGCACCACCGAGACCTTGGAGGCGGCGACCGCCACCGCGTCCTGGCGCAGCGCCGGATCGTTCATCAGGGGCAGGACGGTGGCCGCGTCCAGTCCCTGGGCGGCGGCGATGGCGGCCCCCACATCGTCCGGCGCATGGCCGGCCCGCAACAGCGTCAACCCCACGGCGCGGTACAGCGCGCCCGTGTCCAGGTGGGCGAAGCCCAGCGTGGCGGCCAGGCGGCGGGCCAGCGTGCCCTTGCCGCTGGCGGCCGGGCCGTCGATGGCGACGATGAAGGAAGAGGTCATGGGGCGTGCCGCCTGCTGCTTCGGTAGGGATAGGCCGGTGGCCTAACACCGCCGGCGGCCCCTGGCAAGCGGCCCCGCTCACCCGGTGGTGACGGCGGCACCCAGGGCGTTCAGCAGCTGGGGCACGGCCAGCCCCAGGCCGTCACAGCGCACGGTGATGGGCTGGGCGGCGGCGGTGCCCAGGGCCAGGAAGGCCGGCGCCATCTCCGCATCCACCGCCACCGTGGCCCCGCCTTGGACCGGCTGGCCGCCGCCGGTGACGCCGAGGAAATCCGCCCCGGCCTCCGCCGCCACGCCGCAGGCCCGCAGCGCCGCCGCCAGGGCGGGCGCCTGCCGGGCCGGCGTGGGCGACAGGCCGCGCAGCACGACGCCCCCCGGCGCGACCGTGGCCGCCACCGCCGCCAGCGCCAGGTCGCCGGCGTCGACCAGGCGCCCGGCTGCCACCTCACCCGCGTCTATGGGCTGGACCGGCGCGCGCAGAGTGATGTCGGCCATGGGCTCGTCCTCCCCCGCCGTCGCGGCCTGGAGGCTCAGCTCGGCGCCCATGTCACGCAGCAGGGGGATCAGGCCGCCGCGGTGCTCATTGGTGCCGGCGCCGGCCAGCGCGATGCCGGGCCCGGGCCGCAGCAGCGCCGCCACCAGGGCGGCACCGGCCGCCGCCGCGTCCCCCGGCACGGCCACCCGGGCCGGCCGCAATTCCCGCTGGCCGTCGACGCTGACCGCCCAGGCGCCATCCGGCTGGTGGCGGGCGGTGATGGCGGCCCCGAATTGGCGCAGCAGGCGTTCGGTGTGGTCGGCGGTGGGCACCTCTTCCACCACCGTCGTGCGTCCGGCGGTG
>NZ_BACU01000664.1 GCF_000333275.1 Azospirillum sp. B4 | reverse complement strand
AACCGCCGCACGGTGTCCAAGTCCAGCGGCACGGTGCGCAGGTAGTCGTTGACGTCGACCAGCCATTTCAGGCGGAACCAGACGTGCTTGGAGCCGTGGGCCAGGATGAACACGAACTCCATCTCATGGTTCAGCGTGCGGTATGACCGTTTGGTCTGGGAAAAGGGGCCGGCCTTGCAATACGGGATGGTGTCGTCGCGGTAGAGGTCCGCGAAGGTCTTGCCGGGAAAGTCGTAGTGGGCGAACAGCCGCCAGTGCAGTTCCACATCCGTGCCGCTGTCGGCGTGGCGGCACAGGAAGTGGTGGTCGCCCGCGAACAGCCGCTCCCACCCCTGGGCGTCGGCCGGCACCGTTTCCTGCGGGATATAGCCGTGCGCGGCGGCCACGGCCACCGCCCGCCCGATGTCCCGCGGGTCGACCAGGAAATCCAGGTCGTAGAAGCGCCGGGCGGTGGCATCGCCATAGATCAGGTCGCTCAATACCGGTCCCTTGAGGGGAATGAACGGGATTTGGTGGGCGGCCAGGGCATCCGCTAACTGGAAGAAGGCGTCCAGGGTCTGGAAATGGTCCTCCGCCATCGCCTGGGCGTTCGCCTGGAGGGGGCCGCTCCAGCCGAAATGCCGCCGGATCTGGAAGGCGCTGAGGCGGTGGCGATTGTAGAGCAGGTCGGGGTCGGTGATCACGGTTCACCATGCAGCGAGGCCAGCGTCCGGTGGCAGGCGGGAAAGGCGGCGGTGGCCCGCAGGCGCGGGTCCAACACCGCCAGGAAGCGTTCCGCCTTGGCGAGATAGGCGTGATTGAGGGCGCCGCCCGCCTGCCGCTGCCGGTCGATGGCGGACAGGTTGGCCAGCAGGTCCGCCAGCTTGATCACCTGGGCGGGCAGGGGGGCGGCGGCGATCTGCGCCAGGAAGGCAGCGTCGCGCACCCCCTTGGGCCGCCGCTTGTCGTTGGACAGCATCGCCACCAGGTCGGCCACCGCCGGGCCGGCGACGCCGGCCACGTCCTCATACTCCGCGCCGGTATCCTCGATGACATCGTGCAGGATCGCCGCCTGGCGTATCTGGTCGCGGGTGGCCTCGGGCAGGTCCAGGTCCGCCGCGATGGCGTCGGCGGCCGCCTCCACCTCAAACAGGTGCAGGCAGTAGGGCTCCCCACCCCGGGTCAGCTGGCGGGCGTGGCGGGCCACGGCGTAGGTCCGCACCCTGTCCATGGCTGATCCATCGCCGGTCTCTTCCCGCTCGGTCATCAGGTGGGGCACGGTGGTCTTGACCGCGGTTGTGGCGTTGAGGCGCAGCAGGTTGAAGCCCCGCTGCAGCGAATGGCCGATGTAACGCGGGCTGACGATCGCGTCGACCATCAGGAAATTCAGGTTCCAGGTCCGCCACTCGTCCTCGCTCAACAGCCGGCTGCCATAGACATGGTAGTAGCGGTCTGTCCGCATCAGGAAGAAGGGGCCGTCGACCAGTTGCTCCAGCCCCCGCCGCAAGGCACCCAGCGAAACCGGCTCATCAAGATGCAGGTTCATCAAGGGCAGGTGGAGCGTGTTCCCCGCCGGATCGATGACGCGGGAGGTCAGGGACAGCAGTGGGGTTGTCGGCGTCACCCAGTCGGCCGGACGCAGGCGGCCCAGCGCCTCGCCGCTGAGGGGCAGCAGGTCATGGCTGTCGAAGCGGATGCCGGTGGCGATATCGTCCAGCTTGGCGGCGGCGTCGGGGTTCCGCTGGCGCCAGTTGATGGCGGCGGCGTGGCGAACCAGGTGGAAGCGGTGATCCTGCAGCCCCAGCGACGTGACGATGTGCCGGGCGACCGCCAGGCTGTCCACGTCACCGCCGTCCCGCATCGATCAACCCCCACGACCAGATCAAGTCTTTATCGTTGTGTCGGAACTCAAAGGCGCCCCAAGTCCAGACCTAAGACTAGCCAAGTATAGTACCAAGAAAGGATAGGAAGGAAGCGCGGTGGGCCGCCCCGTCACTCCTCATGCGCCGTGGCGGCCAGGCCCATGGCCAGGGCGCGGGCCACGGCGGCCAGGCGCACGGCCTCGCGGTCGCCGGGGAAGACGTGGCGCTCCACCACCACGGGACGGTCGCGGCGGGCGCAGCCCAGGTAGACCAGGCCCACCGGCTTTTCCAGGCTGCCCCCCCCCGGGCCAGCGATGCCGGTGACCGACAGGGCGATGTCGGCGCGGGAGCGGGCCAGCAACCCCTCCGCCATGGCGTGCGCCACCTCGCGGCTGACGGCGCCGTGCAGGGCGATCAGGCCGTCGGGCACGCCCAGCAGGTCCACCTTGGCTTGGTTGCTGTAGGTGACCACGCCCCGGTCGACCACGGAGGATGAACCGGCGATGGCCGTCAGGCTGCCGGCGATCAGGCCGCCGGTGCAGGACTCGGCCGTGGCCAGCCACAGGCCATCCCCCTGGCAGGCGGCCAGCAGCCGTTCGGCAGCTTTGGTGATCTCCGCCGGGAACATGGGGTTAGCCCAGCGCAGGCGGCCAAGGGAGGCGAACCGTGCAGGTCGCCATGGCGGCGATGCCCTCCCGCCGGCCGGTGAAGCCCAGGCCCTCAGTGGTGGTGGCCTTCACGGAAACGCGGTCCGGCGCGATCCCCAGCAGGTCGGCCACGCGGGCCACCATGGCCTCGCGGTGGGGACCCACCTTCGGGCGCTCGCAGATGACGGTGATGTCGCAATGGGCGATGGCGCCACCCTTGGCCTTCACCAGGGTGGCGGCATGCTGCAGGAACTTGCCGCTGTCAGCCCCGCGCCAGCGTTCATCGGTGGGCGGGAAATGGCTGCCGATGTCGCCGGCGCCGATGGCGCCCAGGATGGCGTCGGTCAGGGCGTGCAGGCCCACGTCGGCGTCGGAATGGCCTTCCAGCTTGTGGGTGTGAGGCACCTTCAGGCCGCAGAGGATGATGTGGTCACCCTCCGTGAACTTGTGGACGTCATAGCCATGGCCCACGCGGACGTCGCCCAGGTCGTTCATGATGATCTTCTCCGCCCGCGCCAAATCCTCGGCATGGGTCACTTTCAGGTTGTCGGGGTTGGTGGGCACCAGGCGCACCGGCAGGCCCGCCTTCTCCGCCACGGCGGCGTCGTCGGTCAGTTCCTGGCCCGCCAGGTCGCGGTGGGCCTTCAGGATGTCCTTGAAGCGGAAGCCCTGGGGGGTCAGCGCCCGCCACAGCGCCGTGCGGTCCACCGTGGCGGCGACCGCACCGGTGGCGTCCGCGCGCTTCAGCGTGTCGCTGACGCTGGCCGCCGCCAGGGCGGCCGGCACCTCCGCCAACGCTTTGATGACGGCGGAGATGCTGGCGGCGTCCACCAGCGGGCGGGCGGCGTCGTGGATCAGCACCAGGTCATAGCCGCCATCGGCCGCGGCCGCCTCCAGCCCGTTGCGCACACTGTCCTGGCGGGCGGCACCGCCCGCCACCGGCGGCGGCAGGTCCAGGCCGGCCACCGCCTCTTCATACAGGTCGCGGTGGGCGGGGTTGATCACCACCCGCACGGCCGTCACCTCCGGATGGGTCTGGAAGGCGGCCACGGTGCGGGCCAGGACGGCGCGGCCGGCCAGGGTCAGGTACTGCTTGGGCAGATCCCCGCCGAAGCGGGAGCCGCTGCCGGCGGCGACAATCAGGGCAAGGCAGGACGGCATGGTCGTTCCGGGATACCAGGAATGCGGGGGACAGGCTTGGGATGGGGACAATTATCCCTATTTCCCGACCAGAGATATCTCCCCTTAAGACTTCGCCGCTAGGCTTGATTGTTCACCGGTGGTCACGGTCTGCCATGCCACCCCGCCATACCCGCCCGGCACCCATGCCGTACCCTATGCCGCGCCTGGGGCCATACCATTGTCGCATCTGCCATCTTCGGCGGCGTCGCTTCCCTTTGGCGGGGGCTCATGATAGCTTGAACGCCTAAATTTGAAGCACTCACGGAAAGCGCCTAGGAAATGGGCAGTAAGTTAGCGCCGATCCAGGTCGGTCCCATCACCATCGAGGATCCGGTGATCCTGGCCCCCATGTCGGGGGTGACCGACACGCCCTTCCGCCGCCTGGTGAAGCGCGCCGGCGCCGGTCTGGTCGTTTCCGAGATGATCGCCAGCCAGGCGATGATTCGCGCCACCCGCGAGTCCGAGAAGAAGATCGATCCCGACGCCGCCGAAGGCATCCTCTCCGTCCAGCTGGCGGGGTGTGAGCCCGACGCGATGGCGGAGGCCGCCAGGCTGTGCGTCGACCGGGGTGCGGCCATCATCGATATCAACTTCGGCTGTCCGGTGAAGAAGGTGGTGAACGGCTATGCCGGCTCCGCCCTGATGAAGGATGAGCCGCTGGCCGGCCGCATCCTGGAGGCGGTGGTCAAGGCCGTGTCCGTGCCCGTGACCCTGAAGATGCGAAAGGGCTGGGACGAGAGGAACCTGAACGCGCCGCGCCTGGCCAAGATCGCGGAGGAATGCGGCATCCGCATGATCACGGTGCACGGCCGCACCCGCAACCAGATGTACAACGGCGTGGCCGACTGGGCCTTCATCCGCCAGGTGAAGGATGCGGTTTCGCTGCCCATCATCGCCAACGGCGACATCGTCGATTTCCCCGATGTCACCCGCTGCCTGGAAGAGAGCGGGGCCGATGGCGTCATGATCGGACGCGGCACCTATGGCCGCCCCTGGTTCATCAACCAGGTCATGCAGATGCTGCGCACCGGCACCGCCCCGGCGGAGCCAACCTTGGCGGAACAGCGCGACCTGGTGCTGGAGCATTACGACGCCATCCTGGAGCATTACGGCGCCGAGGCCGGGCTGAAGATCGGGCGCAAGCACATCGCCTGGTATTCCAAGGGGCTGCCCGGTTCCGCCGAATACCGCGCCAGGGTGAACACCATCGAGAGGGCGGAGCAGGTGCAGGACTTCGTGCGCGGCTGGTACCAGGATCTGCTGGACCGGGGCATCGTGGGCCGTGACCTGTCCGGCCGAGGCGTGGCCGAACCGGGCTGCGACGCGGAGAATGACGACAGCACCAGCGGAAAGGTGGCGGCCTGATGGGGCGGACTGCGGCCCTGCTGGCCCCGGCTAACGGCGTGGTCGATCCCACCGCCATCCTGTCCGCCTTGCCGGAACCCATCCTGGTCATCGACCGGCAGCGTCGCGTGCATTTCGCCAACCTGCAGGCGGAGGAATTCTTCGACGCCAGCGCCAGTCTGCTGGTGGGCAGCCTGCTGGACACCCTGATCCCGGGCGACAGCCCGGTCTTCTCCCTGATCGATCAGGCGCGGGTGACGGGCGGCAGCGTGTCGGACTACAGCATCATGCTGGAAACGCCGCGCATCGGCCTGCATTTCCTGACGGCCAAGGCCGCCCCCCTGTCCGACCCGCCGGACCTGGTGGTGCTGTCGCTGCATGAGCGCTCCATCGCGCGCAAGATCGATAACCAGCTGACCCATCGGGGCGCCGCCCGCTCCGTCGTCGCCATGGCGGCCATGCTGGCGCATGAGGTGAAGAACCCCCTGTCCGGCATCCGTGGCGCCGCCCAGTTGCTGGAGGAGAACGCCTCGGAAGGCGACCGCATGCTGACCCGCCTCATTTGTGATGAGGCCGACCGCATCGTGGCCCTGGTCGACCGCATGGAGGTCTTCACCGACGGCCGGCCGCTGGAGAAGACGGCGGTGAACATCCATGGCGTGCTGGAGCATGTGCGCCGCGTGGCGCAAAGCGGCTTCGGCCGCGCCATCCGCTTCGTCGAGCGCTACGACCCGTCGCTGCCGCCGGTGCTGGGCAACCGCGACCAGCTGATCCAGGTCTTCCTGAACCTGGTGAAGAACGCGGCCGAGGCCTGCCCGGAGAAAGGCGGGGAAATCGTTCTGTCCACCGCCTATCAGCACGGCGTCCGTTTGGCCGTGCCGGGATCGGACAGCCGGGTTCATCTGCCGCTGCTGATCAGCGTGCAGGACAATGGTGACGGCATTCCGGAAGACCTGCGGGCCAACCTGTTCGACCCCTTCGTCACCACGAAGATGAACGGGACGGGCCTGGGGCTGGCGCTGGTGGCGAAGATCATCGGCGACCATGGCGGGGTCATCGATTTCGACAGCGTGCCGCGTCGCACGATCTTCAAGGTTTCGCTGCCGGTCGCTCCGGGCCGGTCGGCGTCAGAGGGGGGCGTTTAATCCATGGGTCCATCCACCATCCTTGTCGCCGACGACGACAGGGCCATCCGTACCGTCCTTAACCAGGCCCTGCTGCGCCTGGGGCATGACGTGCGGGTTACCGGCAATGCCGCGACCTTGTGGCGCTGGGTCCAGGATGGGGAAGGGGACTTGGTCATCACCGACGTGGTGATGCCGGATGAGAACGGCCTGGACCTGCTGCCGCGCATCAAGAAGCTGCGACCCGAGCTGCGCGTCATCGTCATGAGCGCGCAGAACACCCTGCTGACCGCCGTGAAGGCGGCGGAGCGCGGGGCCTTCGACTATCTGCCCAAGCCCTTCGACCTGAAGGACCTGATGGGCATGGTGGAGCGCGCGCTGTCCACTCCCCAGCCGGCCACGCCGGCCTCCGCCAGCGCCGCCGCCGCGCAGGCGGAGGAGGAGGCGCTGCCCCTCATCGGCCGCTCGGCGGCGATGCAGGAGATTTATCGCGTCCTGGCCCGCCTGATGGGCACGGACCTGACGGTGATGATCACCGGCGAGTCGGGGACCGGCAAGGAGCTGGTGGCCCGCGCGCTGCACGACTACGGCAAGCGGCGCAACGGTCCCTTCCTGGCGGTCAACATGGCCGCCATCCCGCGTGAGCTGATCGAGTCCGAGCTGTTTGGCCATGAGAAGGGCGCCTTCACCGGCGCCACCGTGCGCTCCACCGGCCGGTTCGAGCAGGCGCAGGGCGGCACCCTGTTCCTGGACGAGATCGGCGACATGCCGCTCGACGCCCAGACCCGTCTGCTGCGCGTGCTGCAGGAGGGGGAGTACACCACTGTCGGCGGCCGTACGCCCATCAAGACCGACGTGCGTATCGTTGCCGCCACCCATCGCGACCTGCGCACCCTGATCCGTCAGGGCCAGTTCCGCGAGGATCTGTTCTACCGCCTGAACGTGGTGCCCATCCGCCTGCCACCCCTGCGGGAGCGGACGGAGGACATTCCGGCCCTGGCCCGCCACTTCTTCGGCCTGGTGCACCAGCAGGGGCTGCCGCTGAAGAGCATGGACAACGCCGCCCTGGATCGCCTGCGCCGCCACCGCTGGCCCGGCAACGTGCGTGAGCTGGAGAACATGGTGCGGCGCTTGGCCGCGCTGTACACCCAGGAAGTCATCAGCATCGATGTCATCGAGCAGGAGCTGGCCGATTTCGCCCCCGCAGCCGCCCCGGCGGAGGAGCCGCAGAACGAGGGCCTGGGTGCGGCCGTCGAGCGGCACCTGAAGGATTATTTCGCCGCGCACAAGGACGGCGTACCGGCCGCCGGCCTTTATGACCGCGTGCTGCGCGAGGTGGAACGGCCTCTCTTGTCCCTGTCGCTGATCGCGACCCGGGGCAACCAGATCAAGGCCGCGCACATGCTGGGCCTGAACCGCAACACCCTCCGCAAGAAGATCCGCGACCTGGACATCCAGGTGGTGCGCGGCCTGAAGTAGCGGGAACTCTCCACCGTTAGACGTAAGACGGACGTCTGGAAACGCGCGTGGCATTCTGGTAACAGAGGTGGGCGCCCGGGCAACAGAAATCCCCTCCGGGCGGTGCCTCCTTGGCCTCGTGGCCGGATGGCGTCGTCCAGTGGGGGCGTGCCCGCACCATCCCCGTCAAAAGGGGATGGCGTTGCGCCGTGCAAACCACCGGCTTGGCAGGAACCGTGCTTCGTTTCGCCTTTATCGCGGTCTCAGATTTCGTCGCGGCGTTCCGGCGTCCCGGGGTAATGCCATGACGGCGGCTCCTCCGGCGGTGATGACGCCGCCGCCCGCCCCGCAGGCGCCTCCTCAGGGTCCCAAGGGCGACAGCTGGTGGCGGCGCCTGTCCGTGTGGGCCTCGCGCCTGGGCCTGGGCAATAAGCTGGCGGTCGCGCTGGCCATCGCCGCCGTGCTGTCCGGCTTCGCCACATACGCGGCGCTGACGCAGCAGCCGCCCTTCGGCAACAACGCCAACACCGTCAGCCTGCTGCTGACCCTGGATGGCGCCCTGCTGCTGATGCTGCTGGCGCTGATGGCCCGCCGCATCGTCGGTCTATGGATCGAGCGGCGCCGGGGCCTGGCCGGGTCGCGCCTGCATGTGCGGCTGGTGGCGGTGTTCAGCCTGCTGGCCGTCCTGCCCGCCATCGTCATGGCCGCCTTTTCCGCCTTTTTCTTCTACCTGGGCGTCCAGTCCTGGTTCAGCGACCGGGTGCGCACGGCGGTGAACGAGAGCCTGGTGGTGGCGCGGGCCTATCTGGATGAACACCAGGTCGCCATCAGCAGCGACGCCCGCTGGGTGGCCAACGACCTATTCCGCCTGGGCCCGCTGATCACCCTGGACCCGCTCTACCTCTATTCCTTCCTGCGCAACGAGTCCTTCCAGCGCTCCTTCACCGAGGCGGTGATCTTCGACGGGCAGGCGCATCAGTACGGCAGTTACACCCTGGGCTCGGTCTTCCAGGCCGATGCCTTTCCCAAGGAGCGCATGGAAAAGGCGCGCAAGGGCGAGGTGGACGTGGAGTTCAACGAGGCCGACAAGCGCATCACCGCGCTGATCCGCCTGGATCCGGACTTCGACATCTTCCTGCTGCTGGGGCGGCCGGTGGAGGCCAAGGTCATGGAGCACATGACCGCCGCCCAGACCGCCGTGCACGAATATACCGAGCTGGAGGGGCAGCGCTTCGGCCTTCAGACGAAGATGATGCTGATCTTCATCGTCGTCTCGCTGCTGCTGCTGCTGGTGGCCATCTGGGCCGGCCTGAATTTCGCCAACGCCCTGATCACGCCCATCAGCGCCCTGATCATCGCGGCGGAGCGCATCCGCACCGGCGACCTGACGGCGCGGGTGCCGGAGATCCTGCCGGGGCCGGAGGATGAGCTGACCTCCCTCAGCCGCGCCTTCAATCGCATGACCAGCCAGCTGTCGTCCCAACGCAGCGATCTGGTGGAAGCCAACCGCCAGCTGGACCTTCGCCGCCGCTTCACCGAGGCGGTGCTGGCCGGCGTGTCCGCCGGCGTCATCGGCCTGGACGAGCAGGGCTTCATCAACCTGCCCAACCAATCGGCCGCCCAGTTGCTGGATATCCCGGACCTGCATGAGATGGTGGGGCGCGACATCCTGGCGGTGGTGCCGGAGCTGGAAGAGCTGATGTCCGCCATCCGCCGGCGCCCCTCGCGCCTGGTGGAGGCGCAGGTGCAGATCCGCCGGGGCAACACCCAGCGCACCCTGCTGGTGCGGGTGGCGGCGGACACCAGCGGCGCCGGTATCCGGGGCTTCGTCATCACCTTCGACGACGTGTCGGAACTGCTGTCGGCGCAGCGCAAGGCCGCCTGGGCCGACGTGGCCCGGCGCATCGCGCATGAGATCAAGAACCCGCTGACCCCCATCCAGCTGTCGGCGGAACGGCTGCGGCGCAAATACCTGAAGGAAATCCAGAGCGATCCGGAAACCTTCAAGGCCATGACCGACACCATCGTCCGCCATGTCGACGATATCGGCCGCATGGTGGACGAGTTCTCGGCCTTCGCCCGTATGCCGACGCCGGTGATGAAGCCGCAGAACATCCAGGAACTGTGCCGCCAGGCCGTGTTCCTGCAAGCCACCGCCCAGACCGGCATCAAGTTCGACAGCCTGCTGCCGCCCGAGCGCATCGAGGTGGAGTGCGACGGCCGCCAGATCTCCCAGGCCCTGACCAACCTGCTGAAGAACGCGATGGAGGCCATCGAGGGCAGGATGGAAGAGGACGCGGCCGCCGGCATCGAGTCGCCACCCGGCCACATCACCGTGAAGCTTGAGGGGACGGAGGATCACATCGTCCTGACCATCGCCGACAACGGCAAGGGCCTGCCCCATGAGGGGCGTGACCGCCTGACCGAACCCTATGTGACCACCCGGGCCAAAGGCACCGGCCTGGGCCTGGCCATCGTTAAGAAGATCCTGGAGGACCACGGCGGCAGCCTGGGGTTGGACGACAACCCCGGCGGCGGCGCCCGCGTCACCCTGATCCTTCCCCTGATCCAAGCCCCCCCTCCGCAGGATGCGGAGGGGATGGCCGGCAGCCCGGTCCTGGTGGCCGCGACTAGCGCATCCAAAGGCGTGTAACCATGGCGCATGACATTCTGATCGTCGATGACGAGGCTGATATCCGGATGCTGATCGCCGGCATCCTGGAAGACGAAGGCATGAAGACCCGCGAGGCGGCGGATGCCGACCAGGCGCTGGCCGCCGTCGCCGCCCGCCGGCCCAGCCTGATCATCCTGGACATCTGGTTGCAGGGCAGCCGCCTGGACGGCCTGCAGATCCTGGATGAGATGAAGCGGGACCATCCCGACGTGCCGGTGGTGATGATCAGCGGCCACGGCACCATCGAAACGGCGGTGGCCGCCCTGAAGAAGGGCGCCTACGACTTCATCGAGAAGCCGTTCAAGTCCGATCGCCTGCTGCTGCTGGTGGAGCGCGCCATCGAGGCCGCCCGCCTGCGCCGCGAGAACCGCGAGTTGCGCCTGCGCGCTGGCGGGGAGACGGAGTTGATTGGCCGGTCGCTGATGATCAACCAGCTGCGCGCCTCGCTGGACAAGGTGTCACCCACGGGCAGCCGCGTCCTGGTCAGCGGCCCGCCCGGCAGCGGCAAGGAGATCGTGGCCCGCATCATCCATGAACATTCCCGCCGCGCCGACGGCCCGTTCGTGGCGCTGAACTGCGCCACCATGCGGCCCGACCGGCTGGAGGTGGAACTGTTCGGGACGGAGCATCCCATCGACGGGGCCGGCCGCAAGGTCGGCACCTTTGAGCAGGCGCACGGCGGTACCCTGTTCCTGGACGAGGTGGCGGACATGCCTCTGGAGACCCAGGGCAAGATCGTGCGCGTGCTGCAGGAACAGACCTTCGAGCGTGTGGGCGGCAGCACCCGGGTGGAGGTGGACGTCCGCGTCATCGCCAGCACCAACCACGACCTCGCGGCGGAGATCGAGGCTGGGCAGTTCCGCCAGGACCTGTACTACCGGTTGGCGGTGGTGCCGCTGAAGGTGCCGTCCCTGCGGGAGCGGCGGGAGGATATCCCCCTGCTGGCCCGCTATTTCCTGCAACGCTCCGCCATCGCCTCGGGCCTGCCCCAGCGCATCCTGGGGGAAGACGCCATGGCCGCGTTGCAGGCCTATGAGTGGCCGGGCAACGTGCGCCAGCTGCGCAATGTCATGGACTGGCTGCTGATCATGGTGCCCGGCGATCCGGACGAGCCCATTCGTGCCGACATGCTGCCGCCGGAGATCGGTTCCATCACCCCCACCGTCCTGCGTTGGGAAAAGGGGGGTGAGATCATGTCCCTGCCGCTGCGCGACGCTCGCGAGGTGTTCGAGCGGGAATACCTCCTGGCCCAGGTCACCCGCTTCGGCGGCAACATCTCCCGCACCGCGTCCTTTGTGGGCATGGAGCGCTCCGCCCTGCACCGCAAGCTGAAGTCGTTGGGCGTGCATGGCAATGAGCGTGGTGATGGAAAAGGTGAGGAGTGAACGGCAATCATCTGATTTGATGTCGATATTTGCCAGTTATTAAGATTCAAGGTGAGGATGCATTCCATGCCGCGGACTGCTTATGTCAACGGTCGTTACCTGGCCCACGGCGACGCCCATGTCCATATCGAGGACCGGGGCTTCCAGTTCGCGGACGGTGTCTATGAGGTGGTGTCCGTCATCGACGGCGTCTTCGCCGATGAAGACGGCCACCTGGCCCGCCTGGCCCGGTCCTTGAACGAGCTGCAACTGCCCTGGCCCATGCATCCCATGAGCCTACGCTTCGTCATGCGGGAGGTGGCGCGCCGCAACCGGGTGCGCAACGGGCTGGTCTATGTCCAGATCACCCGGGGGCAGGCGCCGCGCGACTTCCGCTTCCCGGCCGACCCGGCGCCCACCCTGGTGATCACCTGCCGCGCCACCAAGTTCAGTGCGCCACAGCACCTGGAAAAGGGCGTTGCCGTCATCACCATCCCCGACATCCGCTGGACCCGGCGGGACATCAAGTCCGTTGCCTTGCTGCCCCAGGTGCTGGGCAAGCAACAGGCGGCCGAGGCCGGGGCCTTCGAGGCCTGGCAGGTGGACCCCGACGGCACGGTGACGGAAGGCTGTTCCAGCAACGCCTGGATCGTCACCCAAGGGGGCGTGCTGGTTACCCGTGCCGCCAGTCATCGCATCCTGAACGGCATCACCCGTCTGTCGCTGTTGGCCGAGGCCGAAGCCCTGGGCATACCCTTCGAGGAGCGCGCCTTCACGGTGGAGGAGGCCTGTGCCGCGCGGGAGGCCCTGATCTCCAGCGCCAGTACCTTTTGCCTGCCCGTCACCCGCATCGATGGCAAGCCGGTGGGCGACGGCGTGCCAGGCCCCCTGGGCCGGCGGCTGCGCCAAGCCTACATGGTTCACGTTGGCGTGGCCGACCCGGTGACAAAGCCGTGACCGTCGCCGCATCCGACATCGCGCCGGCCGTGGCCCCGCCGCCGCTTACGTTCCCCAGGGCGGTGCTGTTCGACTGGGACAACACGCTGGTCACCAATTGGCGCTGCGTCCATGCCGCCACCAACGCCGCGCTGGCCGCCTTCGGCATGCCCACCTGGACGCTGGAGGAGAGCTACACCCGCGTACGCCAGAGCCTGCGGGACGCCTTCCCGGCGCTGTTCGGCGACGGATGGGAGCGGGCGCGCGACATCTTCTACGCCCATTTCGAGGCCCACCACCTGGAGTTCCTGGACCCGCTGGCGGGGGCGGGGCCCTTGCTGGAAGCGCTGGCGGCGCGCGGCGTCTACGTCGGCGTGGTCAGTAACAAGACTGGCCGTTTCCTGCGGGCCGAGGCCCAGGCCCTGGGCTGGGACCGCTGGTGCGGCGCCCTGGTCGGGGCGGGGGATGCTGTCGCCGACAAGCCGGACCCGGCGCCTGTGCACCTGGCGTTGGAGCCGGCCGGGATCGGCCCCGGTCCCGACGTTTGGTTCGTGGGGGACGCCGACATCGACATGGAGTGCGCCCACCGCACCGGTTGCCTGCCGTTGATGGTGGGAACCACTCCCCATGGCGCGGGAGCATTGGCCGCTTTCCCACCTCATCGGCGCTTCGTCGGGTGCGACGAACTTTGCACCTTGGTGGATGGGCTCTAGCACCCCATATCACTTCCTGTGCTAGGATGGCGGACGCCCCGGGATGTGCCCGGGGTCGCCGGCATTTTTAGGCACGGCTCCATAACCGCCGAAAAGGCAATCCCGGGCGCTCCCTAGAGGGCCCCAATAAAGAGCGAGGCATGCAATGTCCGAAAAATCGCAAAACGTTCAGGACGTGTTTCTGAACCATGTGCGTAAGAACAAGACCCCTGTGACGGTCTTCCTCGTCAACGGCGTGAAGCTGCAAGGCATCATCACCTGGTTCGACAATTTCTCGGTGCTGCTGCGCCGCGATGCCCACTCGCAGCTGGTCTACAAGCATGCGATTTCGACCGTGATGCCCGCGCATCCCATCCAGTTGTTCGAATCGGCCAAGGAAGGCGACCACGATTGATGTTCGTAAACAGTCGGCCCCATCCCGCTCCGGGATGGCCGGGCCGGTTGACGGGAAGGATGGGGGCGCCGTGACGGACCGTCCGGCGGATGAGCCCGCCCTCCTTCCCCCCCTCACCCCCGAGGGGTTGCCTGAGGCGGCGCCGGCGGAACCATCCGCCCGGCGCGCCCTGGTGATCCATCCCGTCCTGCGTGAAGACCACGACGACCGGCGCAGTCCGGAGTCGCGCCTGGAAGAGGCCGTGGGCCTCACCGCCGCCATCGAGCTTGAGGTGGTGGCGGCCGAGTGCGTGCGCGTCACCCGGCCCAAGCCCGCCACCCTGATGGGCGGTGGCTGGCTGGAAGAGGCGGCCCGGCGCATCGCCGAACAGGGCATCGGCCTGGTCGTCGTCGACCATGCGTTGACGCCGGTGCAGCAGCGCAATCTGGAACGCGACCTGAAGGCCAAGGTCATCGACCGCACCGGCCTGATCCTCGAGATCTTCGGGGCGCGGGCACGCACCCGCGAAGGCCAGCTTCAGGTGGAACTGGCGGCGTTGACCTATCAGCGCTCCCGCCTGGTGCGGTCATGGACCCACCTGGAACGTCAGCGCGGCGGCTTCGGCTTCCTGGGCGGCCCTGGTGAAAGCCAGCTGGAAATGGACCGGCGGCTCATCGGCGACCGCATCATCAAGCTGAAGGCGGAGCTGGAGGAGGTGCGGCGCACCCGTGGCCTGCACCGCAAGGCGCGTGAACGGGTACCGTATCCGGTGGTGGCGCTGGTGGGCTATACCAACGCCGGCAAGTCCACGCTGTTCAACCGCATGGCGCGGGCGGACGTGTTCGCCAAGGACCTGCTGTTCGCCACGCTGGACCCGACCATGCGGTCCATCGTCCTGCCGTCGGGGCGCAAGATCATCCTATCGGACACGGTGGGCTTCATCTCCGACCTGCCGCACCATCTGGTGGAGGCGTTCCGCGCCACGCTGGAGGAGGTGCTGGCGGCCGACATCATCCTGCACGTGCGCGACGCCGCCCATCCGGACAGCGAGGCGCAGCGCGCGGATGTGGAGGCGGTGCTGGGCGAGTTGGGGATCGAGGTCGAGACCGATCCCCGGGTGGTGGAGGTCCTGAACAAGATCGACAAGCTGCCGCCGCTCGACCGCGATGCCCTGGTGCGCCAGAGCCGCCGGCCGGATGGGCTGGTCGCCGTATCGGCGCTGACCGGCGACGGGCTGGAAAGCCTGTTCAACGTCCTGGACCGCCGCATGGTGGCGGGTCGCGACGTGGTGCGCGTCAGCGTGCCGGTCAGCGACGGCGCCGCCGTTGCCTGGCTCTATGCCAAGGGCGAGGTGACGGAGCGGGACGACGACGACGACCATGCCCACCTGACGGTGGCGCTGGAACCGGCGGACGTGGCCCGTTTCCGGGACCGTTTCCCCGGCAGTTCCGTGACGGAGACTCCGGCCCTGGCCGAACGGATTGCCCCTGAAAGGCAGGCCCAGGTCTCCTGACCCCCACATTCGTACCGATGCCGCGCATCCATGCTTCCGGCCGCTCCGGCGGTTGGGCTAAGGTGCCGGCCACCTGACGCCGGCCCGCTTAAGGGGCCGGCGCCCAATCTGGAGGTAAACCCATGAGTTTCAGGCCCCTGCACGACCGTGTGGTGATCCGGCCCATCGAGCAGGATCAGAAGACCGCCGGCGGCATCATCATCCCCGACACCGTCAAGGAAAAGCCCCAGCAGGGCGAGGTCCTGGCCGTGGGCAGCGGCGCCCGCAACGAGAAGGGCGAGATCGTCGCCCTGGCCGTGAAGGCAGGTGACAAGGTGCTGTACGGCAAATGGTCCGGCACCGAGGCCAAGATCGATGGCAAGGACGTGCTGATCATGCGCGAGTCCGACCTGCTCGGCGTCCTGGAATAAAACAACAGCGGCATGAGGTTTCTCACCTCATGCCGTAGCCCACGACCGAGGATAGCCAAGCGGCCGGATGGCCGCGCCGGCGCCTGAGGGAAACGAAAAAGGATATTAAAAATGGCTGCCAAGGACGTGAAGTTCAACACGGATGCCCGCGACCGCATGCTGCGCGGCGTGGACATCCTGGCCGACGCCGTGAAGGTGACCCTGGGCCCCAAGGGCCGCAACGTGGTCCTGGACAAGAGCTACGGTGCCCCGCGCATCACCAAGGACGGCGTCAGCGTCGCCAAGGAGATCGAGCTGGCCGACAAGTTCGAGAACATGGGCGCCCAGATGGTGCGCGAAGTGGCCTCGAAGACCAACGACGTCGCCGGTGACGGCACCACCACCGCCACCGTGCTGGCCCAGGCCATCGTGCGCGAGGGCGTGAAGGCAGTGGCCGCTGGCATGAACCCGATGGACGTGAAGCGCGGCATCGACCTGGCCGTCGCCGCCATCGTGACCGATCTGAAGGGCCAGTCGCGCAAGGTTTCGACCTCGGGTGAAATCGCCCAGGTCGGCACCATCTCCGCCAACGGCGAGGCCGAGATCGGCGAGATGATCGCCAAGGCCATGGACAAGGTGGGTAACGAGGGCGTCATCACGGTGGAAGAGGCGAAGAGCTTCGACACCGAGCTGGAAGTCGTCGAGGGCATGCAGTTCGACCGCGGCTACCTGTCGCCGTACTTCGTGACCAATGCCGACAAGATGACGGTGGAGCTGGAAAGCCCCTACATCCTGCTGCACGAGAAGAAGCTGGGCAGCCTGCAGCCCCTGCTGCCGGTGCTGGAAGCGGTGGTGCAGAGCACCCGTCCGCTGCTGATCGTGTCGGAAGACGTGGAAGGCGAGGCGCTGGCCACGCTGGTGGTGAACAAGCTGCGCGGCGGCCTGAAGATCGCCGCGGTGAAGGCCCCGGGCTTCGGCGACCGCCGCAAGGCGATGCTGGAGGACATGGCCATCCTGACCGGCGGCCAGGTCATCTCCGAAGACCTGGGCATCAAGCTTGAGAACGTGTCGCTGGACATGCTGGGCACCGCCAAGAAGGTGGTGATCACGAAGGACGCGACCACGATCGTCGATGGCGTGGGCGAGAAGGCCGACATCGAGGCCCGCATCGGCCAGATCAAGGCGCAGATCGAGGAGACCACCTCGGACTACGACCGTGAGAAGCTGCAGGAGCGTCTGGCGAAGCTGGCGGGCGGCGTTGCCGTGATCCGCGTCGGCGGCGCCACCGAGGTCGAGGTGAAGGAGCGCAAGGACCGCGTTGACGACGCCATGCACGCCACCCGCGCCGCGGTGGAAGAGGGCGTGGTGGCTGGCGGCGGCACCGCTCTGCTGCGCGCCACCCGGTCGCTGGTGGATGTGAAGCCGGCCAACGACGACCAGCGCGTGGGCGTGGACATCATCCGCAAGGCCCTGCAGTCGCCGGTCCGCCAGATCGCCTTCAACGCCGGCACCGACGGTTCCATCGTCGTGGGCAAGCTGCTGGACAACAACGACGCGGCCTTCGGCTACAACGCCCAGACCGGTGAGTTCGGTGACATGTTCGCCTTCGGCGTCATCGACCCGACGAAGGTGGTGCGCACCGCCCTGCAGCATGCCGCCTCCGTTTCCGGCCTGCTGATCACCACTGAAGCCATGGTGGCCGAGAAGCCCGAGCCCAAGCCGGCCCTGCCGGAAGGCGGCGGGATGGGTGGCATGGGCGGCATGGGTGGTATGGGCTTCTAAGCCTGGACTATCCGAAGCCCCCGGCTTTCCAAGCCTTAGGCGCAGGAGAAGGGATCGCCCATCGGCGGTCCCTTTTCTTTTGGGGCTTTATGGTTTGCCCTAACGATTCTATTCCTAGGGGCACGACCGCCGCCGCCAACCATAGCTGTGCCCCATGACCGCGCCCCTGCCTGTCCGCGACATCCCGGCCATCGACCTGGCCGCTGTCGACGCCCTGATCCGTTCGGTGGCCGAAACGGAAATCCTGCCGCGTTTCCGGCATCTCGCCAGTGACGACATTCGCGAGAAGGGGCCGGGTGATCTGGTGACCGTGGCGGATGAGGCGTCGGAACGGGCGCTGACCGCCCGCCTGACCGCCCTGTTGCCCGGCAGCACCGTGGTGGGCGAGGAGGCGGTGGCCGCCGACGCCAGTGTGATGGACCGTTTGCTGGGCACCGATCCGGTATGGATCGTCGATCCCATCGACGGCACCGCCAACTTCGTGGCGGGCAAGCCGCGCTTCGGCGTCATCGTGGCGCTGTCGGCCCATGGCCGCACCGTGGCGGGCTGGATCCACGACCCCGTTGCCGGGCGCACGTGCGNCGCCGGCTGGGGGAGGTGCTTGGCTGATTGGCGCCGATGCCGCCGACGCCGGCACGCGCTGCGTCGCCTGCGGCCGTTGGCGGTGTCCCAGATGCGCGGCATCGCCAACATCGCTTTTTCGATGGCGACATGCGCCGCCAACTGACCCAGCGGCGAGAGCGGGTGGCGGAAGCCTACACCCAGCGCTGCTCCGCCCACGACTACCTGGACCTGCTGACCGGCCAGGCGCATTTCAGCCTGAACAAGCTGATCAAGCCCTGGGACCACGCCGCCGGGTCCTTCCTGCATGTCGAGGCCGGCGGTTATGCCGCCAAGCTGGACGATACCCCGTATGCTCCCACGGACCGTGACGGCGGCCTGATGATGGCCCCGGACGCGGAGAGCTGGCGCGCTCTGCATTCGGACCTGTTCGACGCGGATTGATGCTGTGGGATACGATCGCATCCGCCGCAGGTTCAGGACTGCGCGGCCGTCCTGTGGCGACCAAGCCCCAAGACACGCATAAGGGCCGGCGCATACCTGCGCCCGGCGCCTGAGGTCTCTGTTTACCGCCGCAACTCCCGTGTCCAGCGGACCATCAGTTCGGTGTCGGAAAGGTCGCCGCTGGTTGGGCGCAACGCCGGTTCTCCCTTGGCGTGCAGGGCGCGGGCGGCTTCACGCACCTCGCTGGGCGACATGCCGAAAGCCTCGCGGAAGCGGGCGGCGAAGTGGCTGGCGCTGGTGAAGCCATAATCCATGGCGATGTCGAACACCCCCCGCGTCATGCCCGCCGGCTCCGTCAAGGCCCTGAAGGAAGCGGTCAGGCGCCGGCGGAGGATGTAGGTGCGCACACCCCCCAAATCCTCGAACAGGCGGTAGACGGTGGCGCGCGACATGCGGAAGCGGGCGCACAATGCGGCCACGTCCAGGGCGGCGTCACCAAGGTTCTCATCGATATGACGGCGCAGCGACTGCAGGGCGCCGCGCCGGGAGTCGCGCGCGGCCGGGTCGCCGTTGGCGTGCAGAACGGACAGCATGCCCAGCAGGGTATTGTACAGCAGGTCGGTGTCCGCCGGGGTGGCGATGGGCAGATTGCGCCGCAACGACAACATGAAGTCGCCGAAGAGCCGGCCGGCCATGGAGCCGGGCGCGAACAATTCCCCCCGGGCCGTGGCCAGTTGGGGCAGGTGCTCCATCAGCGCGGAACGGGGCAGGACCACCGTCAGGATCTCCGCGTCCGAACAGGCGGCGTCGATCTCATAGCCAAAATTGACGGCGTATGTGCCGCCGGCTTGGATGGCATATTCCTTGGCGCCGTTTTCCACCTGGTTGCTGCCACTGAGGAAATATTGCAGGGCCAGATGGTCGACATCGTCGTTTTGCCGGTGCCATGCCGCGTTGCGCACGAACTTCTGCCGGGAGAACTTGGTGTCGAAGTAAAGGAAGGGGCCGACATTGAACAGCCTGATATCCGGCGCCTGGGGCGGGTTGCGGGGGTCGGCCAGGGGCACGGACTCGAAATAGGGGGAGATGCACTGCCGCCAGCGCCAGAACAGTTCTTCCGGTGGCTGGGTGCCGGGCACGATCGCTATCGATGGGATGGCTGTCTGTGTCATCGCTGGGGGCCTGTTTCGCGATCGGCCCCGGACCGGCCCGGGATCGCGATGGAAACGATTATAGGCGAAGCACCGTGCCTCGTGGCCAGCCTCGCGGTGGGCTGAGACGCGGGAGATAGACAAGTGAGACGGCGACGATATCGAAGTCGCCTTCATTTTGGATAATGTTTGATGACTTGACCATACATATTCTGGTTGAGGATCTTATCGTCATTTATATTTAAAGAAATACCCGTTGGAAATAGAATTGACCAAGTCTGCGTCCGGTATTTGAAAAGCGGGACGGGGTGGTGACTTGGGAACGGCCTGCCGGGGAAGCCAAAAGGGCTGAAGCGGCAGCGAAATGGGGGCGTCGCCGTGTCGCGTTAACGGCGATGGCGAAGGTTGGTTCCCTTCGCCATGTGGCACGCGTGGCGCCCCCAGCCCAGCACGCTTCGCGCCCGAGAATGACGCCCGCCGAACGGCGGCAGCCGTGATAGCCTGGACGCGGCTTCCTCAAAGCGGATGGTCAGGAACCATGACACCGCGTCCCGCGCACATCCCGGCATCCTTCCTTACCCGCTTCGCGCCCATCCTGGTGATTGGCTTGGCCGCCTTGGTCATTCGCACGCCTTGGGGGACGGACCATCCCCGGCTGGCGGCGCTCTTGTTTCTGTGGATCACGGCCGACAGCCTGGCCACCGGCCTGGCGCTGCGCCACCGTCTGAACGGTGAGCGCCCGGCGGGACGGGTGGTGTTGGCCACCATCGTCCTCGGTCTGCTCAGCGCCGTCATCGGCCTGACGCCGCCGTTGCGCGCCGCCTTGTCGTCCATGCCCTGGGCTGTGGCCCTCATCGCCGCGCTGGTCGGTGGGCATGTCCTTTGGGGCTTGGCCGGCGCCTGGGGCGCCCGGCGACAGCCCCGGGGGCAGCGGTTGGAGGCGGCGATGGCCTGCCTGCTGCCGCCACCCTTCGCCCGCCTTATCGCCCGGGAACAGGCCTTGCTGCACTTGGCGCTGTTTCAGTGGCGCGTTCCGCCGGATGTGCCGGCCGGCTGCCAGGCCTTCAGCTACCACCGCGACCTGACGCCGCTGATGAGCGGCCTGCTGGCGGCCCAGGTGATGGAGATGGTGGTGATCGACGTGGCGCTGGGCATCCATCACCGCACGGCGGCCCTGATCCTGTTCGCCGTGGGTGATATCAGCGTCGTCTATCTGCTGGGCCTGACCAAATCCCTGCGCCTGCGGCCCGTGCTGTTGACGCCGCAGGGGGTGCGCATCCGCTTTGGCATCCTGGCGGACCGGCTGATCGCCTATGATGCCATCGTCGATGTCCGGGACGGGGCTGGCCTGACGAAGCGCGGGCCGGAGAACCATAGCCCGTTGCTGGCCCCCAACGTGGCCCTGACCCTGGCGACCCCTTTGGAGCGGCGCCGTTTCCTGCGACCCGCGCGGACCATCACCACGGTGGCCCTCGCGGTCGACGAGCCCCAGGCGTTCATCCGGGCGCTACGGTGGCGGTTGGACCAGGGACGCGCGCAAGAATCTTCTTGAATGGGATATTGTATAAATTCTTAAATGACGGCTTCGCCACCGGGGAAGCCATCCATGCATCGCCGTTCGTTCATCGCCGCCCTGCCCGCCGCCGCCGCCGCGGCCCATGCCGTCAGCGCCCGCGCCGCCCAGGACGTGCCGGCGGAGCCGACCGCCGCGCCCCTGCCGGCGGGTTTCGCGCCCGCCGCCGGACCGGTGCCGACCGAGGCGGACTATGAGCGGGCGCTGTCCTTGCGCGAGCGTTGGATGAGCCTGACGGAGAACGTCGCCTGGCCGGCCACCTGGATGGGCAAGAGCGGGTGTTTCCAATACCGCAAGACGGTGCCTGGCGGCTTCCAGTTCGTCAGCGTCGACGCCACCACGCTGGAGAAGAAGCCGGCCTTCGACCATGACCGCTTGGCGGCGGAATGGGGCAAGGTGGGGGGACCGCACGTCACTGGCCTGACCCTGCCGTTCGACCGGGTGCATATCAGCGACGACGGCCAGACCCTGCGCTTCGAATGGGACGAGGCCGAGTGGTCCTGCCGGTTGTCGGATTATGCCTGCAAGCGGGAAGAGGAGGAGGGGGGGCGCCGCCCCCGGGGCTTCGGCGTGGTGCGCGACCTGATGAAGCCGGGCGACAACGGCCCCAAGAAGTCTCCCGATGGTCGGTGGGAGGCCTTGATCCAGAACCAGAACCTGGCACTGCGCGAAGTCGTCACCGGCGCTGTCACCTTGCTGAGCACCGACGGCAGCGAGGGCGATTTCTATGACGGGGAGACGATATCCTGGTCGCCGGATTCTCGGAAGCTGGCGCTCTATCGGGTGCGTCCGGGCTATCGCCGCGAGGTCCACAAGGTGGAATCCTCGCCCAAGGACCAGATCGAGCCCAAGCTGCACACCCAGCTCTATCCCAAGCCGGGTGACGCTGTGGACCAGGAGCAACCTGTGCTGTTCCACGTGCCGGCCGCCGGGGTGCCGGGTCGGAAGCTGGACATCGACGCCGCCCTGTTCCCCAATCCCTACCTGATGACGGATTTCGAATGGCGGGCCGACAGCGCCACGGTGCTGTTCGAATACACCCGCCGGGGCCACCAGATGGTGCGGGTGATCGAGATCGATGCCGCCACCGGCACCCCGCGCGCCGTCGTCACCGAGACTGCGGCCACCTTTGTGAATAACGAGCGCCGCTTCCGCCACGACGTGAACAAGGGCGGGGTCGAGGTCGTCTGGCTGTCGGAACGGGATGGCTGGGCCCATCTCTACCTCCTCGACGGGCGGACGGGGAAGGTGAAGACCCAGATCACCAAGGGGGAGTGGGTGGTGCGGCACGTGGCCAAGGTGGACGACGCCAAGCGCCAGATCTACTTCGCCGCCGGCGGCATGCGCCCCGGGGAGGATCCGTACTTCCAGCATTATTATCGGGTCGATTTCGATGGCCGCAACCTGATGGCCCTGACCAGCGCGGACGCTTATCACGACGTCAGCTTCTCCGATGATTTGGCATACTACGTCGACCTCTATTCCCGCATCGACGCGGCACCGGTGATGGAACTGCGCCGCACCCATGACCGGTCGTTGGTGGCGGAGGTGGAGCGGGGCGACATCAGCCGCCTCGTGGCCGCCGGCTTTCGCCCGCCAGAGGTATTCAAGGCCAAGGGACGCGACGGCAAGACGGACATCTGGGGCATCATCGTCCGCCCCTTGGGCTTCGACCCCGCGCGCCGCTATCCGGTGGTGGAGAACATCTACGCCGGCCCGCACGACAGCTTCGTGCCCAAGAAATTTTGGCCCTTCGGCTTCCATGCCGGCGGCGACAAGGTCATCGGCATGCAGGCCCTGGCGGAAATGGGATTCGTCGTGGCCCAGATCGACGGCATGGGCACCATGAACCGGTCCAAGGCCTTCCACGACGTCTGCTGGAAGAACCTGAAGGACTCAGGCTTCCCCGACCGTATCCGGTGGTGGCAAGCGGCGGCGGTCCAGTACCCGCAGTTGGACATCAGCCGCGTGGGAATCTATGGCGGCTCCGCCGGCGGGCAAAGCTCCCTGGCGGCGCTGCTGTTCCATCCGGATTTCTACAAGGCCGCTTTCTGCTACGCCGGCTGCCATGACAACCGCATGGATAAGATCAGCTGGAACGAACAGTGGATGGGCTGGCCGGTGGACGAGAGCTATGCCCAGTCCTCCAACGTTGACAACGCCTGGCGGCTGCGGGGCCAGGTGGCCCTGGTGGTGGGCGAACTGGACGACAACGTCGACCCGTCGTCCACGATGCAGGTGGTGAACGCCCTGATCAAGGCGGACAAGACCTTCGACCTGCTGGTGGTGCCGGGCGAGGGGCACTCCGCCGGCCGCTCCACCGGCCCCATCCGCTACGCCCTGCGCAAGCAGTACGGCTTTTTCCTGAAGCACTTGGGGGATGCGGATGCGCCGGACTGGAACGCCCATGCCACGGCGGTACCGGCGGGTTAGCGGTAGCGGGCGAAGCTGGGCTGAATGGGGGCCTGTAGGATCCGCTCCCTGAACTCATAGACCAGGGGATGGAAGATGTCGCCCAGCAGCTCCGTCCACTTCAGCGGATAGGGGGAGGGCGTGCCGTCGGGCAGCAGGATGCCTTGGCGGTCCAGGGGGTGGATGGCGGGGTGGCGCCGCAGTTCCGGCAGCTTGGCGTCCAGCAGGGCCTCCGTCCGTTCCAGCCAGGCGGTGGTCAGCGGCGTGCCCCGGCGGAAGATGAAGGCGCACAGGCCGATGAGGTCAGCGTGGGAGCGGCGCAGCAGGTCCCCAAACTCTCCCGCGATGGGGGCGACGCCGTTGGGCAGTTCCTGGTAGCCCAGGGCCAGCTTGTCCGACCGCGCCAGCTGCTGGAAGAAGGGCGTCCACCTGGCCGTCGTGGTCTTGATGTCGGTGTAGCCGCCGCCGTAGTGGTGCATCAGATAGCAGCGCAGATAGTCCGCCTTGTGCGTGGCGCTGAGGTGGGGCCAGGCCGGGTGCAGCGGATGTTCCGGGCGCACCCATTCCCCCAGCGTGTCGCGGTTGACGAAAGCGACGGCGCAGCCGGTGGTGCGGAAGACGGTCCATAAGGCCCGCAGGCGGTCGTCCGACATCTCCTCATGCCCCGTCCACAGGCAGAACAGGGTGCGGCTTTCCAGGGCGTCCAGATCGTGGGGCATGGGTCCCGTCAGAGCAGGTCGGGGGTGACGGGAATGCTGAAGCCGTTCAGCAGCTCGGCCCGCCGCTGGCCCAACTCCGGCGTGGGGGCGGCGTGGCGGCGATAGACGTAGAGGTAGTCGAACACGGCGTTGTAGTCGTGGGACTGCTGGCTGACGCCGCGCCGTTCGGACTCCGCTCCGCTGTCCTTGAAGATGCGGGCGCCCATGACCGGCACATGCCGGGCCGTCTGCCGGCCGTAGACGGCCAGCATGAACTCCCAGTCCTCATATGCCCGCATGTGGGTGTCGAAGACCAGGCCGGCCAGCAGGGCGCGGGGGAAGGCGAAGCAGCAGACGGGGATCTGGTTCTTCAGGTAGATGTCGTCGTTCAGGCGTCCGGCCAGGTCGGCCCCACCCTCCGACAACAGGGCGGCGTCGGCCCCGCGCCGCTCATTCACGATCGAAAAATTGAAATAAACCGCCTGCCCCTGCTGTACCGCCGGCTGGGCCAGCAGGGCGGCCAGGAAGCCGTCGTGCCAGGCGTCGTCATCATCCAGGAAGATGATATAGCGGCCCTTGGCCAGGCTGAGTCCCAGGTTGCGGCTGGCGGAGGGACCGGGCCTGCCGTTGCGGCGGACATACATGTCGGCGGGGGTCAGCAGGTCGGCGCAGGCGGCGTCGGTGTCGCCGTCGACGGCGTCGGAGATCACCAGGATCTCCACCCCGCCCACACCCTCGCGCTGGGCATTGATCGATGCCAGGGCGCGGCGCAACAGGATGGCGCGCTTGTGGGTGGGCATGATGACGGTAAAGAACGGCAATTCGGCCATCAGGCACCCATGGATCATAAGAAAAAGGCCCGCCTGGACCCCATCGCCGTCATCTTCTCAGACAAACGGGGGCGTGCCAAGGCGGGCCGGTCTTTCACGCCGGGTTCACGCCGGGGCGCGTCACGTCAGTTTTTCTTGAAGCGATGCACGGCCAGGCCGGCGGGGGCCTGGACGGTGGGCATGATCTCCACGCGGTTGACGTTGAAGTGTGGGGGCAGGGTGGCGGCCCAGGTCACCGACTCCGCCACGTCCTCCGCCGTCAGCGGCGTGGTGTCGGCATAGACCTTGGCGGCCTTCTCCGCATCGCCCTTGAAGCGCACCAGGCTGAAGCTGGTCTCCACCATGCCCGGCTCCACCGAGGTGACGCGCACGCCGGTGCCCAGCAGGTCGGCGCGGAGGCTGAGGCTGAACTGGGTGACGAAGGCTTTGGAGGCGCAATAGACGTGGCCGCCGGGATAGGGATAGCTGCCGGCGGTGGAGCTGAGGTTGATGATGTGGCCGCGCCCGCGCTCCACCATACCCGGCAATATCAGGCCGGTCATGATCGCCAACGCCTTGTCGTTGGTATCGACCATGACCTCCCAGTCGTCCAGGTTGACCTTGTAGGCGGGTTCCATGCCCAGAGCCAGGCCGGCGTTGTTGATCAGCAGGTCGATCTCGGCGAAGTCGGCCGGGATGCTGGCGACCGCCGCCTCCATGGCCTTGCGGTCGCGCACGTCAAAGGCCAGCGTGTGGGTGGGCACGTTCAGGCTGTCGGCCAGGGCCTTCAGCTTCTCCTCATTCCGGCCGGTGAGCACCAGCCGGCTGCCCAGGGCCGCGAAGCGGCGGGCGAAGGCGGTGCCGAAATCACCGGTGGCGCCGGAGATCAGCACGATTCCGGGCACGTGGGGCGGGGCGTAACTCATGGGAACTGCCTCCTTGTTTTGATCATGCGTGCCGGCGTCAGGCGCCGGTGCGTTCCAGGCCCTTGGCCTTCTGCCAGAGGGCTTCCATCTCTTCCAGGGTCGCCTCGGCCGGGCCGCGCCCGCCTTCGGCCAGCCATGCCTCGATCTGGCGGAAGCGCCGCTCGAACTTGGCGTTGGTGCCGCGCAGCGCGGTTTCGGGATCGACGTCGATATGGCGGGCCAAGTTGGCCAGCGCGAACACCAGGTCGCCCAACTCATCCTGCATGCGGGCCTGCTCCGGCACCGCGTGTTCCATCTCCGCCCGCAGCTCGCCGATCTCTTCCTCGATCTTGTCCAGGATTTCCTTGGCCTGGGTCCAGTCGAAGCCCACGCGGGCCGCGCGCTTCTGCAGCTTCACCGCCCGGGTCAGGGCCGGCAGGCCGTTGATGACGCCGTCGAGGGCGGAGGCCTTGGCGCCGCTGGCGGCAGCCTTGGCCGCACGCTCGCCGGCCTTCTGCGCCTCCCAATTCTTCACCTGGTCGGTGGCGTCGGCCACCGCGCCGACCTGCTCACCGAACACATGGGGATGGCGGCGCACCATCTTGTCGCTCAGCGCCGTGGTGATGTCGTTGAAATCCCACAGGCCCCGCTCGCTGGCCATCTGGGCGTAGAACACCACCTGGAACAGCAGGTCGCCCAGCTCTTCCTTCAGGGCCGGCATGTCGCCCTGCTGGATGGCGTCGGCCACCTCGTACGCCTCCTCGATGGTGTGTGGGGCGATGGTGGGGAAGTCCTGCTCCAGATCCCAGGGGCAGCCGCCATCGGGATCGCGCAGCTTGGCCATGATGCCCAGCAGGCGGTCGATGGGGGCGGTCGCGGACGGGCGGTCGGTCATGGGCTGGTCCCGAAAAGGCGAAGGGGGGCCGGATGGCCCCCCCTTCCTACACCGAACCTGGCGCCCAAGGCCACCGGCCCCGTGCCGCATCCTTTTACTTCTTCAGGCCGATCTCGCGCAGCCGCTGGTCCAGGTACTCTCCGGCTGTGTAGGCGTCGCTGAGGCGCACGTCCGGACGGGGATGCAGGAACATGGGCATGGAATAGCGCGAGACGTTGTGCTCCGGCGGCGGATTCACCACGCGGTGGGTGGTCGCCGGGAAGTGGCCGGCCGACGCCTCCTTCAACATATCGCCGCCATTGACGGCGATCATGCCGGCGTCGCAGGGCACGTCGTGCCAATTGCCGGCGGTGTCCTTGGCTTGCAGGCCGGGCTCGCTGCCCGTCACCAACAGGGTGATCAGGTTGATGTCCTCATGCGCCGCGGCGCGCACGGCGCCCGGTTCGAACCCCTCGGCCAGGGGCGGGTAGTGCAGCACGCGGAACAGGCTCTGCGTGCTGCCCACCATCATCCGGGGCAGCGGCACGGAGAACTTGGCCGCCACCTCGGGCGGGGCGTTCTCCTGAATCCAGCCCAGCAGGTCGGCGCCCAGCTGGGTCAGGGCCGCGTACATGGCCTTCGTCGCCTCTTTCACGCCCGCCGGCAGGGGGCGGTTGGGGTAGACGTGATAGAACTCCTTCAGGTCCTTGACGGGGCTGTCCTTGGCGTTTTCCGACCGGAAGGGGAAATAGCCGTCCTGCGTCTCGGGCGAGAACAGGTGGTCCATCTTGGACTCCGACGCGAAGAAAGCCGCCCATTCCCGGTACAGGCGGTCGATCAGCGCCGGATCGATGGGGTGGTTGCGCAACACGGCGAAGCCGGTTTCGTGCAGGGAACGCACGAATTCGGCCGGGGCCGAGGAATCGGTGCAATCAACGCTGGCGATATCGAACATGGGTGTTCCCCGAATGCGCCCGTCCGCCCCCGGTCCAGTCGCGGGAAAGCGGGGTGCTCGCGGACGCTTGTTACATCCGCCCCCGGGCCGCGGGCCAGGGACTGCTTTTTGGATCAAGGCCGGCCGCGGGCAGCCATGTCGAATTTCCGCGACTATCAGCAGCCTGGCGGGCGGTCGTCAACCATGCAGATGGCGGAGAGTGTTTCCAATTTTCGCGGGGGTAATCGGCCTTCAGGTTTTCTGAGGCTTCTTGGCCGGCGCCTTGGCCGCCGTGGTCGCCGCCCGGCGCACCCAGTTGCGCAACGCCGGCGCGTCGGCCAGCAGGGCGTCCGGCACCACGACGTAAGTCTTGCTGGGCGGCTGGTCCGGGCCGTACCGCAAGGGCTTGGCGCCCGGCAGGGCCAGCAACGCCGCCTGGTCCGCGCCCGCCAGCTTGAGCGCCAGGCCAACGTCGGACAGGGAGGCGACGGGCTTGCCCTCGGCATAGGCCAGGATGCCACCGAACATGGGTTTGAAGGTCAACTCCAGGTCGGGCACCGCCGTTGCCAGCGTCGCCTGAAGGTCTTTGGGTTCGTGGGCCATGGGTTTCCTGTGGTTTCGCGTCCACGGGGGAATTTAACAGCCCGGCGCTGACAGGTCCTGGCAGTATCTTGTTTCTCCAACACCCTGTTCCTCCAACGCTCTTCGGGGAAAAGAAGAATGTCGAATGAGGACCGCACCAGGATCATACACCGCAGGACGCCGGAATCGGCTGCCATGGTGGCGAACGTCAGGCGGGCGATGGCCCTCACCGCCAGGCTGAACCGCCTGACCTTCGACGATGCCGATGCGATCAGGGCGCTGTTCAGCGAGCTGATCGGCGCCAAGGTGGACGACGGCTTCTCCCTGATCCCACCCTTCCACACCGCCGGTGGAAACGAGATCCGGGTGGGCCGCAATGTCTTCATCAACCAGAACTGCACGTTCTACGACCTGGGCGGGTTGGACATCGGCGACGACGTGATGATCGGGCCGAACGTCAGCCTCATCACCACGGGCCATCCGCTGAACCCATCGCAGCGCCGCGCCGTCACCATCGGCAAGCCCATCGTGATCGGACGGAACGTCTGGATCGGTGCCGGCGCCATCGTCATCGGCGGCGTGACGGTGGGGGAGAATTCCGTCATCGCGGCGGGGGCGGTGGTCACCAGGGACGTCCCGCCCGACACCCTGGTCGGGGGCAACCCGGCGCGGGTCATCCGGTCGATAAGGCACGAGGAACCTTACCCGTGACACGCTGCTGGCGGTTCCGGGCCGCACTGCCGGCCGTATACTGAGCATCCAACGCTTCCGACATAAAGACGAAGCATGCCGCGTCTTCTGCCCTGGCCAATCGTGCAACGAATTCGTGATCGTAGTGGCAGTGTTGATCGATATCGTCGAAAATGCGGAGACGTTCTTTGTTTGCATGGGTCGGTAAGGAGACGTGGGGCAATGGCCGGTGACGCCATTCGTAAGTCGACCAACGTGGCCGTTGGCGACGCCGTATCGGCGGCTAGATATCCGCGAACGTTGGGTCAGGGCGCCCCAGATGACTGGGATCGCCTCTGGACAGACTATGGGAGCGCCCGTGCCGCCAATCCCTCATCCGCCTTCAGGACGCGTCTTATCGAAGCCGACTTGGCCGCCACGGGGCTTGGTCCTCATTCCCGCCTTCTCGACATCGGCTGCGGTATAGGACTTACCTTGATGGACTTGGCGTCGCGTTTCCCGGGAACGGCCTTGGCCGGGGTCGACGCCAGCGCCATTGCCATCGCCGCAGGCCAGGCGCGGTTGGCGGATGCCCATCTGCTGGTCTGCGACCTGCAGGGAAACGCGGAGGAATTGGCGCCCTTATCCGGTTGGGCCACGCATGCGATCTGCAGCGAGGTCCTGGAGCATGTGGACGCGCCCGGCACTCTGCTGCGCCACGCCCGGTCTGCCATCGCCCCAGGGGGCGTGTTGCTGGTGACGGTTCCCGCCGGCCCCCGCACGGCGTACGACCGCCATATTGGACACCGCCGCCATTATTCGCGGCAGGATCTGCGCGAACTATTGAAGGAGGCTGGGTTCGAAGTGGAGCGGGTCCGGGCGTCGGGATGGCCGTTTTTCAACCTCTATAAGCTGTTGATCACCTTACGTGGGCGTCGGCTGATTGATGACCTGCGCGGCAAGCCGTCCACATTGGCGCGCGCGGGCATCACCCTTTTCCGCCACTTGTTCCGGCTACAGCCGGCCTGGAGCCATGGAGGATGGCAACTGGTCGCCATCGCCCGCCGCCCGCTAGCCGCAGGCTGATGGCCGGCGCCGGCAAAAGCCGGGAACGCGACCAGAAATCACGTCTATGTTTGATTTATAATTCACTTCCCATGTCCAGTTTGCATAACCGCGGGGGAAGCGGGCATGTCGCTGGCGTGGTCACAGATGGGGAATGCCATGATGGGCGGGGTTGGCGACGCGGGTTTGGGACGCGTCGCCATTACGGGGGCGGCGGGCTTTATCGGCAGCCATTTGGTCGATGCGCTTTTCAGGGGGGGAATCGACCGGATCAAGGCCCTGGATAGTTTGCGGGCGGGGCGATGGGATAACCTGGGCCCTTGGCTGGCGGACCCGCGTCTGGACCGCCGCGAAGCGGACTTCTCCGCCCTCTCCGTGGCGGAGCTGTCCGACTTCCTGCGCGGCACTGATATCCTGTTCCATCTGGCGGCCGAGAAACATAACCAGGCGATCGAAACTCCGGATCGGGTCTGGACGGTCAATGTCCAGGGCACCTGGCGCCTGTTCGAAGCGGCGGTCGCCGCAGGCGTTAAGAAGATCGTTTTCACCTCTTCCCTCTATGCCCATGGCGGCATGGGGGGGGATGTGTTGGACGAGGCGGACCTGCCCCGGCCGCTGACCCCCTATGGTATCGCCAAGCTGGCGGGGGAGCATATCGCTGATCATTTCCAGCAGGCTCACGGCATAGCCGTCGCCTGCCTGCGTCTGTTTTTCACCTACGGTCCCCGGCAATTCGCCGAAGGCGGCTATAAGTCGGTGATCGTCCGCAGCTTCGAGCGCCTATTGGCGGGACACGCGGCCCAGATCAATGGGTCCGGCAAACAGGAGCTGGATTACGTGTACGTCGGCGATGTGGTGGACGCGCTGCTGCGTGCGGCGCGGGTGGACACAGGCCCCCAGCCGATCAACATCGCCTCCGGCATCGGTCGGAGCATCATCGAGGTGGTCTCCGCCATCACCGAGGCGACCGGCCTGAACCGGCCGCCAGAGTGGCGGGCGGCCGATTGGACGGAAGGCAGCCGGCGGGTGGGCACCGTGGCGCGCGCTGCCCAGATCCTGGGTTGGAGAGCAACCACGGCGTTTGAGGACGGGCTGGCCGTGACCTACCTCGGGATGCGTCGATGAACGCGGTCTCGTCCCGGCTGGAACTGTCGGTTATCGCTCCTTGCCACAATGAAGCGGACAATGTGGCTGAACTGGCGAAGCAGGTCCTGACCGTTTTCCACCGCCATGAGCTTGATGGCGAGCTCATCCTGATCGACGATGCTTCCCGTGACGACACGGCCGCGCGCATCGCCGCCCTGGCCGAGGCCAATCCCGGGACGGTGATTGGCCTGTACCATCCCGTGAACCAGGGCATCGAGGGCGGGTGGCGCAGCGGCGTGGGGGCCGCGCGCGGCCGCTTTGTGGTTCTGATCGACGCGGACCTGCAAAATCCGCCCCAGGAAATCTGGCGCCTATACCGCCAACTCAAGGCGAGCAAGGCAGATGTGGTGCAAGGTGTGCGCAGTTCCATCGGCCGCTTGCGCGACGGCCGCTACCTCCTCAGCCGCGGCCTGAACGTTCTCCTGAATGTCTGTTTCGGCATGCGGGCGCGGGACAACAAGTCCGGATTCATCATCACCGAGCGGGAGACGCTGCGGGACCTGCTGGCCCATCGTGGCCGGTACAACTTCTTCCAGACTTTCGTCCGCGTGGCGGCGGAGGCGAAGGGCTATGAGGTGGAGGAGGTGGAAACCCTGTTTGTGGAGCGTCAAGCGGGACAGTCCTTCATCAACCCTCTGCCATTGCGCGTCATTGGCCGGGTGCTCGCTGATCTTCCTCGGGCCCTGATCGAATACCGCTGGCGCGGCAGACCAAGCGAGCCACTGTTACGGCTGAACCTGGCCACGCATCCGTCTGCCCATCCGGAGCGCGTATCCCCCCATTTGCCCCTCTGGCGGCGCGCCTTGCGCGCGCTCTATTTCCACTCCATGCCCCTGCATGCGTGGATGATCACATCCAGAACCCGGCATCTCTATCAGCTTCTCCTGGCCAGCCAATGGCAAAGTCCCGCCGCCCTGCGCGCCTTGCAGGAAGCGAAGTTGCGACGCTTGATCCGCCACGCATACCACCAGGTTCCCTACTACCGGGAACGCATGCGGGCGCTGGATTTGACCCCCACGGACATCCGCTCACTGAACGACCTTGGCAAGCTGCCGCTTCTTTCCAAGGCGGACGTGCGGGCCAACCTCCATTTTGATTTGTTTTCCGACGACCATGACAAGCAGCGCATGCTGAGGGTCACCACCAGCGGGTCCACCGGAGAACCCTTCACGATCTATGCGGACCGGCACCAGCTTGAAATGCGGTTCGCCACCACGCTACGGGCCATGGAGTGGACGGGGTGGCGGTTCGGCGATCGGCAGGTGAGGCTGTGGCACCAGACCTTGGGGATGAGTTGGACCCAGGCGGTCCGTGAGCGCTTGGACGCCTGGCTGATGCGCCGCTTGTTCATCCCGGCGTTCGAAATGCGCGAGGCGACCATGGCGGCGACCATCGAACGCATGCGGCGCCATCGCCCCGTCCTTGTCGATGGTTACGCCGAAAGCTTTGATTATCTGGTTCGCCATGCGGAGGCACATGGCCTTGAGCCGTTCCGTCCTGCGGCGATCATGAGTTCCGGTCAGATCTTGGCCGACCAGACCCGGGCGGCCATCAGCCGATATTTGGGGGCGCGGTCCTTCGACAAATATGGCGCCCGGGAATTCTCCGGTATCGCTTACGAATGCGACCACGCGGCCGGCCATCATGTCATGGCGGAAAGTTACATCGTCGAGATCCTGAAGGACGGTCGTCCCGCCCTGCCGGGGGAGGTCGGAGAAGTGGTGGTCACCGACCTCAACAATTTTTCCGTCCCGCTGATTCGGTATCGGGTGGGGGATCTGGCGGAGGCGCTGGACGAGTCCACGCCGTGCCCCTGCGGACGGGGCTTGCCGCGCATTGGCCGGATTCAAGGCCGCGCCCAGGCCGTCATCCTCACTCCGGACGGACGCTGGATCCCCGGCACGTTCTTTAGCCATTTCTTCAAGGATCACAGTTCCGTGGTTCGGCAGTTCCAGGTGATCCAGGAGACGCGAGCGGCCATGACCCTTCGTATCGCCAAAAGCCCCACCCACTCAAGCGACGGGATGAGGCGGATGATGGAGGAACTGGCCGGCCACATGGGGCCGAGCATCACCATTTCCGTCGCTTATTGCGATGAAATCCCCCTGCTGGCCACCGGCAAAACTGCCACCGTCATTCAGAAAATACCCATCGAATTTCAATCCCTCGGCACGGGCTCGTCTGCCACGGGGGATGAGAATTGAGCGTCATGGGGGAGGGAGCGGCGTCCCGCCGTGCGGAGCGCTGGGCTTTCCGCGCAGTGGGCCTCGCGCTTTTGGTGGCGTCCCTGCTGCCGGTGCTGGCGGTCACTGTTCCGCCACTGGTCGACTATCCGGAGCATCTGGCCCGGGTGGTGGTCGAGGCGCGCTATAGCCAGGACCCGGATCTCCAGCGCTTGTATGAGTTGGACTGGAGTCTTCGCCCCAACATGAACCTGGCCATGGATTTGGTCACGCCAGCCTTGGTCGGCCCGCTTTCGCCGTGGTGGGCGGGCAAGGTATTCATCCTTGCCACGATGTTGCTTCAGATTTCCGGGACCTGGGCCCTGGCGCGCCGTTTGGGTTCCTCCGGTGCGGCCGGACCCTGGTATGCGGGCATCCTGGCCTATCCAATCCTCTACGGTCTGCCGTTCCAGCACGGCTTGGTGAACTTTTTGTTCGGCCTTGGTCTGGCGCTGTGGGGCTTGGCCTTCTGGTTGAGCACGCGACATTGGCGGCTATGGCTGCGTTTGCCGCTCATCGCCCTGATCGGGGGGGCCGTGATGGTCGCCCATGCCATGGCGTTCGGGGTGCTCGCGGCGGCGGCCTTCTGGTTCGAGGTCGGCTTTCGCCTTCCCATGGGGCGGGACCCGGCCTATCCACCCCGAAAATGGCGGGACGCCGCCGCTCTACTGGCGCTCGCGGCAATTCCGCTTGGCCTTGCCTTGCCCACTTTAGGGGTTCCCGTTGTCGCCAACGGCGGGTTTGAGCCGCCTGGTTCTCAGTCGATGCTCGACGTCGTCAAATCACCTTGGGTTGTGTTCATGGAGGCGCCCCTGCCGGGGCGTGGCGTGGCTGGCCCTTGTCGGGTTTCTGGTCGCTGGCCGGCGCGTTTCCATTGTGAGAAGTGCCCGGGGTCCCCTTGCTGCCTGACGGGGTGATGGCTTTATTGACGCCGCCCGTCATATCAGGCGTGGTGATCATGCACACCCGCTTGCCGGTCCTGGTGGCGTTCCTGCTGCTGGCGTCGTGCCGGGTTAGGCTTGGGCCTGGGGAACGGCTGCCGGTGATGGCCGGGGCCGGGGCCGCCGTCATTGTCTTGCTGGGCACCGTGACGATGGCTTGGCGGGACTGCGGCCGGCCCCTGGATGGCCTGCTGACCGCCATTCCGGATGATTGGCGGGGGCGGCGTGTCCTGCCGGTCATCTTGGCGAACCCGCCCCGCCATGGCACCGGCGCCTCATGCCATCGGGAAGTGGTGTTTTGGCACTGGGCCGCCTTGACGGTGGTTGAGCATTCCACCCTGAATCCGCTGACCTTCAGCGCCACGCCCCTGCAAATCCGGCCAGATCACCGCCCCAGCGACACGCAGATATGGGAACCGGTGCCGGCGGCGCAGCTCGACCAGCCAGATGGCCGCTGGTGGGCCGACTGGCGGCACCGCTTCGATCGCGTCCTTTTCCTTCACCCCGACGGTCCCGCGCGGCTGCCCGTCGCCGGTTTGGTTCCCGTCTATCAAGGCCCCGTGGCGGACCTTTACCGAATAGACCGCGCACCATAGGGACTTTTGAGCTTCAGCATGGGACCCTCGATGGGGGAGGTTGGGTAAGCCCAGGCCGCGCAATATCTCATGAGCGGCATCGACAATCAGCTATGGGGCACGGCCCATGACACACTCCTGGCAATTCTGGGCCATCCTGTCGGCCGTCTTCGCCGCCCTGACCGCCATCCTGGCCAAGGTGGGGGTGGATGGGGTGAATTCAGACTACGCCACCCTGGTGCGCACGGCCGTGATCCTGCTGGTGATTGCCGCCCTGCTGCCACTGACCGGCCAATGGCAGCCGCCGGCCAGCGTATCCGCCCGCAGCTATCTGTTCCTGACGCTGTCGGGCCTGGCCACCGGCGGCTCCTGGCTCTGCTACTTCCGGGCGCTGAAACTGGGGGAGGCGGCGCGGGTGGCGCCCATCGACAAGATGAGCGTGGTGCTGGTGGCCCTGTTCGGCACGCTGTTCCTGGGGGAGAGGCTCAGCCTGCCCAACTGGCTGGGCGTGGCCTTTATCGCCCTGGGCGCGGTGCTGGTGGCCTGGCGCGGCTAACCCTATCCCAAGGGATGGGGTCCTTCACAAGCCTTTGTTAATCTCCGGCCCCCACACTGTGGGTGAAAAGACACGCAGGGTTGTGGGGGTCGTGTTCATGGACGGGTTGGCGCAACAGGAAGCGGGTGCCGGGCACTTCACGGAAGCTGCGCCCAAGCTGCGCGCCATCTTCCAGGCTCAGACCCAGGCCGCCGCCGGCAGCCTGCACATGGTGGGACTGGACAGCCTGCGGACCCGCCTGGGCACCCGATGGCCACGGGTGGCGGAGCGCGTCCACATACTGGCCGAACGCCTGTTGGGGCAGATGCTGGCGCCCAACGACGCCTGGTTCCGCTATGGCGAGGAAGGCTACATCGTCGTCTTCGCCCAGTTGGACCGGGCGGCGGCCGGTCTGGTCTGCGCCAAGCTGGTGGAACAACTCCAGCGCCTGTTGCTGGGCGATGTCGACACCGCCGCCGTCCGCGTCCATTCCGCTGTGCATGAGGTTGGGGGCGAGGTGCTGTTCCAGAGCAGCACTCTGCATGAGATGCTGGGCGCCGCCGCGGCGCTGGCCGCCGGAACGGCCGTGACGGAGCCGGGCCCGGGATCCGATTACGCGTCCCCTTGGGGCCATGTGGCCCAACAGGAACAGCCGGTGGAAGTGGTCTACCGCCCCATCTGGGACGTGCGCAAGGAGGTGCTGTCGATCTATCTGGCGCGTCCCATGCGGCCGCGCCGGGGGCGCCTGCCCCTGTGGGGCTATGACTGCGTCGCCGACCCGCAGGACGCGCAGCAGATTCTGGCCCTGGATTTGGAGGTGCTGCGCCAGACCATGCAGGTGTACGACGAGCTTTACCGCAACCAGTTCCGTTGCTTCCTGTCGGTTCCGGTGCATTTCGAAACCCTGGCCGGCATTGTCCGGCGACGGGAATACGCGGCGGCCTTGCAGGCCATCCCCAAGGAACTGGTGGCTTTCCTCGCTTTCCAGATCATCGGCCTGCCCCAGGGCGTGCCGGTCAGCCGTGCCGCGGAGATCGTGAGTTTCCTGAAGCAGTTCAGCCGCGTGGTCATTGTGCTGGTGGAATGCGGCTGCCATGATCTGCCGGCCCTGTCGGCGGCCGGCGTCTATATCGCCACCTTGCTGTTGCCACCCGGCGCCACGCCCAAACGCTGGGGCCTGGAGCTGTCGCGCTTCGCCCACGAGGCCTTGCGCTTGCGTCTGCGCACTGGCGTGGAGGGGGCGGACACCACCCTGATGGCCTCCTACGCTGATGGGGCGGGATTCCACTACATCGCCGGTGACTTCGTCGGCAGCTGGTCCGAGGTGCCTGAGAACGCGTTGCGCTTCACCCGCGCCGACCTGCGCGGCCGCATCGGGATAGCCTAGCCGGCCTCACCCGACAGATCCCTGCGTCTGCCACTGGCCCTGCTGGCCCTGCGACTGGGCCTGCCGTTGCGGTTCCGTCAGCGGCTCGTCGTCCTGTTCCTCGACGTCGACGCTGACATACAGGGCGTGCGCGTCGCCGCCCAGGATGACCCCGCGCAGGGGGCAGACATCGTCATAGTCCCGGCCATAGGCCAGCGTGATGTGGTTGCGGTCGATCAGGGTGTCGTTGGTGGGATCCATGTCCACCCAGCCGGCGGCAGGTCCACACCAGACCTGCGCCCAGGCGTGGCTGGCGTCCGCCCCTTGCAGGCGGCGTTGGCCCGGCGGCGGCAAGGTGCGCAGATAGCCGCTGACATAACGGGCGGGCAGGCCCAGCGCGCGCAAGGCGCCAATCATGAGATGGGCGAAGTCCTGGCAGACGCCGCGCTTGAGGGCCAGCACCTCCCGCACCGGCGTGGTCACGCTGGTGGCGGTGGCGTCGAAGGAGAAGTCGGCGTGGATGCGGGACATCAGGTCCCGGGCGCCGGCGCCGACGGGCCGGCCGGCGGGGAAGCTGTCTTCGGCGAAGGTCGACAGCTCCGGGCTGGGCAGGGGCAAGCGGGGGGAAGACTCTAGGAATTCCGCCACTGCCAGCTGGGTGGGCGCGATGACCGCGATCTCCTCCCACGCCGGAGTGGTGTCCAGGTCTGGCGCCGGTCGCGGTGTCAGGATCACATCCAGCTCCACCGTGACCGACAGGTCCAGGTGCGGCGTGTCGATGGCGACGTAGCTGACGGGGTTGTCCAGCCAATCGCGCCGGGCCGCCACCACGGCGGGGGCGGGGTCGATCAGCGTTTCCACCACCCGGGCCTCCTGGCCCGGCACGTCCCGTGGCGCCAGATGGGCGACCAATTGGGAGGAGACGACCTGCACCGTGTAGCTGTACCGCGTGGTGTGGCGGCAGCGATAGCGCACGGGCGCCAAGGGGGGGGCCTCAGGCGGCACGGGCGTGGACATGGCTGAAATAGGCTTGTGACAGCAGGTTGGACATGGTGGGCAGCGACCAGCCCAACTGGAACAGGGTGGCGCTCAGCAGGCCCATGTCGCGGGTCAGCGCCAGATCCTGCAGGCGATAGCTGGCCTGGGCCACCTGATCGGCCAGGCGGGCCAGCGGGTCGGCGTCGTCGGTCGTGCCGACGATGGGCAGGGAAGGGAGGCGGGTGACCTGGCGGCGCACGGTTTCCAGCTGGAACAGCAGGGAATGCGGGTGCTCCGAATCCGTCAGCAGCAGGCTCAGCGCCGCGTCACGCTGCACACCCACGGGGAAGCGCTCACGATAGGCGGGGCCGGCTTCCGCCAGTTCCAGCAGCACTTCCAGCGTGGCGGCGTCCGCGCGCTCGGCGGCGACGCCGCTGGCCTGCAAGCGCTCCACGGCGTCGATCGACCGTTCCAGCCGGCGGCCCAGCACCAGGAAGCGCCAGCCGGCACCGCGCGGCATGCCGTCCAGCTCCAGTCCCATCTGCGCCGCCAGCACTTGGCTGAAATCGTCCAGCAGCAAGGCCAGCGCGGCGCGGTCGGCCTTCACCAGGCCGGCGCCGATGGCGTCCAGCCGGCTCAGCACCTGGCGGGTGTCGGAGGGCAGGCGGTCGCGCACGCTGCCCATGGCGCGGCGCAGGCGGAGGGTGGTGGCCACCAGACCACCGGGGTTGACGGGGTCGACAGCGATTTCCAGCGCCTGGCGCATGCCGCGCAACGCGTCGCTATCCGGTAGCTGCGCGATCTCCTGCGGGATGAGGGAGGCACGGCCCATTAGGCGCAGCAGGGGCGGCAGCTCTTCCCGCGCGGACGGGCGGCTGTCGTCGGACAGGCGCAGGGTGGCGCCGCGCAGCAGCCGCACGGCGGCCGCCGCCCGCTCCGCGTAACGCCCGACCCAGAACAGGTGGTCGGCGGCCCGGCTGGGCAGGTTGCCGGGCACGGGGCTGGGTTCCCGCGCGCCGTCGGGTGGGGCGGAAACCAGGCGGCGGATGGTGCCCGGTGGCTGTGCCCCCACGATCCACAGATCCTTGGATCCAGCCCCTTCCTGCAGCGAAACGGCGGCATGGCGCGCATCGGCGCTGATGCGCACCAAGCCACCAGGCATGACGCTCCAGCCGTCGTCGCCGCTGGCGCACAGGAAGGCGCGCACCACCAGGGGTCGCGGCTCAACCCGGTCGTCGCGCCACAGGGGCGCCGTGGAGGGGGCCACCGGCAATTGGCCCGCCCAGTCCTGCGGTCGGGCGCGAATGCGGGCGGCCAAGGCCTCGCGCGCCTCCCCCTCCAGATCCGGCCCGTTCGATACCGATCCGGGCAGGCTGGAGAAGGCCGGGCGCACCACCATCCGGTCCAACTGCGACAGCAGGATCTCCCGCTGCGCCGGGTCGCCACCCCAGTAGGTCGGCACGTCGGCCAGCAGCAACTCCTGGCCCAGCAGGCGGCGGCTGAGGGCCGGCATGTGGGACAGCAGCGCCGTGCTTTCCGCCATGCCCGACCCCAGGGCGTTGACCACCGCGACTGATCCGGCGCGCACCGCCTGCAGCAGGCCGGGCACGCCCAGCGCGCTGTCCACCCGCAGTTCCAGCGGGTCGCAGAAGGCGTCGTCCACCCGGTGCAGGATGACGTCCACCCGCTCCAGCCCCGCCAAGGTCTTGAGATAGACGGCCTGGTCGCGCACCACCATGTCCGCCCCTTCCGCCAGGGTCATGCGCAGGTGGCGGGCGAGGTAGGCGTGTTCGAAATAGGCTTCGTTATAGGGACCAGGGGTCAGCAGCACGGCGCGGGGATGGCCATCCACGCCGGAACATTGCGGGGCCACCCGTGCCAGCGAGGCGCGCAGCGTCTCGAAGAAGGGCGACAGCCGCTCCACGTTGCAGGCGCGGAAGGGGTCGGCCAGGGTCTGGCTCAGCACCGCCCGGTTTTCCAGGGCGTAGCCCACGCCGGTCGGCGCCTCGGTCCGGCAGGTCAGCACCCGCCACTGGCCGTCGCCGTCGCGCACCAGGTCGGCGGCGAACAGCAGCAGCCGCCGCCCGCCGGGCACGTCCAGGCCCTGGCAGGCCCGCAGATAACCCGGGTCGGCATAGAGCAGGGCGGGCGGAACGGTGCCATCGGCCAGCAGCCGCTGCGGTCCGTAGAAATCCTCCAGCACCTTCTCGATCAGGCGGGCGCGCTGCACCAGCCCGGCGCCAATGACCTGCCACTCCGCCGCCGACAGCAGCAGGGGTACGGGGTCCAGCGGCCAGGGCCGCTCCGTCCCCTGGGGGTCGCGGTAGGAGTTGAAGGTCACGCCGTTCAGGAACAGCCGCTGGCGCGCCGCCGCCCACTTCGCCGCCATCTGCTCCGGTGTGAACGGACCATGGGCGGCGAAGAACTGCTGCCAATGCGGACGCAGATGCCCCGTGCCGGTCACCATCTCGTCAAAGACGGGGCCGATGCCGTAGCCGAGGTCGCCGGCGTCACTGAACAGCGAGGGCTGTTCCGGCGGCTGTTGGGAGGCGGATTCTGGCAAATCCCGCTCAGCCAAGTCTCAAGTCTAGGGTCATGGGGTAATCCGGGTTCCGTGTTTCCGGCGGTGTGGGCATGGGACCCGGCGTGTGCCCGAATGGGGTGAAGCGCGCCAGCCGGCGCCCTTCGGCCTCATTGGCATTGACCGGGAAGGTGGTGAAGTTGCGCCCTCCTGGATGGGCGACGTGATAGGTGCAACCGCCGACGGACCGTTCGGTCCACAAATCCAAAATATCGAATACCAACGGAGTATGCACGGGGATAGTCGGATGCAGGCATCCCGGTGGCTGCCAGGCGCGATAGCGCACGGCCGCCACGTACTCCCCCTCCGTGCCCGTGGGGTGCAGGGGAACGCGGCGGCCGTTGCAGGTGACGGCGTAGCGGTCGCCCACCATGCCGGTCATGCGCACCTGGATGCGCTCCAGGCTGCTGTCGACATAGCGCACGGTGCCGCCGCCGCCCGGCTCCTCGCCCAGCACGTTCCAGGGTTCCAGCGCGGTGCGCAGCTCCAGGCTCAGGCTGCGCTGGCTGACGGCGCCGATCTTGGGGAAGCGGAAGTTCAGATGCGGGGCGAACCAGCTGTCCTCGAAGGCGTAGCCGGCCTCGCGCAGTTCCGCCACCACATCCTGGATGTCTTGCGCCACGAACTGCGGCAGCAGGAAGCGGTCGTGCAGCTTGGTGCCCCAGCGCACCAGGCCGGCACGGTAAGGCTCCCTCCAGAACCAGGCGATCAGGGTGCGCAGCAGCAACTGCTGCACGAGGCTCATCTGCGCATGCGGCGGCATCTCGAAGCTGCGCAGTTCCACCAGTCCCAACCGGCCTGTGGAACTGTCGGGGCTGTACAGCTTGTCGATGCAGAACTCCGACCGGTGGGTGTTCCCCTGCACGTCCACCAACAGGTGGCGCAGCGCGCGGTCGACCAGCCAAGGCGGTGGGTTGGGGCCTGCGCGGTCCAGCTCCTTGAAGGCGATCTCCAGCTCATACAGGCTCTCGTGCCGCGCCTCGTCCACCCGGGGGTGCTGGCTGGTCGGCCCGATGAACATGGTGCGAACAGATAGGAAAGGCTGGGGTGGTTCGGAAATAG
>NZ_BACU01000665.1 GCF_000333275.1 Azospirillum sp. B4 | reverse complement strand
TCAACCCATGCCGATCGATATCCTGATGCCGGCCCTGTCGCCCACGATGACCGAGGGCAAGCTGGCGAAGTGGGTGAAGAAGGAAGGCGACACGATCAAGGCGGGCGACGTCATCGCCGAGATCGAGACCGACAAGGCCACCATGGAAGTGGAGGCCGTGGACGAGGGCACGCTGGGCAAGATCCTGGTTGCCGAGGGCACCGAGGGCGTGGCGGTGAACGCCAAGATCGCCATCCTGCTGGAAGAGGGCGAGAGCGCCGACGCCCTGACCGCCGCGCCCAAGCCCGCCGCCCCGGCGCCGGCCCCCGCGGCTGCCAAGGCTGAAGCGGCCGCCCCGGCCCCGGCCAAGACCGAGGCTCCGGCCGCCGCCGCTCCGGCCGCTCCGGCCCCGGCCCACGACGGCAACCGCGTGTTCGCCAGCCCGCTGGCCCGCCGCATGGCCGCCCAGTCCGGTCTGGACCTGGCCAAGGTGTCCGGTACCGGTCCGTCCGGCCGCATCGTGAAGGCCGACGTGGAGGCCGCGCTGAAGGGTGGGGCCGCCAAGGCTGCCCCCGCCGCCGCCCCCACCGCCGCCGCCCCCACCGCTGCCGCTCCGGCTGCTGCCCCGGCGCCTGCCGCTGCTGCCGCGCCCGCTGCTCCCAAGGGCATCGACGCCAAGGCTTTGGCCGACAAGCTGGGCATGAAGTACAAGGTCCTGCCCAACAGCGGCATGCGCAAGACCATCGCCAAGCGCCTGACCGAGGCGTGGCAGACCATTCCGCACTTCGGCCTGTCGGTCGATTGCGAGATCGACAGCCTGCTGGCGCTGCGCGCCCAGCTGAACGAGAAGTCGGGCGAGAAGGTCTCGGTCAACGACTTTGTCGTGAAGGCCGTGGCCGTGGCCCTACGCAAGGTGCCGGAGGCCAACGTTTCCTGGCACGAGGACGGCATCCTGCAGTATGAGGGCGTGGACGTCTCCGTGGCCGTGGCCACCGACGGCGGCCTGATCACACCCATCGTCAAGAACGCCGACCAGAAGGGCCTGGCCACCATCTCCGCCGAGGTGAAGGCCTTGGCGCAGAAGGCCAAGGAAGGCAAGCTGAAGCCCGAGGAATTCCAGGGCGGCACCTTCAGCGTGTCCAACCTGGGCATGTTCGGGATCAAGAGCTTCACCTCCATCATCAACCCGCCGCAGAGCTGCATCCTGTCCGTGGGTGCCGGTGAGAAGCGGCCGGTGGTCAAGGGCGACGCCCTGGCCGTGGCCACGGTGATGAGCCTGACGCTGACGGTGGACCACCGCTCGGTCGACGGGGCCGTGGGTGCGAAGTACCTGCAGGTCCTGAAGAAGCTGATCGAAGACCCCATCACGCTGATGCTGTGATGCGCATCCCCGGGGGCGTCCGACGCCTCCGGGGATTTTCTCTTGTCGTTGACCAAAAGCGCTTTGGGTGATCGCCCGACCTTGGGGGCGGGCCCGGCGCCTTTTGAGGGGAACAGACCGAAATGGCCGATACCGAATTCGACGTGGTGGTCCTGGGCGCCGGTCCCGGCGGCTATGTCGCCGCCATCCGCGCCGCCCAGCTGGGCCTGAAGGCCGCCGTGGTGGAACGCGAGCATCTGGGCGGCATCTGCCTGAACTGGGGCTGCATCCCGACCAAGGCCCTGCTGCGCTCCGCCGAAATCTACGGCTACATGAAGCATGCCGACGCCTATGGGCTGACCGTCAGCGGCGTGGGCTTCGACCTGCCCAAGGTGGTGAAGCGGTCGCGCCAGGTGGCGAACCAGCTGTCCGCCGGCGTGAAGGGCCTGCTGAAGAAGAACAAGGTGCCGGTGTTCGACGGCACGGGCAAGCTGGCCGGCGGCGGCAAGCTGACCGTGACGGCCAAGGACGGCGCCACCACGACGCTGTCGGGCAAGCACATCATCATCGCCACCGGCGCCCGCGCCCGTTCCCTGCCGGGGCTGGAGCCGGACGGCAAGTTCGTCTGGTCGTACAAGGAGGCCCTGGTCCCCGACACCATGCCGAAGTCGCTGCTGGTCGTGGGCTCCGGCGCCATCGGTATCGAATTCGCCAGCTTCTTCCGCACCCTGGGTGCGGAGGTGACGGTGGTGGAGGTCATGGACCGCGTCCTGCCGGTGGAGGATGAGGAAATCTCCGCCTTCGCCCGCAAGCAGTTCGAAAAGCAGGGCATGAAGATCATCACCGGCGCCAAGGTGACCAAGCTGGACAAGGGCGCCACCACGGTGACGGCCCATGTCGAGGTGGGCGGCAAGGTGGAGACCCTGACGGTCGAGCGCGTGATCACCGCCGTCGGCATCCAGGCCAACACCGAGAACATCGGCCTGGAGAACACCAAGGTGAAGCTGGACCGCGGCCACATCGTGACCGACGGCTACCTGCGCACGGATGAGCCGGGCGTCTACGCCATCGGCGACGTGGCCGGTGCCCCCTGGCTGGCCCACAAGGCCAGCCACGAGGGCGTGATCTGCGTGGAGAAGATCGCCGGCGTGAAGGACGTCCACCCGATGGACAAGCTGAACATCCCGGGCTGCACCTACTGCAACCCGCAGGTGGCCAGCGTCGGCCTGACCGAAGCCAAGGCCAAGGCCGCCGGCCATGAGGTCAAGGTTGGCCGCTTCCCCTTCATCGGCAACGGCAAGGCCATCGCCCTGGGCGAGGCCGAGGGCCTGGTGAAGACGGTGTTCGACGCCAAGACCGGCGAACTGCTGGGCGCTCACATGGTCGGTGCGGAGGTGACCGAGCTGATCCAGGGCTACGTCGTCGGCAAGACCTTGGAGACCACCGAGGCCGAGCTGATGCACACCATCTTCGCCCACCCGACCCTGTCGGAAATGATGCATGAGTCGGTGCTGGCCGCCTACGGCCGCGCGATTCATTATTAAGTTTCCCTCAGGTGCCGGGCGCGGCCATCCGGCCGCTTGGCTTCCTCGCTCCGTCCTCCGGTACTCGCTCCGGCGGATGCAGTCGCAGCCTACAACGGCATGAGGCGAGCCCTCATGCCGTTGGTAAGGTGAGGGGCCGCCGGGCTTTTGATATCGGGGCCGGAGCGGAGGGGCGATGCATGCGTGGGGTTCGCCCGGCGCACTTGGCCTTCCGCTCCGGCCCCCTTATGTTTCAGGAACATTCGTTTCAAAGGCTGCATGCCCATGACCGCCGACAAGATCCGCCACCCGGAAAAGCAGAACCGTCCGGACAACCCCATCCAGCGCAAGCCGGAGTGGTTGCGGGTGAAGGCCCCGGCTGGCGGCGTGTTCAACGAGACGCGCAACCTGATGCGCGGCCTGAAGCTGAACACGGTGTGCGAGGAGGCGGCCTGCCCGAACATTGGTGAGTGCTGGAAACAGCGCCACGCCACCTTCATGATCCTGGGCGCGGTCTGCACCCGTGCCTGCGCCTTCTGCAACGTGGCGACCGGCCGCCCCGACCTGCTGGACCCGCACGAGCCCGACAACGTGGGCGAGGCCGTGGCCCGCATGAAGCTGCAGCATGTGGTGGTCACCTCCGTCGACCGCGACGACCTGCCCGACGGCGGGGCCGAGCATTTCGCCAAAACCATCCGCTCCATCCGCCGCCAGGCCCCCGGCGTCACCATTGAGGTGCTGACGCCCGACTTCATGAAGAAGCAGGGCGCCATCGAGACGGTGGTGGAGGCCCGCCCCGACGTCTTCAACCATAATTTGGAGACGGTGCCGCGCCTGTACCCCACCATCCGCCCCGGTGCCCGCTACTTCACCTCGCTGTCGCTGCTGTCGCGGGTGCGGGAGCTGGACCCCAGCATCTTCACCAAGTCCGGCATCATGGTCGGCCTGGGCGAGACGAAGGAGGAGGTGGGGCAGGTGATGGACGACCTGCGCGCGGCGGACGTGGACTTCATCACCATCGGCCAGTACCTGGCGCCCACGCCCAAGCACGCGCCGGTGGACCGCTTTGTTACCCCCGATGAATTCGCCAGCTATGCAACCGTGGCCCGGGGCAAGGGGTTCCTGATGGTGTCCAGCTCGCCCCTGACCCGCAGCAGCCACCATGCCGGCGATGATTTCGTGAAGCTGCGCGAGGCCCGCGAGGCGAAGCTGGCCGGCCGTCCCGTGCCGTCCCAGACGGTTCCCGGGGGGACCGCCGCCGAAGCCGCCGCCGAGTAAGCCTGATGCCCACCCATGCCGAGAAGCGCGTCCTGCCCTACACGCCGGAACAGCTGTTCCAGCTGGTGGCGGATGTGGAGAAATATCCGGAATTCCTGCCCTGGGCGGTGGCGGCCCGCATCCGCCGGCGCGAGGGCGACACCTTCTGGGCCGACCTGGTGATCGGCTTCAAGATGGTGCGCGAACGCTTCACCTCCAAGGTGACGTTGAGCGAGCCCGGCCGGCGCATCGACGTGGCCTACACCGACGGCCCCTTCCACTACCTGAACAACCACTGGATCTTCGAGCCGCACGCCGACGGCTGCCTGCTGGACTTCTACGTGGATTTCGAATTCCGCAACGTCATCCTGCAGAAGATCATCGGCGCCCTGTTCGGCGAGGCGGTGCGCCGCATGGTCGCCGCCTTCGAAGGCCGGGCGCACCAGTTGTACGGCACGCCCGGCGGCCGGCCGGTGGGGGCGGTCTGACGGCATATACCGCGCATCGTTGACGCGATGCCGTATCCCTCCCATTTGATGGTTTCGTCCGGATTGTCTAGACTGCGCGAGATGGGACGGAGTTACAGCGATGCTCAAGGTGTCAGCGGCTGATTTCCAGCGAGATATCGGGCGGTATCAGGACATCGCTCTGCGGGAGCCGGTGGCGGTCACCCGTGAGGGACGCACCTCCACCGTTCTGATCTCCACCGAGGAATATATGCGCCTGAAGCGCCGAGATCGCCAGGTGCTCGGCCTGGACGACTTCACGGATGCGGATATCGAGGCGCTGGAACGATCCCGGCCTGATCCGGCGGCGAAGGCATTCGACGCCGAAGTACCGCGCTAAGCCGTGGCCTTCCCAAAACCTGTGCAAGGCCTCGTGCTGCGCTACAGCTACCTGTGGCAGCGGGAATACTTGCGAGGCCAGGACGAAGGCGTCAAGGATCGGCCCTGTGCCGTCATTCTGGTAACCACCACCGATGACGGCGATGAGGTGGTGACGGTTTTGCCAATCACCCACACGCCGCCGTCAAACCCGGATAATGTCGTGGAGATCCCCCCTGCCACCAAACGACGTCTGGGGATGGATGATGAGCGGTCCTGGGTGGTTCTGACTGAGGCGAACCGGTTTGCATGGCCCGGGCCTGACTTGCGTCCTCTTCACGCTGATGATGCGGCCAGCGTTGCCTATGGGCTGTTGCCCCATGCGCTGATGGAGACAATCCGCTTGAAATTCATCAGTTTGCTGAAACGGCGTCGGAGCGCCGTTCTCCGCCGGACGGAGTAGGTCGCAAGGGCTCGGCGTTCTATCAAGGCCCATCCACCCGCCAATCGGTGCGCTCTGTGACGAAGTCGCGGAAGGCGCGCACGCTTGCCCGCCGGGGTTCGATCACCTCCAGGCGGATGGCACCGTCGCCGTCCAGGTCCACGTCCAGGAACAGCACGGGGGCGCCGGTTTGGGCCCCGAAGCGAAACAGGTTGGGGGACAGCGCCACGCGGATGGGGCCGCGCGTCCCGCCGTCCGCCACCGGGCGGTAGGACTGGTCGGGATAGGCGACGATCACCTGGCCCTGGCGCAGCCGTGCGCGCGCCGCGACCAGGCAGCGGCCGTCCACCGGAATCACCGCCACCGGCCGGCGGCAGCCCCATCCCCAGCCGCTGGTGTCTCCCCGGGCGATCAGGCTGTAGTCCAGGTCCATCCCTTCCAAGGCCCCGCCGATGGCATCGGTCAGCCCAAAATGGGCGGTCAGTAGCAGCAGGCCGCGCCTGGGCCGGCGGTGACGGGCCAGCGCGTCGAAGCCCACCAGGCGCAGGCGGGGCTGGACATGGCCCTGTCGTGTCATGGCCGACATCAGCCACAGCAGCGCCTCGGTGGTCCAGCCCCGTTCCAGGACATGGGGGGCCAGCCTGTCCAGCAAGGGGCCGCCCCACCGCCCCACCAGGTGGGCGCAGAACAATGCCCGCTCATAGGCGGCGGCCGGATCGCCGCCGACCAGCAGCAGGCGGGCCAGCACGTGCACGCCCCGGCGGAGAAGGCCCAGGGCCACCCGCTGCCAGCGCCGCAGCGGCGGCGGGGGCAGGGTGGCGGCGTCGGGAAAGTAGGGGCTGGATGACGACCCCTGCGTGGCGCCGGCCGGCAGTTCCCGGTACGCGCGCGCCGGCGGCACGGACGTCGGGGCGGGCATCGGTCGCGCTGGGAAAATTGGCAGGGGCATGGGGGATCACGGTTGGGCGACGACCGACCATAACCGGAAGCCGCGTGGGTGATAAGCCATAAGACTGTACGAACGATGCTTCGCGATTAATCGTTCGGGTAGGAAGCATAGGGCGCCCGCATCCTTTAACGCCGGCTTAAATTTTGATGATCCGCCAGTGCCCTGGTATGGTTACCCCCAACGTGGGGACCATAAGCAGGCAGGACGGGAATGAGGAAATCTGTGACGCGCGCGCTGGCGGGCGCGCTGCTGGCCGGGTGCGCGCTGACGGCGCTGGGGGCTTCAGCCCAGGTGGGGAACGGCCAGGGAAGCGGCCAGGAGAAGAAGCCCCTCACGCATGAGACCCTGTGGATGATGAAGCGCGTCGGCGCGCCCATCACCAGCCCCAACGGCAAATGGGTGCTGTTCTCCATGGTCGAGCCATCGTATGAGCAGGACAAGGCGGTCACCGACCTGTGGCTGGTGCCCACGGATGGCAGCGCCCCGCCCCGGCGTCTGACCAACACCAAGGCCGGGGAGAACGACCCCGTCTGGTCGCCCGATAGCGCCAGCATCGCCTTCGCCACCAAGCGCGAGGGTGACGAGGTCGAGCAGATCTACGTGCTGGACCTGGCCCAGGGCGGGGAGGCGCGGCGCGTCACCACCCTGTCCACCGGCGCCAGCCACCCGCAGTGGCGCCCCGACGGCAAGGCCATCCTGTTCGAGAGCCGTGTTTTCCCCGGTGCCACGGACGACGAGGCCAACAAGAAGATCGCGGCGGAGCGCAAAGCCCGCAAATACAACGTCCGCACTTATGAGCACTTCCCCATCCGCTACTGGAACGAATGGCTGGACGACAGGCAGCCGACGGTGATGGTGCAGGGGCTGGAGCCGGGGGCCGTGGCCAAGGATATCCTGTCGCCCACCGCCTTCGCCCACACCGACGGCTTCGGTGGCGCGCAGGGCGAGACCACCACCTCCCTGGCGCCGATCTGGAGCCCGGACGGCAGCGAGATCATCATCCAGGCGACCCTGGAGCGGTGGAACGCCGCCTTCGCCCACGTTGGCCACCATCTCTACCGCTTGCCCGCTACCGGTGGGGCGGAGCCCCGGGAGATCACCTCCACCCGGGGTGAGTATGGCCACGCGGCCTTCAGCCCGGATGGCAAGAGCCTGTACTTCACCTTCACGCCCGATACCGACGCGGTCTACAACCTGGCGCGCCTGTCCAAGGTGTCCTGGCCCGCCGGCGGTGCCGCCACCGTGGTCGCCCGTGATTTCGACCGGCAGCCCGCGCAGTTCGCCATCTCACCCGACAGCCGCACGGTCTATCTGCTGGCCCCGGAAGCGGCGGGGGAGAACCTGTACAGCGTGCCGGCCGACGGCGGCAAGCCAGTGCTGGTCGCCCAGCCCCGGATCGGTGGCTATACCGCGCTGTCCCTGCCCAGGAGTGGCAAGACCCAGTTGATCGCCCAGTACGGCAGCTCCGTGAACCCGGCGGAGATCGTGAAGATCGACCCGTCGGGCCCTTCAACCGGTAAAGGCGGGGATGAGAAGGGCGGCCACACCAACCTGACGGAGATCGATACCGCCGTGGCCGCCGGCATCGACTGGCAGCCGCCACGGCACTTCACCACGGTGAACGCGGAAGGCCGCACCATCCACAGCATGATCGTGTTGCCGCCCAACTTCGATCCCAACAAGAAGTACCCGCTGTTCGTCTTCATCCACGGCGGGGCCGCCAGCAACAACCCGGACCAGATCGGCCTGCGCTGGAATTATCACCTGCTGGCGGCCAGCGCCGGCGGCACCGTCATCCTGATGACGGACTACACCGGCTCCACCGGCTTCGGCGAAGCCTTCTCCCAGGCCATCAAGCTGGACCCGCTGAAAGGCCCGGCGGAGGAGATCAACCAGGCGGCGGACGAGGCGATCAGGCGCTTCCCCTTCATCGACGCCAGCCGCCAGTGCGCCGGCGGCGCCAGCTACGGCGGCCACCTGACCAATTGGCTGGAGGCCACCACCACCCGCTATCGCTGCCTGGTCAGCCACGCGGGCGAGGTCGACCTGCTGACCCAATGGGGCGAAAGCGACGCCATCTATAACCGCGAGCTGAACAACGGCGGCCCGCCCTGGGAAGGCAATCCCATCTGGCGCGAGCAGAGCGCCATCACCTACGCCGCCAACTGGAAGACGCCCATGCTGATGAGCATCGGTGAGCGTGACTACCGCGTGCCCCTGGGCAACACGCTGGAGGCCTGGGCGGTGCTGCAGCGTCAGCACGTGCCCAGCCGCCTGCTGGTCTGGCCCGACGCCTGGCACTGGATCACCAAGCCGGAGGACAGCCGCCACTTCTATCAGGAGGTGGGGGACTGGCTGGCGAAGTACCTGAAGAACTAAGAGGGAAGAGCTCAGGGAAAGGGGTCGGGCCGCAAGGTTCGGCCTTTTTCAGTCATCCATGAACAAGCGACTGCCAACGATACCGCGCTTCGGGAAATTCATCCGGAAACTGGTACTGCCAAGCGTGAATTCCGCCGAAGTGTGTCGGGCGTGTGCTGTGACTCTGGGAAGGATAAGCATATCCTTGTCGAAGGTGACGACCTTGCCGGCCAAGGTGTAGGGCTCGAGCGTTTTCTGAATATAGGCATGGTCCGCTTGGCCATCCGAGGAGCTTGCGGCCGCGCCTGAGGCCGCTGTCCAGTAGCCATCGATGTAAATGACCGCATTTGGAAATGCCCGCGTACCCTTGGGTGACAGCCCGTCGATTGTATTGCCGTGGATGAAGTCCAGCAGAATCATATTTACTTGTTCAGGGATGCATCCTTCGGAGCGAATACGGGCGGGTAGCGAGTCCACGAAGCCATTGCTGATTTTCAGGATCAGATACGGGCCGGTGCGAAACAGTAGGGCGGCGTTGGGCAACAGCCTGAAGGTAAAGTCTTCCGACGCGGCTTGCGGGAGGCAGTTGCCTGGATCCGGCAACTGTGCGCTTGCAATGCCACCGGACGCCGCCGTCAAAGTAAGAGCGAGTGTGAACAGGCGTGTCTTAATCATCCAATCCCTTCCCCTCCAGGATCTTCGGCGCCAGCTTTTCGATGCGCACCTCGCGCGTCTTCGCCTGCTTGGCGCTGGAGAAATGCAGCAGGTAGGCCCGCTGGCGCCCGGGCGTCAGCGCCTCGAAGGCGGATTTCAGGGCCGCGTCACCGTCCAGCTTGGCCTGGAATTCCTGCGGCATCGTGAAGTCGGCGGTCTTCTTCATCTCCACCGTCTGGCCGGATTTCTCCACCGCGATGGCGGCCCTGATGTAGGCCTCCAGGTCCTCGGCCATGTCGGCGATCTGCGGGGCGCTGGTGAAGCGGATCTGCCGGGCGGCCTGCACGTTCTCCGTCTGCTGGACCAGGATATCCTTGGGGTCCGGCATCAGGGCGCCCTTGAAGAACAGGAAGGCGCAGTAGTCTTTGAAGCCGTGGATCAGCACGACGTTGGCGCCCCCGGCGGTATAGCAGGGGTTGCCCCATTTGAAGTCTTCCGCCAGGTCACAGGAAAGGGCGATGGCGCGCAGCCGCCGGAATTCCTCCCGCCATTTGGTCGCCCGCTCCAGGTAGGCGTCGACCTTGGGGTTCAGCGTGTTTTCCGTCATGGGCGCCGCCTGGTGGGAAGTCCTGGACCGGGAGTATGCCCGTTCCCCGCCCGCCTTCCCAGCGATCACCTCCACGGACGTTCCGGCCACCCTTCGGTCAGCCGATGCGGGAGGGGGGCACCGCTTAAGGATAGGGGCTGATCCACAGGGGCTACCGCTTCGTATGCGATCATCCTGGCGACGGCAGTCCAACGCCGTTCGCAGGGTGTATTGGGACTGCGTGAAGGTGGGTTATGGACGGCTACGACAGCCGCGCCCCTGACGGGTGCGCCGTGGTTGTGGGAACGGGCGGCCTGGGACGGGCCTTGGCGGGGGCCCTGGACGCGCGGGGCGGCCACGTCCGGGTGATGCTGGCGGGGCGCGGGGGGGAGCCGTTCTGCGATCTCACGGATGAGCAAACGGTGGCGGCGCTGGCCCACCGGGTGTGGGACACGGGCCTGCCGTTGCGCACCGTGATCATCGCCACGGGTTTCCTCCATGGGCCGGGACCCAATCCACACCAGGTCTTCGCACCGGAAAAGACGTGGCGCCACCTGGATCCCGGTCACATGGCCCATGCCTTCGCCGTGAACGCCATCGGCCCCGCCCTGGTGGCCAAGCACCTGCTGCCCCTGTTCCCCGCCAGCCGCCGCTGCGTTTTCGCCGCCCTGTCGGCGAAGGTCGGCTCCATCGGCGACAACCAGACGGGGGGTTGGTACGCCTACCGTGCCAGCAAGGCCGCGCTGAACCAGATCATCCGCACCGCCTCCATCGAGTTGGCCCGCAGCCGCCCGCTATCGCTCTGCGTCGCCATACATCCCGGCACGGTCGAGACGCCGTTGTCGGCCCCCCACGCCAAGGCCGGCCTGACCGTGCGCCAGCCCGACCAGGCCGCCGCCCGGATCCTGGATACCCTGGACGGGCTGCATCCCGAGGACAGCGGTCGTTTCTGGTCCTACGACGGCAAGGAGTTGCCGTGGTGAGGATCAGGCGGCGGCGACCATCGCCCAGTCCAGCCCGAAGCGCTGCAGGTACTTCCGCAACCGGTCGGCGTCGTTCGATGACGCGCGGCGGGTGCGCGAGGCGCTGAAGAGGGTGCGGCCGGCCTCCGACAGGCTGCGGCAGGTGCGGCAGACACGGACGACCTCGGCCAACTGCACCCGGTCGAACGGGTCCAGGTCCGCCATCGCCTCATCGCCCAGCAGGGCCGCCAGCCCGTCATCGGCGGGTGCTCCGCTGGCGGACCACAGCCGGCGCAGGCGGGTGATCTCCTGGTCCACCGTCTCCTGGTCGATGCGGGCGCTGGGCGCCAGGGTGGCCATGCGGGTGATGCTGGCGGCCAGGTCGCGGAAGTTGCCGGGCCAGGGCGCCTCCGGCCCGGTGGCGAAGGTGAGATAGCGCGCGCGGGCCTCTTTGTTGAAGGTCACGCGCTGGCCGTCGCGCTGGGCATGGCGGTCCAGCTCATAATCCAGGTTGGGGGCGATGTCCTCCCGCCGTTGGGCCAAGCCGGGCAGGGTGAAGGTCCACAGGTTCAGGCGGGCGTAAAGGTCGTCGCGGAAGGCGCCGCGCGCCACGGCGGCACTCAAGTCCCGGTTGGTGCCGGCGATCAGCTGGAAGTCCGACGCCACCTCCTTGTCCGATCCCACGGGCAGGAAGCGCTTGTCCTCGATGGCGCGCAGGATCATGGCCTGTTCGTCCAGGCCCAGTTCCCCGATCTCATCCAGGAACAGCATGCCGGTGTCGGCGGCGCGCAGCAGCCCGGGCCGGTCACTGACGGCGCCGGTGAAGGCGCCCTTGCGATGGCCGAACAGGGCGGACATGGCGCCCTCGCCCCGCAGGGTGGCGCAGTTCACCTCGACGAACGGGCCCGCCACCTGGTGCTTCTGCCGCTTCAGTTCATAGACGCGGCGGGCCAGGTGGCTCTTGCCGGCGCCCGTGGGGCCCATCAGCAGCAACGGGGTCCGGCTGCGCAGGGCCACGCGCTCGATCTCATCGATCATGCGGTTGAAGGCGGCGTTGCGCGTGTCGATGCCGGATTTGAGAAAGGAGGAGCCCTCCGCCGCCGCCGCCGCGAAGCGGGTGGCGATGCTGTCATACCGTGACAGGTCCAGGTCGATGGCGCCCCACTCCCCGGCGGGATTGATGCCTTCGCCGCGCGCCGGCTGGGTCTGCAGCAGGCGGCCGGGCAGGAAGCGCGCCTCCGTCAGCAGGAACAGGCAGATCTGGATGACGTGGGTGCCGGTGGTGATGTGGACCAGATAGTCCTCCCGCTCCGGCTCGAACGGGAAGGCGCGGGCGAAGTCCAGCAGCTTGCCGTAGACCTCCTCGAAGTCCCAAGGGTTGGTGAAGCCCAGGGTGCGCCGCTCCACCGTGGTTTCCGGCGACACCGTGCGGATGTCCTCCACCACCTGGTCGGCCAGGCGGTCGTGCCGTTCGCCATGCAGCAGGACGAAGCGGTCGACGCGCAAATCCTCATGCATGCAGATGCCCACGGTGGGTCGCCATTTCTGCCAGCGGCTGGGGCCGAACTTGGCGGCGTCCAGCGTGGAGCCCAGGAAGCCGATGACGGTGAGGGGGCGGGGCATCGGGTTTATCCAATTTTATAAATTCGTATCGAATAATATCAGATTTTTCATATGAGTGAAAGCGGCCGGTATCTACGCGTTTTCCAGAAGAAGAATTAATATTGTTATTTATCAATGAGATGGAAATTTCTCCGTTGCGTCTGCCTAGGCTGGCACGGCCGTTGCTTTGTCTCCTGGCGTCGGATCGGGGCCGCCGGGATGCGCCGGCGGCCCCCGGGGCGGGAAGCCCCAAGAGGAAAGGAGTGAGGACCATGGCCAACAAGCAGCTGTTCGCGTCGATGATCGCGAAGTTCATGCCGGACACCCGCAACCATGAGGGCGCGCCGGCCTACAGCTATGGTCCGGAGCACAAGCTGGCCCAACTCGCCGCCACCGGCACCCTGAACGACGGCTTCTACGGCACGGCCGAGGCGCAGTTGGCCGAGGTGCTGGCCGTGGCCGCCACGGTGGACCCGCTGTTCGTGGCCAAGGCCGCCGTCTATGCCCGCACCAAGGGCGTGATGAAGGACATGCCGGCGCTGCTGGCCGCGTGGCTGACCGTGGCCGATCCCGACCTGTCGGTGGCCGTGTTCCGCCGCGTCATCGACAACGGCCGCATGCTGCGCACCTTCGTGCAGATCATGCGGTCGGGCGTGGTGGGTCGCACCTCCCTGGGCACCCGGCCCAAGCGCCTGGTGAAGCAGTGGCTGGAGCAGGCGTCCATGGCCCAGCTGATGCGGACGGCCACGGGCAAGGACCCGTCGCTGGCCGACATCGTGAAGATGGTCCACCCCAAGCCGGTCGACGCCGGCGCCCGCGCCTTCTACGGCTGGCTGATCGGCAAGCCCTACGACGTGGCGGCGCTGCCGGCGGAGATCGCGGCGTTCGAGGCCTGGAAACGGGACCGCGCGCTGCCGCTGCCGCCGGTGCCCTTCGAATGGCTGACGGCGGAGCCGTTGACCGCCCACCAGTGGGCGGAGGTGGCGGATCGCATGGGTTGGCAGGCGCTGCGCATGAACCTGAACACCCTGGCGCGCCACGGCGCGTTCGCGGTGGAAGGGTTGGCGGAGCGTGTCGCCGCCCGGCTGGCGGACGCCGAAGCCATCGCCAAGGCCCGTGTCCTGCCCTATCAGCTGATGGCGGCGCGGGGCATGGTGGGGGAGGGCGTGCCGCCGGTGGTGGTCGCGGCGCTGGAAACGGCGCTGGAGCTGTCGCTGGCGTCCGTGCCCCTGCTGCCCGGCCGGGTGGTGGTGTGTCCCGACGTGTCGGGGTCCATGGCCAGCCCCGTCACCGGCTATCGCAAGGGCGCCACGACAGCGGTGCGCTGCATCGATGTCGCGGCCTTGGTGGCGGCGGCGGTGATGCGTCGCAATCCCGGCGCCCTGGTGCTGCCGTTCGAGACCAAGGTGGTGCCCCTGGATCTGGACCCCCGGGCCCCGGTCTCGGCGAACGCCGCCAAGCTGGCCGCCATCGGTGGCGGCGGGACCACCGTGTCCGCCCCGCTGGCGTGGGTGAACGGCCAGCGGGCGGTGGCGGACCTGGTGATCATCGTCTCGGACAACCAGTCCTGGGTCGACGCCCGGCGCCATGGCGCCACGGCGACGATGCGGGAGTGGGACCAGCTGAAGCGGCGCTGCCCCCGGGCCAAGCTGGTCTGCATCGACCTGCAGCCCTATGGCACCACCCAGGCGCTGGAGCGCCCCGACATCCTGAATGTCGGCGGCTTCTCCGACGCCGTGTTCGAAACCCTGGCCCGCTTCGCCGCCGGCGCTGCGAGCCGGGATTGGGTTGCGGAGGTGAGTGCCACGGTCGTCTGACCGGGGGCCAAGCGTTGAAGGTCGTGGCGAATGCTGGATGGGACTACATCCTCCACCGAAGCCCGTGGTAGAGCGCCCGGCCCGCGAGGGACGGGAGATGCGGTTCGAGCCCGCCTTGGAAATGTAGCTCAAAGGGCGGTTCCATCCCCCCTGGTCGCCACGACCTTTCAACCTTGCCCCGGTCATCGCCGGTGAATGCGGTGAGGAGTACAGAAGGCATGGCCGAAAGGTCTGCGGTTCGACTCCGCTATCTCCCCGCCTTCCTCGTCACCGGCACACTTTTTGGGGCTTTTCAATGGGTGCTGGCGAATGCTGGCCGGACTACAGGTAAGAGCGCCCGCCCCAAAGGCGGGAGGTCGGCGGTTCAAACCCGCCTCCGGGAAACCGGATAGCTCAGTCAAAAAAGGTCCGGCCACCCCTCGTCGCCAGCACCCGTTTTCTAGAATTCATGGACGTGCGGCAACCGGGCGAATGCCGCGGGGAACTACAGTGTTGCCGGTTCGAGCCCGGCCGGGCGCCCGCCTTCCGGTGCCCGTAGCTCAATGGGTAGAGCATGTGCCGTTTCCAGCACTCCCTCGTCGCCACCTTGGCCGCACGCTGTTAGAGATATGAACGACTTGAAGGAAATGACCATGAGTGAACATGGCTTCGAAGTGACGGTGGCCGATGGCGCCGTGCCCATCAAGATGTGGACCAAGGGCGTGGCCGTGGACGACCAGGCCCGTGCCCAGCTGGCGCGGGTGGCGCGCCTGCCCTTCGTGTTCAAGCATGTGGCCGCCATGCCCGATGTCCATGTCGGCATCGGCGCCACCGTGGGGTCCGTCATCCCCACCCAGGGCGCCATCATCCCGGCGGCGGTGGGCGTGGATATCGGCTGCGGCATGATGGCGGCCCGTACCTCGCTGGCGGCAAGCGACCTGCCGGACAACCTCTCGGGACTGCGTACCGCCATCGAGCGGGCCGTGCCTCATGGCCGGGACGTGGGGCGCGGCCGGCGCGACAGTGGTTCCTGGGGCGATCCGCCCGCCGACATCGTGGCGGCGTGGGGCACCCTGGCCGAGCGCTTCGCCCGCATCACCGCCAAGTATCCCAAGCTGGCCGGCGCCAACACGCTGGTGCATCTGGGGACGCTGGGCACCGGCAACCATTTCATCGAACTGTGCCTGGATGAGGGCGGCCAGGTGTGGGTGATGCTGCATTCCGGGTCGCGCGGCATCGGCAACGCCATCGGCAGCTTCTTTATCGAACTGGCGAAGAAGGACATGCGCCGCTGGTTCATCAACCTGCCGGATGAGGACCTGGCCTACTTTCCCGAAGGCACCGACCACTTCGGCGACTATGTCGAGGCGGTGGGCTGGGCCCAGGATTTCGCCGCGCTGAACCGGCGCATGATGATGACCAACGTCATCGCCGCGATGCGCACCGTCATCACCAAACCGTTCGACGCGGCGATGGAGGCCATCAACTGCCACCACAACTACGTCCAGCGGGAACGCCACTTCGACCGCAACGTCCTGGTCACCCGCAAGGGGGCGGTGAACGCGGCCGAGGGGGTGATGGGCATCATCCCGGGGTCCATGGGCGCCAAGTCCTTCATCGTGCGGGGAAAGGGGAACGCGGAGGCGTTCAACAGCTGCTCCCACGGGGCCGGGCGCCTGATGTCCCGGCATGAGGCCAAGCGGCGCTTCACGCTGGAGGACCACGCCCACGCCACCGAGGGGGTGGAGTGTCGCAAGGACGCCGACGTCATCGATGAGACGCCGGCCGCCTACAAACCCATCGAGGCTGTCATGGCGGCGCAGGCCGACCTGGTGGAAATCGTGCATACGTTGAAACAGGTCTTGTGCGTGAAGGGCTGACGCCCTTACGCACGGGGAAACAGGTGCATGCGTGAAGGGCTGACGCCCTTCACGCGACCTGTGGGGGGGGTATCGTGATCATCATTGATGGATCGGAAGGCGAGGGCGGCGGGCAGGTGTTGCGCACCGCGCTGGCCCTGTCGCTGGTGACGGGCCAGGCCTTCCGCATCGACAACATCCGCGCCAAGCGGGAGAAGCCCGGCCTGATGCGCCAGCATCTGACGGCGGTGGAGGCCATCTGCGCCATTGGCGGCGCCACCGCCGACGGGGCGGCCATCGGCGCCTCCAGCCTGGTGTTCACGCCGGGCCGGGTGAGGGCCGGCGCCTACACCTTCGCCGTGGGCACGGCCGGCAGCACCAGCATGGTGCTTCAGGCTGTCCTGCCGCCCCTGATGCTGGCAGACGGGCCGTCATCGTTGGTGCTGGAGGGCGGGACGCATGCCCATGCCGCCCCGCCCTTCGACTTCACGGCCCAGACCCTGCTGCCGCTGCTGGCCCGCATGGGGCCGGTGGTGGCGGCCACCCTGGTGCGCCCCGGCTTCTATCCCGTGGGGGGAGGACGGGTGGAGGTGTCGGTGGCGCCGGCGCCCCTGCGGCCGCTGGAATTGGTTGAGCGTGGACCGTTGCGTGGGGTGCGCGGCCGGGCGCTGCTGTCCAACCTGCCACTCAACATCGGGGAGCGTGAGGTGGCGGCGGCGCGCCGGGTGCTGGACTGGCCCGATGAGGCCTGGGGCGTGGAGGAGTTGGTGGACGGCCGCGGTCCCGGCAACATCCTGATGCTGGCGGCGGCGTTCGACCAGGTGACGGAGGTGGTCAGCGCCGTGGGCCGCGTCGGCGTGCGGGCGGAGGATATCGGCCGCCAGACGGCCAACCGCATGGCCGGCTACATCGCGTCGGGCGCCTTCGCCGGCCCCTACCTGGCGGACCAGTTGCTGGTGCCCCTGGCGCTGGCCGGTGGCGGCCGCTTCACCACCGTGCGGCCGACGCAGCACAGCCTGACGGCCGCCGCCGTCATCCGCCGCTTCCTGGACCGGGACATCCGGTTTGAGGCGCGGGAGGACGGCACGCATCTGGTGACGGTGGCGTAGGCTCGGGGCGCCTATTTCGTCAGCGCCGTCACCTTGACCGCCGTCTGCGGTCCGGGGGTGATGGTGGTGCCGGTGGCGTCGGGTATGAAGCGGATGGGCACCTCGATCTTCCGGGTGCAGGTGTGCAGGGTCCATACCTCCCGCCAGGGCGGGGACTTGCCGCCGGGGGCGGGTGCCGCCTCCCGGTCCACGAAGCGGGTGTCAGCCACGTATTCACGGGCGCACCCTTCCTCCGTGGCGCCGGGCGTGACCTTCAGCAGTTGGTCCACCAACGGGATGGCGTCGCGTTGCAGCAGCACGTCGGCGTGGGTGTCGCCGGGCAGCAGGGCGCCCATGGAGATGGCCTGGCCGGCCTGCCGCCATCCCAGCACGTTCAGGGTGCGGGTGACACCGCAGCCCGCCAGCGTCACCCGCTGGCGCCAGATGCCGGTCAGCAGCTGGCCGGCGGCGTCGAACACCAGCGGCTGGAACACGGCCACGTCGGTCGAGGCGGTGGCTTGGGCGCCGGGGCAGGGATTGTTCATGACCACCGCCGACTGCTGGGCGGTGGCCAGGGTCATCTGCCGAACGCCGGGGTCGGCGAACAGCCGGGCCGTGTTGGCCTGGTCGTCGGCCACGGCCGTGCCGGTGCTCAGGGCCAGGGCGAGGGCGGTGGCGATCCCAGTGCGCTTCATGGTGTCATTCTCCCAGGCTGTATTGCGCCGGTTCCCACACATAGCCCTTGGGATCGGCCTTGCCGTCGGTGGCGTCCTTGGGCCGGATATGGCCGATGCCGGGGAAGGAGATGTGGGCGGCGGCCACCCAGTAGCCGTCCTTGGCGGCCTCGGCGAAGATCCGGGCCCGTTCCTTGGCGGCGGCGGGGCTGTCGCTGTCGAATTGGATGGTGGTGGCCGGGGTGTCGAACTGCACGGCGGCCACATGCATCAGGTCGCCCCAGAACAGCATTTTCTGGCCCTTGCTCTCGACGGCGTAGGTGGAATGGCCCGGCGTGTGGCCATGGGCCGGAAGGGCGGTGACGCCGGGGAACAGCGGGGTCACGCCGTCGAAGGTTTTCAGCTTGCCAGCGGCGGCATAGGCGTCCAGCAGCTTATGCGCGGTGGTGAAGCCACGCTTCCCATCCGCCGTGGCCTTGGCCTCCGCCTCCGGGTTCAGCCAATGGCCCTTTTCCGCCGCGTCGATATAGACGGTGGCGTTGGGGAAGGTCGGCTGGCCGTTCGTCATCAGGCCGCCGATATGGTCGCTGTGCATATGGGTGACCAGGACGGCGTCCACCTGATCGGGGGCGTAGCCGGCGGCCTTGAGATTGGCCAGCAGGTGGCTGGGCGCCTGGGGCCCAGCCAGGCCGTTCAGGCCGGTGTCGACCAGGATCAATTGCGCGCCGGTGTTGATCAGGAAAACGTTGACCGAGGTGGGCGTCGGGCTGGGCTGATGATTGCGCGCCAACGCCGCCGTCACCTTGGCCGGCGTGGTGTTGGTCATCAGCTTGTCCATGGGCAGCGTCAGGACCGTGTCATTCAGCGCCGTGATCTCGAAATCCCCCAGCATCAGGCGGTAGTAGCCCGGCGCCTGGGTTTTCACCTGGGGGGCCGCGGCGTGGGCCGTCAAGGGCAGGGCCACCAGGGACAGCGGCAAGGGAGCAACGGCCAGAGCCAGGGCCAGACCGAGGGAACGCGGCGACATGGGGGACAACTCCGGAAAGCGGCCCAGAAAGGCGGGGCCGTGAAGGCGGCACAGGGCGCCAGACTATGCCCCAGTCTCCACGGCGCGCAACCGGGGCGCGGCCTTGGCGCCCCCCTTTCCCCTGCGGTCAGGCGTCCTGGGCCCTCGGTTGACGCGGGGACGACCCATCCCCCAAGCTGTCAGGGGGAACGGGCCGGGGGGATGGAATGCGTGGGCGTGTCGTGGGGGTGCTGGCCTGCTCGCTGCTGCTCATGACGGCACCGGTGCTGGCGGATGATCTGGTTCATCTCACGGCCCGGCCGCAGGTCCCGCCTCCAGTGGCGGAGAGGGCCGCTGGTCCTGCGCGGCTGGGAGATGGCACCATCTTCATTCCCGGATCCTACCGGCCGGGCCAGCCCTCGCCGCTGCTGGTGGTCCTGCATGGCGCCAGCCAGCGCGGCGCCGACATGCTGCGCCTGTTCCTGCCGGTGGCGGAGGCGCGTGGCGTGATCGTGGTGGCGCCGGATTCGGAAGACTACACTTGGGATATGCTGGCCGCCCGCAAGCGGGGGGTGGATGGGCGCTGGGGCCCCCGCTACGCCAATGATCCTGCCCGCATCGATGCCCTTCTGGCCCAGGTTTTCGCCCGTTATGCCGTCGATCCAGCCCGGGTGGCACTGGCGGGCTTCTCCGACGGGGCGACCTACGCCCTGTCGCTGGGGCCGGAAAACCTGGATCTGTTCCACACCCTCATTGCCTTCTCCCCCGGCGCCATCGCGCCGCCCCACACCCGGGGCGATGCGCCCGGCGGGCCCCCGGTGCGCGTCCTCATCAGCCATGGCAAGGCTGACCGGGTGCTGCCGCTGGAGGAGACGGCGCGGTCCACCGTGCCGGTCCTGAAGCGGCACGGCTTCCCGGTGGAGCTTCAGACCTTCGACGGCGGTCATGAGATGTCGCCGGAGAGGGTGGACGGCGCGCTGCGATGGTGGCTAGGCGGGCCCTGACGGGGCCGCTTCCCGCTGCTCCCGGGCGGTGTCGGCCAAGCCGGCGCGCAGTGCTTTCCAGGCCTTCGTCACCGCGATGCGGGGTAGATGGAGAAGGAAGCGCGCGGCGGTCGCTACCGTGGGCATCAGCACCAGGTCCAGATAGACCTCTTCATGGATGTCGATGAGCCGCCGCAGGAACGGCGCCTTCGCCTTATGACGGGAAATGGGCGCGTGGATCGCCTGTCCCGCTGCCCGGCGGAGCAGCCAAGGCGCGCGCTGGGGGGCGAAAGCAGCAGGGCGGCATCCGGGATGTAGCGCCGCGCCATGGCGTTGTAGAGCGCCGCATCCTCATCATCCCATGGCGGCACAGCAACCG
>NZ_BACU01000666.1 GCF_000333275.1 Azospirillum sp. B4 | reverse complement strand
GTCCCCTTCCAAACGCGCCGGCAGGGAGCGCGGCTCAGGNCCGATGCCGCGGGGGAAACGCCACCGCGCGGGGGCGCCTCAGCCCGGTGGCCGTTGACGGANCCGCCGGCCACGCTGCCGCGCAAGGCTTCCGCCCGGGGCATGTCACGTGGCTCCGGCCGGGTGTCGCGCGCGGAATCCGCCGGGGCGCCACCGGCGCGGGCGCGACCAGCGGCCCCCTCCAGCCGGCCGGCCAGCGCGTCGGCCGCCTGGGTCATCTGTTCCAGTTCCTCCCGCATCTTGTCGGCGCGGGTGATCAAGTACTGTAAGGCCTCCCCGGATTCGGCGGCGGCCTTGCGCATGCCCTTCACCCCGGCGTCGGCCTGGGCGGTGGCCTCGCTGAACTCCCGCACCAGGGATTCCATCTCGCCCCGGCTGTCGCGCAGCTGGGCGATCTGGCGGTTCAGGCGCAGGGCGTAAATGATGGTGGCGACCAGCAGGCCGCCCACCACCACGTCCAGCGCCAGCGACAGGATGATGGTCAGGCTCATGTCGGCGCGGTCTCCGGCTTGGGCGCCTCACGGTCGATGCGGACGGCGATGTTGCCGCCCTTGCGCCCCATGCGGCCCAGGAACATGGGCACGTCGCCGCAGCGCAGCTCTATGGTGTCATCCGGCGCCACGTTCAGCAGCACGCGGGAGCCCACCTTCCAGTTCAGCACGTCGTAGAGCGACAGCGTGATCTCATCCAGCACCGCCGACAGGTGCACGTCGGTCATCCACAGCTCGGACGCCAAATGGGTTTCCCAGATGCTGTCGCGGCCGAACTTTTCACCCATGAACATCTGCAACAGCAATTCGCGCACGGGTTCCAGGGTGGCGTAGGGGATCAGCAGCTCCAGCCGGCCGCCGCGATCCTCCATGTCGATGCGCAGCTTCACCAGCACGGCGGCGTTGGCCTGGCGGGCGATGGTGGCGAAGCGCGGGTTGGTCTCCAGCCGGTCGAAGCGAAAGGTGACGGGCGACAGGGGGTCGAAGGCCGCCGACAGGTCGGACAGCACGACGTGCACCATGCGCTCCACCAGGTTGCGCTCGATGGTGGTGTAGGGCCGGCCCTCGATGCGCATGGCCGCCGTGCCGCGCCGGCCGCCCAACAGCACGTCGACGATGGAATAGATCAGCGCCGAATCGATGACCATCAGGCCATAGTTGTCCCATTCCTCGGCCTTGCACACGGCCAGCATGGCGGGAAGCGGAATGGAATTCAGGTAGTCGCCGAAACGGACCGAGGAGATCTGGTCCAGGCTGACTTCCACATTGTCGGAGGTGAAGTTGCGCAGCGACGTCGACATCATGCGGACCAGGCGGTCGAAGACCACCTCCAGCATGGGCAGGCGTTCGTAGTTGACCAGCGCCGAGTTGACCAGCGCCATGATGCCGGAATTGTCGCCGTCGCCGGCGCCATCCTTGTCGAAGCCCAGCAGGCTGTCGATCTCATCCTGGTTCAGGACGCGGGTGGCCCCGCCGCCCATGTCGCCGAAACCGCTGTCGCCGGCACCCTCGTCCGCCAAGGCCGCCCATTCGGCGGCCATGCGTTCCTCTTCACTCAGCTCCTGCGGATCCGGCATCGGTCAACGCTCCAGCGTTCAAAACTCAACTGCGGGGCACCGGCGCCCCGCCATCCTTCCATTCAACGCCTGGTCCATCAGCCCCTGGCGGCCCCCGGCAATCTGGGCCCGATGTCACTGGGATTGTACCAGAATTTCCTCAAACAGCACGTCCCTCACCCGTATCGGG
>NZ_BACU01000667.1 GCF_000333275.1 Azospirillum sp. B4 | reverse complement strand
TGCACGCCTGCAAGACAGCGTCAAACTTGCGGTTCTTGAAGGTGACAATGAGGTCAGCAGGATGAAAAACGCCAGCAGCAGAAAAAGACCGACAGATAGAGGACGAAGACGCCGCCCTCCTCCTGGACGATCCTCCGCCCCCCCAACACCAGACCCGCCATGGGCCGGCCCCTGGACGCCCCCGTCGCCATTGGTCTCAGTCGAAGCTCGCCAACAGGCGATCGATCTCATCCTGGTCGATGGCCCGGCCGGGCAACTGGGGCCCATGCAGCAGGAAATCATCGTCCGCGGCGGCGCCTCCGGCCTTGGCGTCAGCCGCCGGCGGGCCATCGGGATGGCGGCGCTGCACATCCTCGCCGAAGGCGACCAGCATGGCTTCCACCTTGGCCTCGATATGCTTCAGCGCCTTCACGACCTTGGTGATGCGCTGGCCGGTGATGTCCTGGAAGTTGCAGGCCTCATAAATGCCGGTGGTGATGTCCATCATCTTGGACGACACCTCGGGGGTGACATCACCGGCCATGCCCATCAACTGGTCGCAGGCGTCCATTATGCGGTTGGTCGCGTCCTCGGTCGCGCCCACCACGGCGTCCAGCTCATCCGTCGCGCGCGGGATGTGTTCGGCGTGGATGTCGCTGGGCTGCAACGCCGCGATCTCCCGCTTGGCGTTGTGGATGAAGCGGGCCAGGCCCTCCAGCTCGCCATACAGCCTGATGTCGTGCTGGGTGACGTCGCCCCCCATGGAGGCCACGACGGTGGAGACGATCTGGGCTACCTCCTCCCGCGACAGCGGCTGGCGGGCCTGGGAGCGGGCGGCATCCAGCCGGTCCTGAAGGATCGGGTCGGCGGCGGGGCGGATCATGGCGGCTCTCATCTCGTCAAAAGGCCCGGGGTCGGGACGGGGTCAAAGGTCAACGCTGCGCCGCCACAGGCGGCAAGGAAACGCTACGCCGCCCACAGGCGGCAGGGAAACGCTACGCCGCCCACAGGCGGCAGGGACGGGATCATTGCGGCACGCTGGGCAGCCTCTTGCGGTCGGCCAGCATGGTGGTCACCTGCTCCGCCCGCTTGGGCGTCATGGCGGCCAGCACCGGTGCGGCCTTGGCCTCCTTCATGCGGCTGATGACGTTCAGCAGCACCTTGTCGTCCATGGCCTCGAATATACGGGCGGCCTCGGCCGGCTTCATCGTTTCGTAGATCTTCACCAGGCTGTCCAGCTGCTGCGCCTGGTCGGCGTTCACTTGGTTGACCAAGCCGTCCAGTTGCTTCTTCAGCGCCTGCATCTCGGCAAGCTTCTGGTCCAGCCGCTGGGTCGCCACCTGCAGCATAGCCTCGCGCTGGTCCAGGTCGCGCTCCCGCGAATCCAGGGCCTCGCGCCGCTCCGCCAGGCGTTGCAGCAATTCGACGTCCTTGGGCGTGAAGCTCTGGCCATCGGTCGGGCTGCCCGACGGCTCGGGCTTGGTGCCCTCGCCTTTGGCCTCTCCCTTGGCCGCCCCCTCGGCGGGCTTGGCGACGGGCGCTCCGGCAGGCGCATGGCCCGGGGTGGCCGGGGCCGGCGTGGCCGCGGGCTTTTCCTGCGCTGGCGCCTGGGCGCGGGCGGCCGGCACCTCTGGCGGGGCGGCCCCCACGGTCAAGGTCCACCACATGTCGGTGGCCCGGGCGCCCAGCAGCAGCACGGCGGCGAAAATGGTGACGGGCAACAGGCGCAGGCGCGCGCGGCGCCACAGCGGCGGCTTCGGTCCCTCATCCTTCCCGCCGCGGCCGCCCCTGGGGGTCGCCTTGGCGGCAGCCGCGCGCGTACCCGCCGGCGCCGGACGTAGGGTCCGGGCCGTGTTGGGTACCGCCGGAGCGGCGGCTTTGGAAACGGCCACGTTGGGCCGGCCTTGCCGGGGAACAGTGGGTTCAGCCGTCATTGACGCATGTTCTCCAAGGCCTGGAGCAGTTCACGCTCAGCCCGCGAGCGGGCCTCCGGCTGGCCCCCGGCAGCCGCCTCGCCAGCCCCTGGGACGCCACCGGCCGGGCCGCCATTGGGGGCCGGCAGACGCGCGGGCGCGGCGCGGGGCGCGGGGCGGCCATCGTCCAGGCCGGCTTCGGCGCCATAGCGGTCGCCCCCCCGGTCGGGCCGGGGCGCCCGCTCCAGCGGGCGCTCCCCGGCGGAGGACGCGGTGTAGGCCGTGATGGCGTCCACCAGGTACTGCCCGGCCGGCTGCGGCGGCTGGTCGGCGCTGCCGGCCGACAGCATGGCGCCGGACAGCGCCTGCAACAGCAGGTCCTGCCCCGGATAGTTCACATAGGGGCCATCCTCGCCATAGCCGGACATGGAGACATAGATCAGGCGCGGGTTGAAGGCCGACAGTGTCTCATAA
>NZ_BACU01000668.1 GCF_000333275.1 Azospirillum sp. B4 | reverse complement strand
CGTTTGGAATCTGGATCCTGGTCTTCCGACATGCCCCTTCCCCGCTATGATGACAGGAAGGGCATCATCTGGCCCTGAAAGGCCCGCAACCAGTAGACCATCAGCCCCGACAGGCTGCCGCCCAGCAGCAGCAGGCCCAGGCTGATCTGCAGCGGCAGGGTCAGGAAGAAGATCTGGAGCGAGGGCACCAGGCGCGCCACCAGCCCCATGCCTAAGAAGAACAGCAGGCCGATGATGACGAAGGGCGCGGACATCTGCAGCCCGATGGCGAAGCTTTCCGAGAAGATCCGCGTCAGATGCTCGGTGAAATCGCCCAGCGGGATGGACCCCCCGGGGGGAAACAGGGTGTAGCTGTGCACCGCCGCCATGATCAGCATGTGGTGCATGTCGGTGGCGAACAGCAGCAGGATGCCCAGGATGCCCAGGATGGAGTTCACCACCGTCGTCTGCTGCGACATGGCGGGGTTGAAGGCCTGGGCGGAACTGAGGCCCACGTTGTTGGCGATGATGCTGCCCGCCGTTTCCAGCGCCCCCATCATGGTGCGGGCGATGGTGCCGATGAAGATGCCGATCAACGCCTCACCGGTGATCAGCACGGCCAGGTCGGCCGGCTGCGCCGGTTCCGCCGGCAGGCTGCCGCCGATGGCCGGCGTCACCGCCACCGCGGCGAGCAGGCCGAACAGCAGGCGGATGCGGGTGGACACGAAGGTCTCACCGATGGTGGGCATGATGAGGAAGGCCGCCCCCAGCCGGACGAACACCATGAGGTAGGTGTAGAACTGGCTGACCAGGAACGTCTGCAACATCACTCGCTGCCCGTGCCGACCCCGACGATCTTGTCCATGATGCCCTCGGTGAAGGTGATCATGTGGCTCATCATGAAGGGTGCGAAGAACACCAGCGCCACGAACATGGCGATGATCTTGGGCACGAAGGTCAGGGTCTGTTCCTGGATCTGCGTCAGCGCCTGGAACAGCGAGATGGCCAAGCCCACCACCATGGACACGGCCATGATGGGGCCACTGACGATAATGACCGTCAGCAGCGACTGGCGCACGATCTCAATGATTTCCTGCTCGTTCATGCCATGCGATCCAGCAGGCCTCGGGGGGCGGCCGATAGACGGAAAAAGGGGCAAAACCGCCCATGGTCGGCCCCATGGGATCAGCTTGCCCCAAAAACGCGTGCCGGCGCCAGGAGGTTTCCGAAGGAGAAACCTTCTTACATCGGCATGCGCATGATTTCCTGGTAGGCGGTGATCACCTTGTCACGCACGGCGGTCACGGCCTGCAGGGTCACTTCGGCGTTGCTGACGGCGTTCACCACGTCGGTCAGATCGGCCTTGCCCACCACGCCGGCCGCCGTCATGCGCTCGCCCTGGTGCATGGTGTCGACGGCGTCCACCGCCGCCTGCTTCATCAACTCGCCGAAGCTGGGGCCGCTGGTGGGGGCCGCCATGCCGGGGCCGGAGCCCTGGCGGGCGGCGTTGGCGTAGGCGGCGGCGGCGCTGGTGAGGGGAATGGCCATCTTGGGCATGAACTCCTAAGCCTGGACGCCGATCAGGCGCGCAGCAGGTCGATGGTCTTGGACAGCATGGTGCGGGTGGCGTCGATGACGCCCAGGTTGGCCTCGTACGACCGCTGCGCCTCGCGCATGTCCATCGATTCCACCAGGCCGTTGACGTTGGGCATCAGCACATAGCCTTCGCTGTCGGCGCTGGGATGGCCGGGATCGTACTTGCGCTGGAAGTCGCCGCGATCGACGTCGACCTTTTTGACGTTGACCGTGTTGATGCCCAGTTCCTTGTTCAGCGTGTTGGCGAACAGCACCACCTTGCGGCGGTAGGGCAAGTCGCCCGGGCTGGCGGCGGTGCTATCGGTGTTGGCCAGGTTCTCGGCGATGACGCGCAGACGGGTGCCCTGCGCCTTCATGCCGGGGGTTGGACAAGTTCAGGGCATTCATCAAATCCCTGAAGAAACCCTCCCTTTCAACCTGGAACCCGGGGCCCCACGACGGCCCGGGATAGCCGCGAACCATCAAAAAGACGTAACCAAAAACTCAGCCGCACCAAAAACTCAGCTGCCCGATCCCTTGCCCCAAGGCCATCTTCAGCATGCCGATCTGCTTGCGGTAGAGGTTGGTCAGGGCCTGGAAGTCGATGGCGTTCTGCCCGATCTTGGTCATCTGGTCCTCGATCACCACGCCGTTGCCGGTGGGGGAGGTCTCATAGGCCGTACGATCCTTGGCCGAGCGATAGCCGCCGGCGCCCGTGCTGCTGGCCGCCAGGTGGGCGGGGTCGGTCGCCGCCAGCTGCAGGTGCCCGGCCTCGCGCAGCTGATGCTTGAAATCGAAGGGCACCAGATCCTGCGCCTGATAGTTGGGCGTGTCGGAGTTGGAGACGTTCTGCGCCAGGACCTCCTGGCGCTGGTTGTCCCAGGCCATCTTGTCCGACATCAGCTTGAAGATACCCAGCCTGTTCAGGTCCATGATCTCTACTCACCTACCCATTAGGGTCAAACCCCGGGAGCATCATCCCGAATTCCCCAACACCCAAGCCCAGGCACCTCTACCGGCATAGGTCGGATATATGCAATCTGCAAGCCATCGCTTGGAGAATCGCTCTAAACCAAATGGGATTCCAGCATTTTTTGCCGGCACCCTTCGCGGCGACCGTGAACGGGCCACCATCGCCACGCCGACCGGCCACCATTCCATGCATTTTCCAACGGTGGAACCGGGCGGAACCAGATCGACGCCCCGCCGCGTCCGGGCCATTTGCGTCTGGCGACCGGGGGATATACCCTGGCCCCACCTGTGCATGGACGCCGATGGCCCCCATGTGGGCCACAGGCGCCGCCCTTTCAATCCACCCATGAGGATGCCCCCGCCCTTGGCCCCCACGGATGACAGCAACAAGCCCCGCCGCCAGGTGGCCGTGGCCTTGCAGCACATGGCCGAGGGCCTGCCCCGCATCGTCGCCACCGGCCAGGGTGCCGTGGCGGAACAGATCCTGGAACTGGCCTTCGCCAACGGCGTCAAGGTCCGGCAGGACGCGGACCTGGCGGAAATCCTGTCGGTCATCGACATCGACAGCGAAATCCCCATCGAGGCGCTGGCGGCGGTGGCGGAAATCCTGGCCCACGTCTACCGTGCCAACGGGCGCCTCAGCAGCGGCGTCCCGCTGGATGGCACGATCCAGCCCCCCAACCCATACGGTCCGTCCCCCGGACCGGCTTCCGGAACCCCGCCCGTCAGATGAGCACGCCCTCCCCCTCCCCCGAAGCGGAAGCCCTGGCCGACGCCATGGACGGCCTGCTGGCCATCCTGAATCGCACGGCCAACCTGGTGGCGGCCGGCGACGCGGTGGAATTCGCCGGCCTGGAAGACGAAGCCACTGCATTATGCAATGCAGTTGTCCAATTGCCCCCGCCGGAGGCCCGCACCTTCCTGCCGCGGCTGGAGGCGGTGCTGGCGGCGCTGGAGCGGCTGGAGACGGTGGTGAAGAAGGCGAACGAGTTGACACAGGGCCGGGCCACGGTCGGCCGCGCCGCCGCCGCCTATCGCCGCGCCGAAGATCCGGACGTCGGCTGAGCCCATGGTCACCTCCGCCGCTTACTACGTCTATGCTGCCCTGATGCTGGGCCTGGTTCTGGGCTTCATCCTGGTTGCCGGCTGGCTGGTCCGCCGCTTCGGCGGGGGCGCGCTGCTGCGCCTGCCAGGCCGGGCCGACCGCCGCCTGGGCGTGGTGGAGGTCCTGACGCTGGACCCGCGCCGCCGCCTGGTGCTGATCAAGCGCGACGGGGCGGAGCATCTGCTGCTGCTGGGCGGCGCCCAGGATCTGCACGTGGAAGGCCCCATCCTGCCCGGCGCCGGCAACCGCCCGCGTCCCTTCGACACCGTTCTGAATGAGGCCGCCGCCCCGCCGGTGGACGTGCCGGGGCCCCTGTCATGAGCACCACCGCCCTTGCCTCCCGGGGTTCCCGCCCCGCGCCGTCGCGCCTGTTCCGCTGGGGCGTGCCCCTGCTGGCCGTCCTGCTGACGGTGGCGGCCTGTCTGCTGGCCGGTGGCGCCTATGCCCAGAGCCTGAACCTGGACCTGGGCTCCCAGGGCGGCAGTTCCACCAACCGCATCATCCAGCTGGTGGTTCTGATCACCGTCCTGTCGGTGGCGCCCAGCATCCTGGTGATGATGACCTGCTTCGTGCGCATCATCATCGTCCTCGGCTTCCTGCGGTCCGCCATGGGCACGCAACAGGTGCCGCCCAACCAGGTGATGCTGAGCCTGGCGCTGTTCCTGACCTTCTTCATCATGGCGCCCACCTTCCAGGCGTCCTACGACGCCGGCATAAAGCCCATGATCGACGAGCAGGTGGACGAACTGACCGGCCTGAAGGCCGCCGTCGTGCCTTTCCACGACTTCATGCTGAAGCACACGCGGGAACGCGACCTGCAGCTGTTCACCGACATCGCCAAGATCGACAAGGTCACCGCCGCCAAGGACCTGCCCATCCAGGTGGTCATCCCCGCCTTCATGATCTCCGAACTCAAGCGCGCGTTCGAGATCGGCTTCCTGGTGTTCGTGCCCTTCCTGGTCATCGACATGGTGGTGTCGTCGGTCCTGCAGTCCATGGGCATGATGATGCTGCCCCCGGCCATGATCTCCCTGCCGTTCAAGATCATCTTCTTCGTGCTGGTGGACGGCTGGTACCTGATCGTCGGCAGCCTGGTGAAAAGCTTCGGGCCATAGGGCCGGCCCCGGGGACCGGCCCCGCCGGCGCCCCTACCGTTCCAGCGTGAACACCACGTCGTAGAGCCCCGGCTGGGCCTGGCCCAGGCGCTGGTTGCGCTCCAGATAGCCGGCCTCGCGCAGGCGGTGGATCACGGCCTGCGCCGCCTCCAGGCTGTCGCTCTGCGCGTAGTTCACCACACGGGTGCCGTCCCGGCTCCTGTGCACGCTGGCGGACAACCAGCCGGGCGTGTCGCTGGCGTAATCCGCCGCCTCCGCCAGCAGGTCGATAAGGGCCTGCTGGCCGCCCTCGGGCACGGTGAAGACGTTGATTTGGGTAATGATGCCGCCATGGGCGCGGATGATGGGCATAAGGGGTCCCTTCCTCTGGGTGAGGCGCGGGCTCCCGCGTGACGGTGGCTGGAATGGCGGGGAATGACCCATGCCGCGACCAGGCCACCGGCGCGGGAGATGCGCCAGGTGCTTGTCGCGGGTTCGCCCCCTGGAACGATCCAGGCCAGCGACACGGAGCCCCTTGCCACGTGCAAGAGGGGGACGGGCTTACCGCTGCCGTCCACGGGTCCTTTTCGACTGGGAAAGGATAATCGCTGGGCGGCCTCGGGCGCAACAGACGGCAGGACGGTTTGTCGCTGTGCATCCGGCGCCCGCCTCCTATTTACTAGGTTATTGATAAGGCGCACGCGTTGACGGCGCCGTCCCAACCCAAGAGGGCGATGAGGAAAATGAAAAAGATCGTGCCGAGCACCGTGGGCGCCTTTATCGCGGCCACCCTGATCGCCAGCCCGGCCCTGGCGGCTGGCAGCGGGCCGCAGTGCCCAAAGGCCCTGCCGGTCAGCCAGACCGTCAAGGACGTGCCAGACGGATTCAAGGCCTATGTCGACGGCAACCCGCCCAAGGCGCCGGACGGCACCGCCATCCCCCTGCCCCTGGTCGCCATCCTGTTCTGGAATGGCGAGCCGGGCGGACAGCCGCCCCTGCCGCCGGCCTCCCAGTCCAAGACGGCGCTGACCTGGAAGTTCACACCGGCGCAAACCCAGAACCTGTGGATGGCCTGCGCCTACGACGCCACCACCATCATGGTGGCGACCAAGCTGCCCGCCACCCTCAGCGCCTGCACGGTGACGCTGACGCCTGACGGCCAGATGGCGGCAGGGCTCAGCTGCCAGTAAGCCGGGTTCACCGCTGCCCGGTGGCCGGCGCCGGCGGTGCGGCGGGGGGGCTGGACGGCGCGCTGGACGCGGCTGGCTCCCCGCCCGGCGCGGCGTCCGCCGCCGGTGCCGTGGTGGCCGGGGCTTCCCCAGGCACGGCCGCACCCTGGGTCTGGCGGGTGCGGTAGCTGTCCAGGAAGCTCTTGAACAGGTCGATCTCCTTGACCTGGGCCTGGATGGTCGCGGCGTCCAGCAGGCCATTGGCCTCCGTTGGCCGGGTCATCACCTGGAACATGTTGGCGTCTGGCCCCTTCTCCATCGACGGGCCGAAGTCGGCGCGCAGCTTCTGCAGGCCGGCCATATCCTGGGCCAGCGACAGGGCCACCGCCCGGTTCACCACCAGGCGGGAAACGGTGGCATCGATCGGCTGCCCGGCGGCCGGCGGCGGGCCGATGACGTCGGCCAGGGCCTGGGCCGCCAGCGGCCACTGCTTGGCGTGCCAGGCGATGTCGATGCGCATCAGGTTGGCGGGACGGGAGTTGTCCTGCTTCAGCAGGGCCACGGCCTCCGGCCCCTTGTCGGTGCGCGACAGGGCGCGGGCGCGCAGCAGGCGACGCTCGGACGCCATGGCGTCGGGGATGCCCGCCACCTCCGACTGGTCCAGCGCCGCCAGCGCCTTGTCCGGCTGGTTGTTCAGCAGGCGGATGGCGGCCTCACGCGTGCCCACCTGGGCCTTCTGCTCCCCCTGTAGACGGTATTGCACCTGGCGGTCCAGCAGTTCGGCCGCGCGGTCCAGCAGGTCCACGTCCACCAGCCGCTCCGCCAGCACGCGGATGACGGTGTCACCGTCGGGCCCCGGCGGCGTCAGCTCCTTGTACTGCTCATAGAGTGACAACGCCTCCAGCGGCGGCATCTTGTCGGCGCCGTTGCGCACGAACAGGCCGGTGAAGGTGTCGGTCATCTGCTTGGTGATCAGCGGCGCCTCGGGGCTGTTGGGGAACAGCGTGATGGCGCGCTTCATGGTGTCGAAGGCCTGCGGGAAGTTCCCGGCCTTGATGTGCAGGTCGGCCAGCTTGCGCAGGATGTGCAGTTCCAGATCGTCGCCCGTCCAGGCGAAGCGCATCTTCTCCATCTGCTCCGCCGCCTTGGCGGGCGTCAGCTTGCCGGCGGCCAGCTCCTCATCCACCAGGGCCATGCGCGCCTTGGTGCGGTACAGGCGGTCCGTCCCCTCGGTCGCGGCGCGATAGGCCTCGATCGCCTTGTCATGCTCACCAGCCAGGCGGGCCGCCTCGCCGCGCAGGTAATTGATGGCGGTTTCAGCCGGTCCCCGGTTGGCGCCCCGCTTCACCAGCCGGTCCAGCAGGGTGTTGGCCGTGTCCACGTCCCCCTTGGCCAGCGCCGCCTCCGCCGCGGCCAGGCTGAAGCGGGTGTTGAACGGCTCCGGATAGGTGCGCAGCAGGTCCTTTCGGCCCTGGAACAGGCGATAGGCGGTGTCGTCATCGCCGGTGGTGTGGGCGGCGTAGGCGCGCCACAGATTCACATCGGGCTCGTTCTGCAGCGCGGGGGCGGCCAGATCGTCCAGCCCGCCCTTGGCGTCGCCGGTCAGGATGCGGGCCGTGCCGCGCACGGCGGCGAACTCCGCCCGCTTCTCCAGGTCCGGCTGGTCCTTGCGCGCCATCTCCAGCAGGCCCAGCGCCTCCTGCCCGAAACCGTTGCCGGCGTAAAAACGCGCCACGTCCAGGCGCAGCTTGGGCCGGTCGTCGGTCGGGGCCTTCACCACCTCGTTCATCAGGCGCTCACGCCCCGCGATGAAGCCATTAGGGTCCACCTTGGCCCAGCGCTGGAAATCGAAGAAGCGCTCCGGCTCCGCCACCGGCGCGGGCGGCGTGGTCGCCGCGACGTCGGAGGCGGGTGATAGGCGCAGGCCGCCGGGCACGGTCAGCTCCACCCCTTCCTTGGCCGGCTGCACCAGCAGGCGTTCGTCGATCGGGCGGATGACCACCCCCTGGGCCGTGGGCAGGAACTGCGCCTCGGCATAGCGCAGGGGCGCCGGGGTCAGCTGCGGCGCCGGGCTCATGGGCACCACCTTCAGCGTGTCGCCCACGACCGGGTCGGTGAAGGTGAACACCTTGACCGGCTTGGGCGTCTTCACCACCAGGCGGGGTCCGAGCGCGAAATCGGGATCGGTCACCACCGGCACGGCCTGCGGCGGCGCGGCATTGGCCGGGGCCGCCTTCGCCTCGGTCCGATTCCCCTCCACGGGCTTTCCTTCGCCATGCTCGGCGGCGGCCGGCGGCGCCGCGTGATCGGGGGTGTCGCCATGATCGAAGGTTATGCGGTAGCCGGTCGCCCCTTCGCTGGTCACGTGGGGCTCCAGCACCGTCGGCGCCGGCAGGCGGAAGCCCCCGCCGCCCGGGAAGGTCACCGGTTCCACCTGCCCCAGCACCCCCGGCTGATCGGCCGGGACGCTGGGCGCCGTGGTGGCGGGTACGGCGCGATCAAACAGCACGTACAGCCAGCCGGCCCGCGCGTACACCGCCACCGCCGACGGCTGGCCGGGATCAAACGCCAGGCTGGGCGGGGCTGGCGGGGCGCCATCCACCGGGGTGGCCCCCTCCGGCGCGGCGGGCGCACCTTCCGCCGCCCCCGCCGGTGGATGGGCGGTGGCGGGCACGCCGTTGGCGGGTTTGACCTCCGCCATCCTGGGTTCGGGGTTTCTGGTCTCTGGGGTCTTGGTCTCGGGAGGCTTCGCAGGGGCGGCCTGTGCCGCCTTGGCCGCGGCTGCCTGCTGTTGCTGCTGGATCAGATACAGCGGCTGGCCTTCCTTGGTCGCACGGGGATCGGCCGGCGGTGCCGTCACCGACGGCGTGGCGCCGTTGGCGGCCGGAGCGGCGGCCTTCGCGACCGGCGCGGGCGGGGGCTTTTCCGCCACCGGCGCCGGGGCGGACGTGGTTGTGCTGGCCGGGGCTGGCGGGGCGCCCGGCTTGCCGTCGCCCACGTCGATGACAACCTTGTCGCCGGACCGGGACTGTTCCACCGTCGCGGTGGCGGGAATGGTCAGGGCCACGGTCAGCCCGGGGCCGGTCGCCACCTCCTCCACCCGCGCGATGCGGGGGGAGCCCGCCTTGCGGGCGGCGGCCAGATCGGCTTTGCCCGGCCGGTCGAAATGGATCAGCAGCTTGCCGCCGTCCCGGTCCAGCGTCGCCTTGACCGGCCCCGTCCAGTCGAACACCAGGCGGCTGCGTCCAGGATGCTCGCCCGCGCGCACGGCGATGGTGGGGGCGGCCGGCGCCGGTACTGATGCCGCCGGCTGGGCGGCCGTGGCCTGATCCTGCGCGCGGACGGGGGCGGCCGCCAGCGCCAGGGCAGCGCCCATCAGCAGGACCAGCACGGAACGGGAAATCGGGGCGACAACGGTCATGACGGGCCCTTGCCGTCCCGGGCGGCGTAATCACGGATGACAATGTCGACGCGGCGCTGCAGGCGAGCCTGTTCCACATCAGTCCCGGCGCCGGGCGCCACGGGCTCGGCCGCCTGGCCCCGCACGGTGATGGCCTCGGCATAGCCGGCCCGGGCCAGCGCCAGGGCGATGGTGCGGCCCCGCGCCAGCGACAGCTCCCAGTTGGACGGGTAGACCGCGTTGGCGATGGGGCTGGGGTCGGTATGGCCCACCACCTCCACCGCGTTGGCGATGTTGCTGACCACCCCGCCCAGGGCGAACAGCACGGCCGAACCGGCGGAGGACAAGGTGGTGGAACCGGGGGCGAACAGCATCTCCTCCGGCAGGGCGGCCACCAGGCGATCGCCGGACAGGGTGACGCGGATGGCGGCCAGGGCCGGGTCGCTGGCCAGCTGGCTTTCCATCACCCGGCCCAGATAGCCCAGGTCCGTGGCCTTGGTCCGGTCCAGGTTGCCATTGCCGTGCTGCTCAGTCGGGGAGCCGCCGAAAATGGCCTGCAACACCCGATCGCGCCGCGCGTCCGGCGCGGTCATGCCATAGAGCATGACGAAGAAGGACAGCATCAGGCAGACGAAATCGGTGAAGGAGATCAGCCAGATGCGTTTGGGCGCCTCCGCCCTGGGCGCCAGCGGCGGCAGGAAGCCCGGAACAGGCGGTGGCAGGGCCTCGGGTCCGCTCACGGCTGGCCCTCCCCCACCCGCGCGGCCGCGGCGGCGCGCGGCAGACGGGCGCGGAACAGGAAGCGCGCCGTGTCGGCCGCCCCCTTCTCCACCCCCACGGTCATGGCGCCGGCCGGCACACCGGCGGCGGCCAGGGTGCGGGCCATGGCGCCGGCCTGGAACACCGGCAGGCTGGCACCGGGGTTGCCGCCATCGCCGGTCAGGAACTCCAGCTCGATCGTCAGGCCCGTTTCCTCGTCCGGGCGGACGGCGTCGGCCATCTGGTGCCAAACCCCCTCGCGCCCCGGCAGCACGGTGACGACGGTGCCGCCGCCCTCGGCCGTGGTGACGGCGAACAGGCTGGACGCCGGCATGGTGGCCACCAGGGCGCCACCCTTGCCCCCCCGGTCAATGACGGCGTCCGGCATC
>NZ_BACU01000669.1 GCF_000333275.1 Azospirillum sp. B4 | reverse complement strand
TCCCATATGGGAGGGGCATGGTGCAATTATGAGAGGGAAGGGGCGCCGGCTTCCGGTCCCCGTTATGGCTTTCGACCACGACCCGTCGCCCGGGCCGTCGCCCTACCGCCTCTCCCACATGGGGTACCCATGACGCGTCAGTCGACAGGGGAACGACCAGGGGCCACCGTGCGGCCAGCGCCAAACGACAAGCGGTAGTGGAAAACGGTCCAGGAAACCGGCACTTTCTCCATCAAACATAACCCGGTAGGACGAATATGGAGACGGCCGCCTTTAGGGCCGTTCCCGGCCTGGAGGCGGAAGTGATGGATCAGCAAGGTATCGCCGGAGCCTTCTCGGGCCAGGACGCCCCATGACCGAGGGTCCCGCGCACCGTATCCTGGTGGTGGAGGATTCTCCGACCCAGGCCCTTCAGTTGCAGATGAGGCTGGAACGCCAGGGCTGGTCGGTCACTGTTTGCGGGGACGCCGAAAGCGCGCTGGAACACCTGGGGCGCGAGGTGCCGGACCTGGCGATGGTGGATTTCCATCTGCCGCGCATGAACGGTGACGAATTCGTGCGCCGCGTCCGCATGGACATGCGCACGCGCGGCCTGTCGGTGCTGATGCTGACCGACAGCAATGCCGCCGATCGCGAGCGCCAGGGCATCGACAGTGGCGCCGACGCCTATGTGCCGAAGTCGGCCGACCCGGACATCCTGATGAGCCGGGTGGGCGCCTTGCTCCGCAAGACCACGGTGCCGGCCCTTGGCAGCCAGGCGCCGGGCACCTTCCGCCAAAGCCGCCTGCTTATTTCAGCACGACACAGGTGACGCCCTTGGACATCACCGGCCAGCGCACCACCAAGGGGGTGAACACCCTGCGCTACATCGAGCACCGCGTGGCGACGGTGATCGGCATCTGGGGG
>NZ_BACU01000670.1 GCF_000333275.1 Azospirillum sp. B4 | reverse complement strand
CATACAGCAGGCCGGTACGCTGGCGCAGCATGTCCGCCGCCATGGCGTACTGCGTGGTCGTCTTGCCATCGCGCATTCGGCCGATGGTCAGGATCAGGCCTCCCTGGTTGTCGTACGCGGTCTCATAGATCGCATCCAGCAGCTGGTGGGAGATCGATTGCCGGCGAATCTCGGGTACCGATGTGACCGCCCTCGAAATTTGCCACACACCGCCGGCGGCGAGGTCCAGGTGGGTGGCCCGGTAATAAACCTCGTCCAGGACGATCTGGACCGAGGTACCGTGCGGCACCGACATGGCCGCCGGAAGCAATTCCCATAGGCGCCTCAGATCCTGGTGCAAATCCTCCTTCACAGGCATGCCGGCGCGTTCGCCGGTAACCCTCAAGGCGATCATTCGGGCATTATCAAGCTGCTTCAGGTCGACCGGCAGCAAGAGGTCCGTGAAGCGCTCCGACCTCAGCTGCCGCGGCATGGGTTTGAGATGAACCTCCGGCCTGCTCATGGGGAATGCCGCCTCATCGCTGCATGAGGTAGTGAAGCGTCACCGGCGCCGTCGCCGCCGCGACGCAGTCCGTTTTCGCCTGGTCTGGCGTCAAGGTGCCGCCCGGGATGCGGGCGGTACCCGTGGTGCCGACCGCCACGGACACCACCTGGGCCCCCGGGACCAGCTCATTCAGCATGCCGTTGCATTCCGCTTCAGGAACATTGGGATAGTCGATGTAGAACTGGCGATAGATGTTCGGGCCGACACTGGCGGTTACCGTTCCACCGAACTGGTTGACAATGGTGGTGTCGGCATTGCCGACGTTCATGCTCCCGAGGACGTCGTGGGTCTTCAGGATCGTCGCCGAGGAAATGGCGGCGTTCGCGGCGGCGCCCATGGCGGTCTGTCCACGGAAAGCGTGGGTGGTGCCATTGAAGACGGACAGGACTTCCTTGTTGCCCGCCGAGACCCGCTTGTCCGTGTCGCCGCTGGCGTAGATTTCCCAGACCTGGGACCCGACGAAGCCGATGATCGCGATGGCCAGGACGGCATCCAGCAGCAGGCTTCCGCTTTGCCGCCGATGCTGGAGGCTGCGCCGCGTGCGGTCCATAGACCGGTCAAGCGCCTGCCGGAAATCGCGGGGGCTGAGGACCAGGCCCAGGTCATTGCCCGGTCCGGCCGATAAGGGTAGCGCCATTGCCATGGACATAGTGCAATCACTCCTTGAAATTGGGGTTTAGGCCCGCTCCGGCGCCCACCGCCGGCGGGGTCTCACCTTTCCCGCTACAACCGCCTCGCCTTCGCGAGGAACCGCATCTGGGCCTGCGCATCGAAGATGCCGTCGATCATCCAGCCCAGCAGGGCCGCGGAGGCGATCATGCCGACGTAGATCATCATCTTGGACCACCGGCCCACCTTCTCCTCTGTCAGGCTCAGCCAGCGGTCCGCCAAAACCTTGAGGCCGTGGCGCTCGCGACCATCGTCGTCGGCGTTTCCGGAACGGCCATCCCGGCCCTGCTGGCCGGATCGGGCTATGGTGAGGTAGTCGCTTAGAACCTCTTCGTCAGGGAAATCGTCGCCCGCCTTGGCCATGGCGACGGCTAGGCTCCGGCCATCCCGGACCAGCCTCTGCATGTTGGCCAGCCGGCGCTTCAGATAGGGGGTCGCCACCTCCATCACGATGCCGAGCGCCTGTTTCGGCGGTATGCCCTGGGTGGCCATGCTGGCCATGGACACCAGCCAGGCGATGCCCACCCACATCCGGTAAAGGTTCCAGCCCGGCAGGCGGTCGAGCACGCGCCGGAACTTGCCGGCGAACCGCGGGAGTGAAACGAAGAAGGCGGCGATCAGGGCGAGGATGGCCAGGAGCACCACCCAGCCATAGCTGCCGACGAAATCACCCAGCGCCATGATCTTGGCGGCTTTGCCGTGGAAAATGACCCGCTTGCCAAGGGACCGGAACATTTGGGGAAGCACGTGTTGGGTGATGGTCCAGGTCATGGCGATGTCGCCTGAGAGGTAGAGGCCAATGACGCTGAACGGCTTGATGATGAGAAGCCGCAGGCTGCGCCGCCGCTTCGTCATCTCCATCATTTCCCTGAAGGTCTCCGACCGGTCACCCGCGTTGTCGGCGACCCTCAGCATGTTGATGTCGACCGAGGGCAGCCAGCCTTCGAAGGCCTGGCTAACCGACCCGCCGTTCTTGATGATGGGCAGGGTATTCCGGCAAAACACCACCATGGGCCGGTGGAGCTGGCGCCCTCCCTTGGACTGGTCGAACCATAGCTTGGCCAGGGCGACATGAGGTGGCGTTCCGTCGGCCAGCATCATGTACATCTTGTAGTAGAACGATTCCCGGGCGAGGTCGCCCGACCAACCCCGCAGGTGGGCGCGCTGGTAGTTCAGGATCAGCGGCGTGACCTTATCTTCCCATAGACCTTCCAGCCAGGGGGCCGGGGCCGGAAGGACAGGGGACGACAGCGCCATGTTCACAAAAAATTGGTCGATTTCCCCTTCGTCGAACTCCATGCCGGCGAAAGCGCCGTTCAACCACGTCCGGATGGTTCCCACCATGGGGAGGGTATCCAGGAAACCATCGACGTTGTTGGCTCCCGCCGTCTCCGCTTTGCGGTCGAGGTCGCGGGCGAAGTTCAGGGCGTTGGAGAGCAGCTCACGCATGGGCGTGACTCCCGGCGACCTGGCCAACCGTCACGTTGGAATTTGCGGGATCCCCCAGACCCAGGCGTTTGATCGCGGTGGGGCCGGCCGACATATGGTGTTCCCGGCCATCGGCATGCCGTGACCGGAGGTTGGCCGGCACAAGCGGCTTTACGCGATCCAGGTTGAGTTCGACGTCCACTGGGCTGACGACACCGGCCAAAACCAGAGCTATCGCATGATCGAACTTGGTGGTCCCGCCCAGCTCGCCGATCCAGAGGGACCTGGCCTTGTCCATCTCTCCTTGTTTCAGGCTCTTCATGAGTTCCGGGACAGGTTCTATGTACTCGGCGACGACCGTTCGCCCCTTGACCCCGAAGTTGAAGTCGGCGACGGCCGCCCCATCCCGTGCCAACCGATCCAGCAGATCCTTGATGGCCGGCGGGGGTAGGCATTCCCTGCATCCCAACGGGTTTGCCACGCAAACCCGGTCCAGGTCTCCCCATTCCCCGTAAATGGCCCAGAGCCGCTGCGCCAAGTTCATGAGAACCGGGTCCTTCGACACCGCGTTCTTGAGCGGCACCTTGCAATGCGGACAAAGCTTGGGGAGCAAGCTCATGTGGACGAAGCAGGTCAGGGCGCCGGCGTCATAGATTTCGCCGCGACGCAAATCCATCTGTTCCAAGCGCCCGGGCATGGTCAGGGCGTTCAAGGAATGGATGGTGCTGGCGCCATAATGCCCGGTGAGCACGAATTGAAGGGCGGCGTTGGCCGACGGGTGGTCGCGCAACTCCTGCGCGCCCAAGAAGTCCGGATTGGACCGGAGGCACTGCGCGATGGTCTCCAGCCAGGCCATGGCCCGGACCTCGCCCAACGGAGCGTTGACTGTGAACTGCTTGGCGCAGGCGATGAGAAATTCAACCGGATCCTCCACCGTGGCGACGCGCTTGCGCCCCTTCCGATAGGCATCCCAGGCTTCGATGAAGATCTTCAGCAGCGTGGACTTGCCCGAACCGGTGCGCCCGGAAATGAGAAGCATGCCCTCGGTTCGCATGACCTCGCGCACCAAGGCCGCCACTTGGGACGGCGCGAACCCAATGGAGGCGAAATCGCGAGCGTATTCCGCCTCCTTGTAGTGCAGCCGGGCGGCCAGCTCACGACCCTCGGCAAGGGTGTTGAAGGCGCACCGGACGGAAGACACAGTCTCGGGAAAACCATAGGTCTTCGCCCTGTCGCGGATGCGGCCCCCCTGGTTCTTGGTCGGATCATGCCCACCGTGGGCCTGATCCATCATTCCATGAAAGGTGGCCACCAGGAGGCTCGTTTCCTCCCTGGTGAACAGGCGAAGCGGCGGCGTGACGTCGCTATTCACCCGGAACTGCAGGCGTCCTCCCCGATCGTCATAGCCCAAGAACAGATCCGAGGCGTTCACGACGGTCGCCAGCTCGATGAATTCGCGGGCCTGGACTTCGTTCTGAACCGTCGAACGCTGCCGCTTCCGGCCGGCGGCATAGGCTGTGGCGATGTCTTCCGGAGGTACGACCTTCCAGTCCTCTTCCGCGTGGACCTTGACGCCCAGGTCCTCGGCCAGCCTGACCACGAGGAACACCTCCTCGCGGTAGCGTGAAGTTTCGGTCACCCAGACGGCGCCCTGGTCGAAGATGACCAGCTCCGACAGGAGGTTGGCGGGCATGGTGACGTTGCCACCCTCCGCTGTGACCGGCGCGCCCAGGGCGGCAACCGCGGATGCCACGGCATAGGAAGGGGACTCGTCCAACTCGCCGCCCTTGCGATGGCGAGCGGTTTCAAGGTCGACCACCGAGGCACCTTGATGGCCACCCGGTACACCCTCGATGTCGCGGCGCAGCTGCAGCATCGGTCAGCCCCCTTGCCCTGGGCGCAGCACAGGGATCAGGGCACCGGTCCCGGGCACAGGCATCCCCCCCGGTATGACAGTACCCGGCGGCAGGGTGCCAGGCGGCTGGGCCAGGGCAGGCTGGGCCAGGGCCCTGTCCCCGTTGGCATTTCCACGGGGCACCCGCACCGCATCACTCATGTCGCCCCGTTTGACCGCCACCAGGATGCCGTCCATGTCGATGGCGACCACGTATCGACCATCGGGCAGCTGCTGATCCTTCAAGACCGTGATGGCCGTCCCATCACCCAGCATGACCCTGGCGTTGTCGCTCCTCCCGGGTATGCCGGCGGCAGTACTCTCCACATAGAGGGGCAGGGGAAGCATCGCGAGGCCGTGGGGGAGGGGTGTGCGCGCCGGCGGGTTGTCGACGCCCGTGTCGGTGGTGCCGGCCGATAGGCCATCCGCCTTGCCCGCAGGCTTGCCACCCGCTGGCGGGGCGCCAGGGTTATCCACCAGCAGGGGGGCTCCCCGTAGGCGCCGCTCCGCGTTTTCGATCTTGAATTCCTGCTCAAGCACCTCCAGCCGCTTCGCGTTGATGCGGTGCTGGACCTGCAAGCCTTCGATGATCTGAGATGGGGATGGGCTCCGGGCCATCGGCTGGCCCGGCCCCGGCGG
>NZ_BACU01000671.1 GCF_000333275.1 Azospirillum sp. B4 | reverse complement strand
CAGCTGGGCGGAGCCGAATCCTTTCCACCAGTCCGCCGCCGGCCACGGCGTCACGGCGGCCTTGGGCGCCGGCGCATCCTCCCTCCATCCCGCCGGGGCGGGCAGGTCGGGGCGCTGGTAGTCCGGCCCGACGGAACAGCCGGCCAGCGCCAGCGCGGCCACACCGGCCAGCCAGCGCGCACGGCCAAGGGGCCGAAGAGGGAAAGGGGGTGACATGGGGCAACATCGTCCAGAAGGGGGCACCTTGGGCGGGACGCTACCGCCCGCCACGTTTAGCCAGCATGGGCGATTCATTAACTTTGCTTAATTTGGCCCCAGCCCCACCCCTACCTTGGTTTGGGGCCAAGCGCGCCGGATTTCATTATATTGCACATTATGATAGTGTAAATTTATGCAATTTACACTTGACTGCCCTTAATCAAAACCCCCACCCTCCCTCGACCGCACGAAGACGGTGTGAAATACCGGCCCCCAGCCCTCATGCCAAGGCAGACCACCGCCATGACCCGCCCGACCCGCCGCCTGCTGATCGCCGCCCTGTCCCTGGTCGCCATGCTGCCCCTGGCGCCACGGGCGCAGGCCGAAACCAAGGAACTGCGCATCGCGCAGCAGTTCGGCATCGGCTACCTGCCCTTCATCGTCGCCAAGGAACGCCGGCTGATCGAGGGCCAGGCGGTGAAGGCCGGCATCCCCGCGCCACAGGTGGAGTGGATTCAGCTGTCCGGTGCCGCCGCGATGAACGAGGCGCTGATCGCCGGCAGCCTGGACATCGCCAGCGCCGGCATCGCCCCCATGATCCTGACCTGGGACAAGACGCGGGGCACCGCCGACATCATCGGCGTGGTCGCCCTGGGCTCCATGCCCAACGTGCTGACCAGCAACAACCCGGCGGTCAAAAGCCTGCGCGACTTCACCGACAAGGACCGCATCGCCCTGCCCTCGGTGAAGGTGGGCTTCCAGCCCATCGTGCTGCAGATGGCGGCTGACCAGACCTTCGGCCAATATGACAGGCTGGACCACCTGACGGTCAGCCTGCCCCATCCCGATGCCACCGCCCAGCTGCTGTCCGGCCAGTCGGAGATCACCGCCCACTTCACCTCCCCGCCCTTCGTCCAGCAGCAGCTGGCCAGCGGCAAGGCGCACGCCGTGCTGAACAGCTACGACGTGCTGGGGGGACCGCACACCTTCAACGCCGCCTATTCCACCAAGCGCTTCGTCGAGGCCAATCCCAAGACCATCTCCGCCCTGGTGGCGGCCCTGGATGAGGCCAACGCCTGGATCGCCGCCAACCCGGCGGAAGCCGCCAGGCTGTACATCGCGGCGGAGAAGTCCAAGCTGGACCCCGCCTTCGTCGAGGCCATCATCCGCGACCCGCAGGTGCGCTTCACCACGGCGCCGGAGCGCGCCACCGTCTTTTCCGCCTTCCTGTTCAAGATCGGCCTGATCAAGCGGAACCCCGCCAGTTGGACCGAGTTGTTCCAGCCGGGCCTGGCCACCAAGGCGGGGAGCTGATCGGATGGGCGTGGCCTTGCGCATGGCGGACACCGAACCGCTGTTGAGCCTGGAAAACGTGACCCTGCGCTATGGCCAGGGCGCCTCCGCCGTGACGGCGGTGGAGGACGTCAGCGTGGATCTGGCCGCCGGTGACCGGCTGGTGCTGCTGGGCCCCTCGGGCTGCGGCAAGTCCAGCCTGCTGCGCGCCGTGGGCGGGTTCCAGCCGGTGGATGCCGGGGCCATCCGCCTGCGCGGGGCGCCGGTGGGGCGGCCGGGGCCTGACCGCATGGCCGTCTTCCAGGAATTTGACCAGTTGCTGCCCTGGCGCACGGTGCTGGGCAATGTCCGCTACGCCCTGCAGCGGGGCCGGGGGCTGGACCGCGCGGCGGCGGAAGCCCGGGCTCGGGACTGGATCGGCCGCGTGGGCCTGGCCCGGGTCATGGATGCCCATCCCCACACCCTGTCAGGGGGCATGAAGCAGCGCGTGGCCATCGCCCGCGCCTTCGCCTTGGAACCCGACCTGCTGCTGATGGATGAGCCCTTCGCCGCCCTTGACGCCCTGACCCGCCGGCAGATGCAGGATGAGCTGCTGTCGCTGTGCGAGCAGACGGGCGCCACCGTCCTCTTCGTCACCCACGCCATAGACGAGGCCGTGCGCGTTGGAACCCACGTCCTGACCCTGTCGCCCCACCCCGGCCGCATGGCCGGCCTGGCCGCCATCCCCGCCGCCGCCCGCCAGCGCGGCACCGCCGCCTTCGCCCAGTTGGAGGCGACCTTGCAGGCCGGGCTGCTGGCGACGGAAGCCCATACCGAAGAAGGGGCTCGCCGTCATGGCTGACACCACCCTCACCCTGCCCGCGCCCCGCCGCCTGCATCTGACGGGATGGCGCAAGGGCGTGCTGCTGGCGCTGCTGGCCCTGGCCTGGGAGGGGTACGCCCGCCATCTCGGCAACGCCCTGCTGCTGCCCACCTTCAGCGCCACGCTGACCGCGCTGGTGCAGGGCTTCGCCTCGGGCGAGTTGGTGACCCGCACCGCCACCTCGCTGCAGTTGCTGGTCACCGGCTATGCCTGCGGCCTGGCGGCCGCCGCGGCGCTGACGGCCTTCGCCGCCCTTTCCCGTTGGGGGGCGGAGCTGCTGGAGCTGCTGACCGCCATGCTGAACCCGCTGCCGGCCGTGGCCCTGCTGCCCATCGCCCTGCTGTGGTTCGGCATCGGCGCCCCCAGCCTGGTCTTCGTCATCACCCATGCCGTGCTGTGGCCGGTGGCCCTGGCCTCCTACGCCGGCTTCCGCGCCGTGCCGCGCACCCTGCGCATGGCCGGGCGCAACCTGGGCCTGTCGCCCCTGCGCTTCATCGCCGAGATCCTGATACCCGCCGCCCTGCCGCAAATCCTGGCCGGTCTGCGCTTGGGCTGGGCCTTCGCCTGGCGCACCCTGATCGCCGCCGAATTGGTATTCGGCGTCAGCGCCCGGTCCGGCGGCATCGGCTGGTTCATCTACACCAACCGCGCCCAGTTGGAGACGGCCAACGTCTTCGCCGGGCTGCTGACCATCATCCTCGTGGGCCTGATCGTGGAGACGCTGCTGTTCCGCAGCGCCGCCCGCGCCACCATCCAACGCTGGGGACAGGAACAATGACCGCCGCCGCGCGCACGCCTGACACCATTTCGGATGCCTTCGAAATCCGCGAAATCCCCGGCGTGTTGGGGGCGGAGGTCATCGGCCTGGATCTGAGCCGGCCCCTGCCGGAGCCCGACTTCCGGCGCATCCGCCGCACCCTGGCCGAGCGCCAGGTGGTGGTGGTGCGCGGCCAGGCCGACCTGACACCGGAGCAGCACATCGCCTTCAGCCGCCGCTTCGGCCCGCTGGAGATCCACATCCAGCACCATTTCCACCTGCCCGGCCATCCGGAGATCCTGGTGGTGTCCAACGTCATCGAGGATGGCCGGCCCATCGGCCTGGCCGACGCTGGTCGCTACTGGCATTCCGACCTGTCCTACATGGCCCTGCCCAGCCTGGGCTCCCTGCTGCACGCCCGCGAGATCCCCGAGGACGCGGGCGACACCCTGTTCGCCAGCCTGGCCGCGGCCTACGACGCTCTGCCGGTGGAAACACAGCGGCGCCTGCAGGGCCTGACGGCGGTGCACAGCTACGCCGCCCGCAACCGCGCCCAGCAGGCGGTGACCGGCGCCCTGCGCCCAGGCCTGACAGCGGAACAGGAGGCCAGGGTGCCGCCCGTCGTCCACCCGGTGGTGCGGGCGCATCCCGAGACCGGCCGGCCGTCGCTGTTCATCAGCGAGGGCTTCACCACCCGCATCGTGGAATTGCCGGAGGAAGAGAGCGCCGCTCTGCTGGCCGAACTGTTCGCGCACAGCATCCAGGACCGCTTCATCTACCGCCATCGCTGGCGGCCAGACGACTTGGTCATCTGGGACAACCGCCAGGGCATACATCTCGCCACCGGCGTCCCGCCGGCTGTGCGCCGCACCCTTTATCGCACCACGGTGCAGGGCGACAAACCGGTGGGCATAGGCGCAGCCTAATCAGGGCAGCGCCACCTTGTCCGGCAAGATCATGCCGGGCGTCCAGCCGCTGTCGGCCAGGAAGGCCTTGGCGGTGCCGGCGTCGATGGTCAGGATGCGGGCGACGGCCTGACGCTTTTCCTTGGCCTTGACGTAGTAGGCCTTGGTGATGCGGTAGCCGACCCAATAGGCGAGATCGCCCGGACGCTCCGCCGTGCCGACGCCGTTGTACAGCCACGGCGTCATGTTGGTGGTATCCATGTCGGTGACGAACTGGGTCTCAACCTCCCGCTCACGGCCCTTGGTCCAGGCCTTCAGCCGGACATAGCCGACGTCGCCGGAGATCAGCTCCGCCAGGAACTCGGCCCCCCCCTCGAGCAAGGCGGGGAACAGCAGCACCGGATGCTCCGGCTCATGCTCGGCCGCCGGCTGCTGCACGTGGACGTATTCGTGGGAGACCAGATGGACGAAGCGGTCCTCCGGATTGGGGTCCATCCAGCTGGCGCCACACAGGGCCTCCAGCCCGACCAGGACGCCGGAGGGGCTGGTGGTGCCGCCGGTGTTGCCCTGGCCCACCAGGATGGTGATGGGCGGGAACTTCGCCTGGGGGTACAGCTGCCCCAGGCGGGGCAGGGCCTGGGACAGACGCCGCTTCACCGCCGGCAGCACGTCCAGGCAGGTCTTGGCGTCGGCGAACATCCCGGGACGCTTTTCCATGGCGGCGGCCATGGACTCGCCGGTCAGATGGCGCAAGCCCACGAACTGGCGCAGGCCATCGCTGCCATGATCGAGATAGCCTTGCAGGGCGGCGGCCGTCGGCGCGCCATGGCCGGCGTCATAGACGCGGTAAAAGTCGATCACGTCCTGGATGCGGATTTCCGGCGTCTCCGCCCGCGCCGCCCCATCCGGGACCAACAACCCGACCAGCGCCCCTATCATCATCCCGGCCATCGCCAGCGCCCAGCACCGCATGCCCCGCCCCCCGACTTTATCGGCGGGAATGATGGGCGGCGCCCGGTGACGGCGCAAGCGTCACGGCATTGCCCTTATGGCACATCCGGCCCCACATGCTGGGTGAACCCCGGCCGGCCGGCCAGCCGACCCAGCCAGGCGGCCACCGCCGGGCAATCCGCCCGGCCACCGTTTTCCTCCAGCGGGGTCAGGCGCCAGCGGTTGGCGGACAGGGCCAGGACGATGTCGGCCAGGGTGAAGGTGTCACCGGTGACATGGGAACCCGTGCGGTCCAGCTGCCGGTCCAGGATGGTCATGAGGCGGTTCCAGGCGGCGACGCTGGCCGCGATGTCGGTGGGCCGGTCGTATCCGGGCAGCCGCCGGACCAGCGCCATGAAGGCGTAGCGCCAGGCGCCGTTGAGGTCGCTGACCTGCCAGTCCATCCATTGCTCCACCAGGGCGCGGGCGCGTAGCGGCATGGGCAGCAGGTCGTGCCGGCCCGCCATCATCACCAGATGGCGGCAGATGGTGTTGGACTGCGCCAGCGGCCCGTCCTGGTCGATCCAAACCGGGAATTCGCCATTGGGGTTGAGGGCCAGCAGTTCCCCCCGGCGGCGCACCGCCGCCTCGCCCGCCCAGTCGCCGTCGAACGTGTAGTCCAGGCCGATCTCGGCGCAGGTCCACACCACCTTGCGCACGTTGATGGAGGTGGCGCGGCCGATCAGGGTGCAGGTGTGCGGCATGGGGGCGATCTCCGGGGAAACGGGTGTTGCCCCCAGTTTCACCCGGAAATCCATTTCATGCATGCCCCATCGCGTCCCGGACACGATGTTGGCGCCACACCCTGGCCCACGCCGCTGCTAGATGGCCAGCTTATCCAGGTAGTGGAAGCTCATGCGCGCAGCCTCCATCCGGAGGCGGGCGAAGGGCGGTTCCTGTTCGACATAGAAGTGGGTGACGCCGGCAGCCTGGGCGGCGGGCAGGATACGGTGCCAGTCTAGGGTGCCGCCACCGACCTCCGTCGGATCCATCTTCAGGCGGGTGTTGGGGGCGGCACCGGCCTTCAGGTCCTTCACATGCATCAGGCGGAAGCGGTTGGGGTGGGCCTTCAGCAGGGCCACCGGATCCTTGCCGGCGGCCGCGACCCAGCCGGCGTCCATCTCCATCTTCACGAGGTCCGGGTCGGTCTCGGACAGCAGGATGTCATAGCCGGTGGCGTCGCCCACCACGGTGAATTCCGGGTTGTGGTTATGATAGGCCAGTTGCAGCCCGGCCTTCTTCAGCACCGCGCCCTTTTCGTTGAGGAAGGCGGCGTTGGCCTTCCAGTCCGCCACGGTCAGCTGTGAACCCACGCGGCCCAGGGCGTCGCCCATGCTTTCGCCCGCCTGGGGCGTCACCGGCCGCCCCTCCGGGATCAGGAACAGGGGCATGACGATGTAGGTCAGGCCCAGGGTGTGGGCGTCGCGGATCAGGGCGTCCAGGTCACCGGACAGGCTGACGCCCTGCCCCGGTGACCAGGGCCGCGCCGGAACGTGGGCGCTGTCGCACACCAGGCCGGCGGCCTTGAACGCCGCCGCCAGATCCGCCGCCGACCGGCCATAGAAACCCGGCAGTTCCACGGCGCGATAGCCGATGTCCGCCACCGCCTTCAGAGTGCCGGTCAAATCCTTCTCGGCCGCGTCGCCCAGGGTGTAGAGCTGCAGGCCCACGGGCAGGCCGGCCCCCTTGAAGAAAGGAGCGGGGTTGGCAGCCGACAGGCGCGCGAGGCCGAACCCGGCCAGGGCGGCGGCCCCGCCCAGCAGGGCGCGGCGGCTGGGGGATGGGATCATGGCGGTCCTCCTCATTGGTTTTGGTTATTGTGATCGTACGTCAGCCCAAGCCCAGCAGGGCGCGGTTGCGGGCGGTGTCGACGCCGCTGGCGGCGAAGTCGTCGAAGGCGCGTTCCGTCACCCGGATGATGTGGTCGCGGATGAAGGGCGCGCCCTCACGGGCGCCATCCTCGGGATGTTTCAGGGCGCATTCCCATTCCAGCACGGCCCAGCCGGGATAGTCGTACCGCGCCAATTTGGCGAAGACGGCGCCGAAGTCCACCTGCCCATCGCCCAGGGAGCGGAAGCGGCCCGGCCGTTCCACCCAGGGCAGATATCCGCCGTAGACGCCCACCCGCCCGTCGGGCCGGAACTCCGCGTCCTTCACATGGAAAGCGCGGATGCGGGAATGGTAGCGGTCGATGAAGGCCAGGTAGTCCAGCTGCTGCAGGACGAAGTGGCTGGGATCGTACAGGATGGTGGCGCGCGGATGCTGGCCCACCTGCGCCAGGAAGCGTTCGAAGGTGGCGCCGTCGAACAGATCCTCCCCCGGGTGCAGTTCGAAGCACAGGTCGACGCCGGCGGCGTCGAAGGCGGCCAGGATGGGGTGCCAGCGGCGGGCCAGCTCAGCGAAGGCCTCCTCCACCAAGCCCGCCGGCCGTTGCGGCCAGGGGTACATGTAGGGCCAGGCCAAGGCGCCGGAGAAGGTGGCGTGCGCCGTCAGGCCCAGGTTGCGGCTGACGCGGGCCGCCAGTATCAGCTGGTTCACCGCCCACTCCTGGCGGGCCTGGGGCCGTCCACGCACCGCCGCCGGAGCGAAGCCGTCGAACAAGGTGTCATAGGCCGGATGCACCGCCACCAGTTGGCCCTGCAGGTGGGTGGACAGCTCCGTCACCACCAGGCCGTGGTCGGCCAGGGTGCCGGCGAACTCCTGCGCGTAGTCCACGCTGTCCGCCGCCTTTTCCAGATCCAGCAAGGCACCCGGCCCCGTCGGCACCTGCACGCCCTTATAGCCCAAGGCGGCCGCCCAGCCGGCCAAGCCGTCCAGGGTGTCGAAGGGTGCGGTGTCACCCGCGAACTGGGCCAGGAAAATGCCGGGGCCTTTGATCGTCTTCATATGTCTGTTTCCCTTATCCCCAGAGGCCCGGGCTTACAGATCGACCCAGCCGGCGCCGTTGGCGGCCACGGCGCGGGCGACGAAGGCCATGCCCCGCAGCCCGTCGTGGATGGTGGGCACCGCCGTGCCCGACAGGCCCTGACCCAACCCAATGGCCTGGGCGAAGTCGCGGTAGATGTTGGCGAAGGCCTCGATGAAGCCCTCGGGATGGCCGGTGGGCAGGCGCGCCGGTCCCCGCCCCGCCGGGGAAAGATAGGGGCTGGCGGCGTGTAGCACCTGGGTGGGCCGGTCCAGCCAGTTCAGGGTCAGCACATCGGGCTGTTCATGGCACCAGTCCAGTCCGCCCTTCTCGCCATAGACCCGCAGGCGCAGGCCGTTGCGGTCCCCCGCCGCCACTTGGCTGGCCACCAGCACACCCGGCACGCCTTGGCCGAGGCGCAACAGGATGTTGCAGTCGTCATCCAGCCGGCGGCCGGGCACCACGCTGTTGAGGTCGGCGTTCAGCCGGGTGACGCCCAGGCCGCTGACGAACTCCGCCACGTTGAAGGCGTGCACGCCGATGTCGCCGATGCAGCCGCCCAGGCCAGACTGCGCCGGGTCCGCCCGCCAGGCGGCTTGGGCGTTGTCCGTCTTCTCCACCGCATCCGACAGCCAGCCCTGGGAGTATTCCACCACCACCTTGCGGACGTCGCCCAGATCACCCCGCCGCACCAGGGCCCGCGCCTCCCGCACCAGGGGATAGCCTGTGTAGGTGTAGGTCAGGCCATACAGGCGGCCGGTATCGGCCACCACCCGGGCCAGGCTCTCCGCCTCCTCCAAGGTCGCGGTCGCGGGCTTGTCGCTCAGCACGTGGAGACCTGATTCCAGTGCCGCCTTGGCCACGGGAAAATGCAGGTGGTTAGGGGTGACGATGGCCACGAACTGGGCGCCATCGGGCCGCACCGCCTCAGCCGCCATCATCTGGCGGTAGTCGCCATAGGCGCGGCCGGGATCGATGCCATAGCCCCGGGCGGCGGCCTTGGACCTCCCCTCATCCCGGCTGAAGGCGCCGGCCACCAGGCGGATACGCCCGTCCAACTCGGCCGCCATGCGATGCACCGGCCCGATGAAGGAACCCGGCCCACCACCCACCATGGCCATGCGGATCACATTGTCGGACATGGGACACTCCCTCCCGAAGGACTTACGCCTGGATCATGAAATCGATTACATGATCCTAGCAGTGAAGCCATGTCCTCGCAACTCTTGCAGGCGGCGCGGAACGAAAGCACCCTTCAGCCCCATGCCGACCATCCAAGACGTGGCCCGCCAGGCCCGGGTTTCCACCGCCACCGTTTCCCGCGTCCTGAGCACCCCAGAGGTGGTCAGCGAGGCCACGCGCGAACGGGTGATGAGCGCCGTCGACGCGCTGGGATATGAGCCCAACCACGCGGCCAAGAGCCTGCGCACCCTGCGCACGGCGAAGATCGTGGTGACGGTGCCCGACATCTCCAACCCCTTCTTCTCCAGCGTCATCCGCGGGGCGGAAGAGGCGGCACAGGCCGCCGGCTATTCCCTGCTGCTGGGCGACACCCGTAACATGGCGGAGCGGGAGGAGCAGTACGCCGGCATGCTGCGCCGCAAAGAGGCGGACGGCCTGATTTTCCTGGGCCACCGCCTACCCGCCACCCTGGCCGGCCTGATCGCCCGCCAAGGCACCCGGGCACCGGTGGTCAACGGCTGCGAATTCAGCCCCGAGTTGGGCGTGTCCAGCGCCCACATCGACAACGCGGCGGCGGCGGAAGAAGCGATGGATCTGCTGTACGGCCTGGGCCACCGCGACATCGGCGTCATCACCGGCCCGCTGGCCAGCCCCATCAGCCGTGACCGCCTGAAGGGTGTGCACACCGCCGCCGGACGCCACCAGGCCAACACCCAACTGCGCGTGGCCACCGGCGATTTCACCGTGGAATCGGGGGAGCGGGAGGCGAGGTCCCTGCTGGCCGGCACCGGCGGCCCCACAGCCCTGTTCTGCTTCAGCGATGAGATGGCCATGGGCGCACTGGCCGCCATCCGCCAGGCCGGCCGCCGCTGCCCAGACGACATCTCCCTGGTGGGGTTCGACGACATTCGCTTCGCCCGCTACCTGGACCCGGCGCTGACCACCGTCAACCAGCCCATGGAAGAGATCGGGCGGACGGCAGTGGCGTTGCTGCTGGAGATACTGGGCGGCACCCAGCCCGGCCCGCGCTCCATCACCCTGCCCCACCACCTGGTCGTCCGGGGCAGCACGGCGCGGGCGAAAGCTTAGGCCGCCCTCCGGTCCTGCGCCTTGATGGCGATTTACGCCGTCAGCAGGCCGCCGTTCGGTCCCAGGGGCCCAGCCAGCAGGTCCGCCGGCGCCGGGCGCCCCTTGAAGTGGTCCAGGAAGGCGCGGGCGGCGCGCAGATCCGTCGTTTCCGACCCGCCGTCGAAGCGTGGCAGCAACCCGGACAGCAGGTCCGGCGCGTCATCGCGCCCGCCGGCACGCGAACGCAAACGCGCCAGGCTGATGGCCGCACGCACCTGCCAGGACAGGGCCCGGTGCCGCCCCGCCAACTCCAGCGCCTCGCGGAACAGGGCTTCCGGTTCCGCCGTCCAGCCCTGTCCGGCCAACAACTCTCCGCGCAGGCGCATCAGTTCCGGCAAGCACCAGCCTTCCTCGTTGCGGCGAGACCGTTCCAGGCCGCTGTCGATCAGGTCAAGGGCTTCCGCCGTCGCCCCGGCCCGCCCCAGGACCAGCGCCACCTCACGCAGCAGGACGTTGAAGCGGGGATGGGATAGGTCCCGCAAGGTCTTCAACGCGCGCGACACCGGCGCGGGATCGGCATGGACGCCGGCACGCTTGGCGTGGATCAGCAACTCGAAGCAGCCCGCCCAGTCCCGCCACATCATCATGCCGTGACGCTCGGCCAGGGCCAGCAACATCTGGCCATAGTGCTGCGCCGCGGCCACGTCCCCCATCAGCAACGCCGTCGGACAGGCCGACTGGCCCAGGACAAGGCAGTTGGTGAGGGCATGGCCGACGGTGTCCGCATCCTCCAGACAGGTGCGCATTTCCACCTGCGCCCGCCCCACCTGCCCCAGCAGCCAGGCCAGGCCGGCCAGGGTGCCTTCGGCCACCACTCGTTGGTTGGCGTGGAAGCGCATGATCTGGCCGGGGGGTGCCGCCATCCGGCCCAGGCGGATCGCGGCCTCGGTATGCCGCACACCGCCCTCGTGATCCCCCATGATGTACAGCGACGCGCCGATCATCCGTTCCGCCAGGGCCGGCGCCGCGCGGTCCGGATGGGCAACCGCCATGGCCTGAAAGCGTCGGGCCAGGCCCAGCGTGTCGCGCAGGCGGCCCAGGTCGAAATAAATCATCCAGATACCGACCAGGGCCTGCAGCTGGCACCCTTCGTCCTGCAACCGTTCCGCCATGGACAGAACGGCTTCCCACACCCGCACCGCCTCGTCCCCCTGAGCTTCGGTGATGGTGTAAGCCATGCCCTTCAGGGTCAGCAGCTGCAGCTGTTGGCGCTCGTCCGCGAAGGGATACGGCAAGGCCAAGGCCTCACTAGCCCAGCGCCCGGCCTCCGCCCACATCGAGAGGCGCGCCCACACGGGCATGGCCGCCAGCGTCAGGGCCCGCATCCCGACAGTGTCGGCACTCTGGAACCAGGTCAGCGCCAGGCGGATGTTGTGGATCTCGGACGCGTGGCGGGCCAACATCTCCGATGCCGGCAGCGTCTCCCACTGTGGCGCCGCGGCGGACATGAGGGCCAGGTAGTGGGCGGCATGGCGCCGACCAATGGCGTCCAGCTCACCGCTGGCCACCAGCTGCTCGCGGGCGTAAGCGCGGATGGTGTCCAGGAGACGCAGGCGCGGCTGATCCCCCCCCGCACCGGCCACCACCAACGACTTCGCCATCAGGCTGGCGATGGGATCCTCCGCCGGCGTGGCGTCATCCCGATCCAGCGCCACGGCCTGGACGGCCGCCAGGTCGAAGCCGCCGGCGAACACGCCAAGACGGTTCAGCACCCGTTGTTCCACCGGCGACAGCAGGGCATAGCTCCAGTCAAAGGCGGCGCGCAGGGTCTGGTGCCGCGCGGCGGCCGTGCGCCGTCCCCTGACCAGCAGGCGGAAGCGGTCATCCAGGCGGGCGGCCATGCCGGCCACGCCGTGGGCCGCCACCGGACCCGCCGCCAGTTCCAACCCTAGGGGGATGCCGTCCAGGCGGCGGCAGATCTCCGCCACCGCCGGTGCCTCCGCGTCGCTCAGTTCGAAGCCGCCCAGGTTGGCGGCCACACGGTCGACGAACAGCTGCACGGCCGCATGGCTCAGCGCCTGGGCCGCCGTCAGCCCCTCGGTGGCGGCGGGAACTGCCAGGCCCGTCAGGCGCTGGATCACCTCCCCCTCCGCCCCCAGCGGCTCGCGGCTGGTGGCCAGGATGTCGATGCCGGGCGCCCCCGCCAGGATGGCCTCCACCAGGGGGGCCAGGGCGCCCACCACTGGTTCGCAACTGTCCAGGATCAACAGCATGCGGCGGGGCCGCAGATAAGCCACCAGCGGCGGCAACGGATCCTGCGCCTGTATGTGCGGGGCCAGACGCGAGGCGACCAAGGCCGGCACCAGGGCGCCATCCGTCAGAAAGGAGAGGTCGATGAAGCCGACACCATCGGGGTAGCGGCCGGCCACCTCTGGCGCCAGGGCCAACGCCACCGTGGTCTTGCCGATACCGCCGGGTCCGACGATGGTCAACAGGCGGGAACGCCCCAACCGGACCGCCACGGCGGCGATGACGTCGGCCCGCCCCACCGGTCGGGACAGGTGCTGCGGCAGGGGTGGCGCCACCAGCACCGGCGCCGCCTGGGCCCCCTGGTCAGCAGGCAGGATCTGGCGATGCACCGGCCGGGTGAAGCGATAGCCCTGGCCGGACACGAACAGGATGTGGGGCTGGCCGTCGGGGGTGTCGCCCAGGGCCTGACGCAGCTTGGCCACCTGGACCCGCAGGTTGTTCTCACCGACATGGGTGGTGGGCCAGGCGCGCGCCACCAGCTCATCCTTGGGGACGATGGCGCCCGCCCGCTCCACCAGGGCCGTCAGGATGTCCAGCGCCCGGCCGCCGATGCCGACGGGCCGGTCCGACGTCAGCAACTGGCGCGCGGGATAAAGGTTGAACGTGCCGAAGCGGTAGACGACCTCGCCCCCGTCCGGGCCAGGTGTGCAGGAAGAAGTGGAAGCGGACGGGGACATGAGTGGTCGCGATCGCGAAGAAGTTTCAGGTCTGCCCAATCTGCCAAAACACCGTCCGCCGGCAAACCATTGTTGTGAATAAGCGACCGCGGTCGCTGGATTTTATTTGTCAGTCCTTTTCTAATCACCGCCTGCTCGTCACCGCCCGCTCGGCCCCATCTGCCGCAGGCGCCGCCAGCGGCTGGGCGTCTCCCCGCGGGAGCGACGGAACAGGCGGGAGAAGTGGGCCTGGTCGCTGAAGCCGCAGACGCCGGCGATGTCCGCCAGCGAGGCATCGCCCCCCAGCATGAGCTGGGCGGCCCTGGCCACGCGCCTCTCGATGATGAAATTGCGGGGAGAAATGCCCAGGCTGCGCCGGAAGGCGGCGCAGAAATGGCTGCGGCTCAGCTGGATCAGGTCGGCCAACATCTCGTTCGATAGGTCGACGGCCAGATTGGCGTCGATATAGGCCACCACCCGCCGGATTTGCCAGGGTGCCAGACCGCCCGTCGCCCGCGCCTCGGCGGGCATGGCGTGCTGCTCCACCTCACCATCGGACGACATCAGCACCAGGATGCGGGCGATGCGGTCCCTGGTGACGTCCAGGTCCCGGTCGAACGCCTGCCGCGCCTGGTGCAACAGCTCGGCGATGGTCGACGACAGCTCATCGGCGTCCGGGGCTGGAGGATGGAAATGGGCGATGGACATGACCTGGCTTGACCGGCAGCAAGGGAAAGCCAGGTCACGGACCCTGGCTTTCCCATCATGGCGGCGACGCCGGGCGGCTTCGAGTTAACCGGTGCAAAGGGCCGTTAAGTTTGGCGGCCGGCCAGCGGACTGGGCCGCCCGCAGGGTGCCAATCAGGGCATCCGCGGTCCTGATGTCGCTGGATGAGGCCGCCGGATCGAAGCGGTCGCGCACCTCCTGCAACAAGGCCAACGCCGCGTCCGCGCGTTGGCGGGCATGCCACAGCCGGGCCTGGGTGATCGCGATACGCAAGGACCAGGACAAGGCGCCTTGCTTCCCCGCCAGCAGGGCGGCCCGGTGCAAAAGGTCGTCCGCCTCTGCCGGCGCCCCCGCCACCGCCTGAGCCGCCGCCTGGTGGCGCATCAGTTCGGGCTGGCACCAGGTGCCCTCACGCCCGCTGGCCAGGTGCACGGCCGGCTGCCAACCCAGCGTGGCCAGGGTGTCCAGCTGCTGGGCCGTGGTCGCCGGCGACAGCGCGGTTTCCTGCCCCAGCACACAGGCGTACCCTTGGGCCCAGGCGTCCCAGTGATGCAAGGCACCGCCGGCGGTGCGCTGTCGCAATAGGCCATTCAGGTGCCCCGCCCAGTCGTGGTCGCCCAGCCACAGGGCAACCGGAATGGCGCCCAGGGCCAACCCGACGCACATCGTCAGATCGTGGTCCAGGCGCAGGGCCTCCGCCGCGCAGTAACGCGCCGCCTCCAACGCTCGGCCAAGGTCACCCCTCAGCCAATGGATGCGCGCCAGCGAGGTCATCAGGGTCAGCCGGCTGTCGATCTTGGCATGATTGACCCGGCCCCCGCCCAGAAAGGCCTGGTCGCGGCGCAGGATGCCTTCCAACAAGGCCTGGGCCTGGCGCTGGTCACCCAGGAAATGGACGGTCAGGGCGCGCATATGATCAGCCGACTGCAGGCTGGCCATGTCGCCCAGGTCGCGGGCCGGACCGCTGAAGCGCTCGGCCAACGGCAGGCTGTCGGCGTAATCGCCGGCTTCCAGCTTCTGTGCCCAGCGTCCCCACAGCCCCCGCATTTCCAGCGGACGTTCCCGCAGGCGGCGGCCCAGCGCTTCCGCCTGTTCAAAGGCCTGGGCCATGGCAGGCGTCGGGCCCTGGGCATGCCAGACGGCATGGCCATAGGCCACCAGCAGTTCCCCGTGCTCCGCCGTCTCCCCCCATTCGGCGCCGGCCGCGGCGTCCACCGCCCGCTGCGCCAGATCCAGGATCTCACCCTGCAGCGACAGGTGGAACCACAAGGGCGCGATGGCGATGATCAGCGACAGGCTGAGGGCCGGGTCGCCATCCGGCCCCAGCGCCCAGTCCAGCGCGGCCCGGATGTCGTCCACGTGGCGGGATTGGCGCTCCAGATAATCCACCGGGGCCTTGCCGCTCCACGCGGGTTCCAGGTCGGCGAACAGGCGGCGGCAGTACAGCGCGTGGGCGCGGTGCACGGCCGCATGCCCCGGCTGTTCCACCAGGCGGTCATGGGCGTACTGACGGGTGATGGCCAACAGGGAGTACCGCGTCTCGCCGTTCACCGTCTCCAGGGCGACCATGGACTTGGCCACCAGCTCGCTGACCGCGTCCATGACCGCCAATTCGTCGATGTCATCCGACGCGGCGATCGCCATGGCGGCACGGATGTCGAAGCTACCGCGAAAGACAGACAGCCGCGACAGCACGGTCCGCTCCGCCGTCTGCAACAAGTCGAAACTCCAATCCAGGGTGGCGCGCAGCGTTTCCTGCCGCGGCGGGGCCGTGCGGCGCCCCCGGCCCAAGATGGTGAACCGCTCGTTCAGCGCCGCCATCAGCGCCTGGACATCCAGACGGCCGGTACGGGCGGCGGCCAGTTCGATGGCCAGCGGGATGCCGTCCAGCCGGCGGCAAATGGCCGCCACCGCCGCCACGGCTTCCGCCGTCAACTCCAGCCCATCGCCAGCGGCCGCCCGGTCCAGGAACATGGCCACGGCGGAATGGCGACGGATCTCCTCCGGATCGGTGACCGCGATGGGCGGGACGGACAGGCTGGCCAGGCGGTGCACCCATTCCCCTTCCGCCCGCAGAGGTTCCCGGCTGGTGGCCAGGATGGTCAGGGCGGGGCAGGCCTTCAACAGCCGTTCCACCAGGGCGGCGGCCGCCTCAACCAGGTGCTCGCAATTGTCCACCACCAGGAACTGGCGGCCGTCGCGCAGGGCCTGGATGGCGTCGGCGATGCCGTCATCCGAGAGCGACGGGGCCAACCCCAGACCGGCCGCCAGGGTGGCGGGCAGCCGCGGGGCATCGGTCACCGGCGACAGGTCGACGAAGCTGACGCCGACGTCCTCATCCGCCGCCAGCCGGCGCGACAGGGCCAGCGCCACCGTGGTCTTGCCGATGCCACCCGCCCCGACCAGGGTGACCAGGCGGCGGGTGGCGACACGGGCCAGCAGCTGGTCCACGACCGCCGTCCGGCCGATGACCCGGTCCAGCGATATGGGCAGGGGAACGGCATTGCCACCGGCGATCGCGCCGGGCGTGCGCTGGGTCACCGGCACCACCAGGCGGTAGCCGCGGCCGACATGGTTCACGATGTAGCGGGCGCCCGCCTGGCCATCACCGAGCGCGCGTCGCAACCCGGACATGTGCACCCGAAGCGCGCTGTCTTCCACCGTCGTGTTGGTCCACACCGCCGCCAGCAGCTCGTCCCGTCCCACCAGCTGGCCGGCCCGCAGGATCAAGGCCACCAGGATGTCCAGCGCCCGGTCGCCCAGGCGCACAGGCGCGCCGCCTTTCAGCAGCACGCGATCGGGAAGATGAAGTTCACAATCGCCGAATGAGAAGATTTGCCGCTGCGGCATCGTCACATCCAGGTTGGGGCTCAAGACGGAAATGCGGAGTCATCGAGGCGGCGGGTCGGGAGAATCAAATGGCTGTACAGGCTAGGGACGGACGCATCCACAATCTTGTCAATTATGGGGGTTTTTGAACAAGGGAGTGCAGCGAAATAGGTATGCGGGGGCATCGCCTGGGCAATCCCGGCAGCCGATGCGGCCATCTTGATGCGAACGGCGACGCGTCATGTCCTAAGCATGTTCAAAACCAGGTTGAGGCGTCCAATCGGCCCCTGGGGAATTCAGGCATGGTCCGGCTTGCCCGTTTCCCACCAGAGACCCGCCATGACCCAAGCCCGTATCGCCGCCGTCCCGCTTGGCCCTGCCGCGCTCCCGTTCCGGAAGGGGGGGTGAGGCATGGATGGTTCCCGCACGCGCCCCCCCCTCCGTATCCGCATCGTCGGAGGCTCCCTGGGCGGGCTGTTCGCCGCCGCCCTGCTGCGACGGGATGGGCATGACGTCCGCATCTATGAGCGGTCGGCCGGTGGCCTGGATGGCCGCGGCGCCGGCCTGGTCAGTCAGCGGGAACTGTTCGCCCTGCTGCGGGCCGTGGAGTGCGAGCATGTGGCCCGTATCGGCGTGGTGGCGTTCGAGCGTATCTTCCTCGACCGAGACGGCGGCGTCGCGGAGCGGCACGAGACGCCACAAACGCAGATTTCCTGGGACACCCTGTACCGGGCCATCCGGGGCAAGGTCACCGACGATGAATACCGGCTAGGGCGATCCGTCCGTGCCGCGTCCCAAGGCGCACACGGCGCCCGCCTGCTGTTCGAGGACGGCGGGGCGGAGGACGCCGACTTGGTCATCGGTGCCGACGGCCTAGGATCCGTCGTGCGCGAGGCGGTGACCGGCGTGCCGTCGCCCAACAGCTACGCCGGCTACGTCGCCTGGCGCGGCCTGATCGCGGAGGAGGATCTGCCGCCGGAGGCCGCCATCCTGCGCGACCGCTTCGCCTTCCACATGGCGCCCCGGTCACAGGCCCTGGGCTATCTCGTGCCCGGACCGGGTGGCGAGATAGCCGCCGGCTCCCGGCGTTACAACTGGGTCTGGTATCGGCCGGTTCCGACCGCCGCCCTGCCCGCCACGCTGACGGACGGCGACGGCCGCTTCCATCCCCATTCCCTGGGCCCCGGGCAGGTGCCGGCGCCGGTGGTGGCCACCCTGAAGGCGGACGCGCGGCGCCTGTTGCCGCCGCCTTTCGCCGCCGTGGCGACAGCGGCGGCGCAGCCCTTCGTGCAGGCCATCTTCGACTATGAAGCGCCCGTCATGGCGGCAGGCCATATCGCCCTGCTGGGCGACGCGGCCGTCGTGGTGAGGCCGCACACCGCCATGGGCGTGGCCAAAGCGGCCGGCGACGCCCTGGCCCTGCGCCGCCATCTGGCCGAGGCGCCGACGGTGACCGACGCCCTGGCCCTCTACAGCCATGACCGCTGCGCCGCCGGCTCCGCCATCGCCGCCTATGGCCGTCGCCTGGGCGCCAGCCTGGAGTGACCTAACCGATGGATGCCGTTACCACCCCCACCCTGCCGCCCATTCGCAACCCCTGGCTGGCCCCCTTGCTGCGCACCGCCGTGCTGGCGGCGGCCGGCGCCCTGGTCTGGACGGTGGCCGGCCATTGGGACCGCTGGATGGGCGCCGCCCGCCACCAGTCCTCCGCCGACGCCTACGTCACCGGCGACCTGACGCCCTTGTCGGCCAAGGTGTCCGGCTACATCCAGGCCGTCGCGCTCGACGACTTCCAGAGGGTGCGCAAGGGCGACCTGATCGCCCTGAT
>NZ_BACU01000672.1 GCF_000333275.1 Azospirillum sp. B4 | reverse complement strand
CCAGGTCGGCGCGGGCGTTGGCCAGCTGCGCTTCATCCTTGGCCTTGGTCGCCTGGGCCTGGTCATAAGCCGCCTGGTAGAGGCGCGGATCGATTTGCGCCAGCAGGTCGCCGGGCTTCACCGTCTGGCCTTCGGTGAAGGCGATCCGGTCCAAGGCGCCGTCCACCCGGCTGGTCACCGTCACCGTGTTCAGCGACTGCACCGAGCCCAGGCCGGCCAGGTAGACCGGCGCGTCCGCCGGGGTGGCCACGGCCGTGTCCACGTCCACAGCACCACCCCCACCTTTGCCAGCAGGCGCCGCCGCCTTGGTGGCGGTGGCGGGCAACAGGTCGGCGCCAGCCGCCGCCAGGATCAATAGGCCGCCCAACCCTGCCAGGGCGGCGCGGGTGCGGCTGATACGGATGGGCTTCATGGTCGGGGTCTTGCTCATGATGTCAGCTCTGCCTCCAGCCGCCGCCCAGGGCGTTGTACAAACCCACCAGCGCCTGCAGCCGGGCGAAGCGGGCCTGGACCAGGGCGTCGTTGGCGGTGAACAGGGCGGTTTCGGTGTTCAGGACCGTCAGGACGGTGATGGTGCCGGCCGCCATCTGGGCCTGCGCCAGTTCATAGGCATGGCGCGCCGTGGCCGTGGCCTGCTCCTGCCTGGCCACCTGGTCCGTCGTCTCTTTGACCGCGGTCAGCGCGTCCTCCACATTGGCGAAGGCGGAGCGCACGGACTTGCGGTACGTGGCCACCAGCTCGTCATAACGGGCCTGGGCGTTGGCGTACTGACCCTCCAGCGCGCCGCCCTGGAAGATGGGCTGGGTCAGGCCCGCCGCCAGGGAGAAGATGGCGCTGCCCGGATCGAACAGCTTGGACAGGGCCGCACTGGCGTAGCCGCCGGACGCCGTCAGGTCGATGCTGGGGAAGAAGGCCGCTCGGGCCACGGTGATGTTGGCGTTGGCGGCCTTCAGCTGCGCCTCGGCCTGGGCCACATCCGGACGGCGGGCAAGCAGGTCGGACGGCAAGCCCGGCGTGACCGGCGGCAGCGCCAGGCCCGCCAGGGTATCCCCCTCCGCCAGATCCACCGCCTCCGGCATCTGGCCCAGCAGGATGGCCAGGGCGTTCACCGACTGGCGGTACTGCTGGCGCAAGGGTGGCAACTTGGCGTTAAGCGTGGAGACGGTGGTTTCCTGCTGGGCCACGTCCAGCGCCGTGGCGATGCCCGCGTCCGCCTGGCGACGCAGGCCGTCCAGCACGGCGTTGGCGTTGGCCAGGTTGTCCTCCGCCACCCGCACCTGCTCGCGCAGTTCCAGCGACTGGAAATAGCTGGTGGCGACACTGCTCAACATCGTCAGGCGCACGGTCTCCAGGTCGTAGCGGCTGGCATCAGCCGTGGCCACGGCGGCAGCCGCCGACGCCCGGTTCTTGCCCCAGAAGTCCAGCTCGTAGCTGGCGCTGAGGCCGACGCTGTGGGCGGTGGCGGTCTGCGCCACGCCGGAGCTTTTGGCGCGCTGATGGTCGATGTCGGCGCTGGCGCCCACGGCGGGCAGCAGGGCCGCCCCCGCCACCTGGGCCTGGGCATCGGCCTCGCGCACCCGGGCCATGGCGGCGGCCAGGTCATCGTTGGCGGCCATGGCCTGGGCCATGTAGCCTCCAGCTGGCGAGC
>NZ_BACU01000673.1 GCF_000333275.1 Azospirillum sp. B4 | reverse complement strand
TCGCCCTGGGGGCCGGCGAAGTGACCACCAGGCCGGTGGCGACGGTGCCCAGGACACGCAGGTCCGGCGCGTAGTCGGGCGCCAGGTATGTCGCCCCCAGGGCGGCGCCGGAGCCCTGCGACTGCCCGGCGATGACCACCTGGTTGCGCAGCACCCCGGGCTTGGCCTTCAGGGCCGCACGCACGGCGTCCAGGATGGACCGGCCCTCGGACTTCCATAGCAGGTAGGGGTGGACGCCCTTGGTCCCCAGCCCCTCATAGTCGGTGGCGACGACGGCGAAGCCGGCCTCCATCCAGCGCTGCAGATAGGCCACGTCCCGCGCCGGCTGGCCCCGCCAGGAGGGGGCGCAGACGTCGGCGAAACCGGTGGTGCCGTGGGCCCAGGCCAGGATGGGCCAGCCGCCCTGGGGTGGCGTGCCGGCGGGGAGGTAAACGATGCCGGACACCGGCACCAGGCCACGCCCCACGCCGCTGGTGGCGGTGTAAAGGATGCGCAGCGCCGTCCCGGCCGTCTTGGGCCGCGACAGCGTTGCCGGGAACGTCTCCTCCCGCAGGGGCAGGCCTGGCTGCGTGATCGCCGCGTCCCAGCGGTAAAAGGCCGAGACGCCGCCGTCGCCATCGATATTGGGGGCGCCATTCGTCGCGGCCCGCGCCAGGGTGGTGCCCGACAGCAGCGCCAGGGAAAAGTACAGAAGCGCGCGCTTGGAAATCCTGAACATACGCCGTCCGATCATTTTGTCGTCGTGATGGATCGTCACAGCCTAGGGCCGCGCCACCCTTTCCCCCCGTGTCCGTTTTTACCATGGGCCGTTGCCCAGGCGACAACGCCCGTGTCATGCGGTTTTTGTGAACGGCCCGGTGTTAATCCCGCACCCGGCTTGTTTGGGATGCGCCAGCCCCTCACAGTTAGGCGTCTGAGGATCCAAGTGGGAGAGCGGCACGATCATGGCGACAGCGGTGAAGCGGGGCGGGTGGCTGACCATCCTGGTGGTGTATGGCATCGGCCTGGGCGCCATGTCGCTGGTCGGCATCCTGTCGCCGCTGGCGGTGCGCATCACGGCCGACCTGCACGCCCCCGCCGCCGCCATTGGCCTGACCATCGCGTTGTTCTCCCTGCCGGCCGCCATCATGGCCATGGTGGGTGGCGGCATCGTCGACCGCATCGGCCCGCGCCGGGCCCTGGTGCTGGCCGCGCCGGTGCTGGCCTTGGCCGACGCCGTGGTCTTCCTGGCCCGGGACGTCTGGCTGCTGGACGTCGGCGTGTTGTTGGCCGGCATCGGCTATGTCGGCGTGCTGAACGGTGGCGCCGCCATGCTGATGGGCAGCCTGGATGGCGCCATCCGCACCAAGGGCATGGCCCTGTGGTCGACCTATGCCCCCGTCGGCTTCTCCCTGGGCCTGCTGGTCGCGGCGCCGTTCACGACCGCAGCCGACTGGCGTGTGGCGCCGGCGCTGCACGGCGCCTTCATGCTGGTGTGCTGTGCTGGCACGCTGATCCTGCCGCAGGTGCCGCCGCGCAAGGCCGAGGGTGTGCCGGTGCGGGAACAGGTCGGCCGTCTGTTCGCGGCCCTGCGGCGCCGGGACGTGCTGCAACTGGCGGTCAGCGCCGCCCTGCCCAGCATGATCTCCTACGGCACCAGCCTGGTGGCGGCGACGTACCTGGCCAAGGTGCACGGCGTGTCCCTGGCGGCCTCCGCCAGTATCGTGGCGGTGGCCAAGATCGCGGCCGTGCTGCTGGGGGGCACCGTGACCGGCACCTTGCTCGCCCGCGACTTCCCGCCCCGCACCCTGTTCACCATCATGGTGGGCGTGGGGATGGCGGCGCAGTTCCTGCTGTTCTTCCCCGGCAGCCCCTTGCCGCTGGCGGTGGTGGGGCTGATGGGCTGGCTGTTCACCTTCGGCGCCCTGTCGGGTGTGTGCATGGCCGCCATGCCGCTGGTCGCCGGCCAGGCGCTGGGGGGCGGCACGGTGGCCGGCACCATCAACCAGTTTGTCTCCCTGGCGTCGTTCCTGACGCCCACCCTCTACTTCGCGTCATCGGCCTGGGGTGTTTATGTCGGCATCGCCCTGGCTGGCCTGGTGGTGGCCCTGGCGGCCCTGCCCGGCATAGTGGGCGCGCGCCGGTCGGCTTCGGCCGTTTCAGCTTCCTAAACTCAAACAGCCGTGTCGCCACCGTCCACCGGGATCATCGCCCCGGTGATGTAGGATGCGGCGGGGGAGATGAGATAGCGGATCAGGGACGCCGCTTCCTCCGCCTGGCCATGGCGGCGCAAGGGGATGCGGCCGTCCACCTCCTGGCGCCCCGCGTCGGCGTCGTCCTGCGCCGACCAGAACGCCCGGGTCTGCGGCGTGTCCACCCAGCCGACCAGGGCCACATTGACCCGGATGCCCCTGGGACCCAGCTCCGCCGCCAGGCTGCGGACCAGCCCTGCCAGCCCCGCCTTGGTCGCCTGGTAGGCATGGGTATGCGGCTGCCCGCGCAGCGTGGCGGTGGAAGAGATGAAGACGATGCCCGCACGGGGGGAGGCGCCCAGCAGGTCCAGGGCCGCCTGCGCCGCCAGGAAGGGCAGGCGCAGGTTGACGGCCGCCGCCTCATCCCACATCGCCGCCGTCCATTGGCCCACCGGGGCCGCCTGCACCAGCGAGGCGGCGACGACCACGGCGTCCAATGCCCCCTGGTCGGCCCGGACGGCTTCCACGGCGCGGGCAGGGGCGTCATGATCCGCCGGATTCACCGGGATATGGAGGTCCCACGGGCCGGTGGCGTCGGCGGCGCCGTCCGCCATGGCGACCCAGTCGCCATTGGCCTTGCACCCGTCCGCCACCGTCCGCCCCAGGCCGGCCGAACTGCCGATGATCAGGATGCGCGCCATGGTCCGTTTCCCGCTGGTGATGGTGCCCTACCACCCATACCCCGCTCCTGGCGGAAACCCAGGCCCGCTTCGGCAACGGCCGGGGCAAAAAATAGCAACTCCCGGCAACACCCGCGCTGGATATGATCGGCGGCATGAACTTGATGTCACATCCTGAGGCGACGGCCGGCGTGTCCGGCGCGTTCGACCCCGCCGACCCGGTGTCCGTGCGCCGGGCCATACGGGAACGCCGCTTCACCGGCTTCACCAACCTGGTGGCGCGCACCGTGGTGCAGGGCAACCTGGTGGCCGTGCCGGCGGAGTATGCCGACGCGTTCGAGGCCTACTGCCGCGCCAACGCCCAGGCGCTGCCCATCCTGGGCCGCAGCGCGCCGGGGGAACGGACCATCCCGTTCCTGGCGCGGGACATGGATATCGCCCGCGACACCGGCGGCTACATGATCTTCCGCGACGGGGAGCTGGTGGACACGCCGGCCGACGCCAGCGCCGCCTGGCGCGACGACCTGGTCGCCTTCGTCCTGGGCTGTTCCTTTTCGTTCGAGGCGCTCTTGCAGCGCCACGGCGTCCGCCTGCGCCACCTGGATGAGGGCAACGTCTCGGCCATGTACGTGACCGATCGCGACACGACCCCCGTTGGCCCCTTCGGGGGCAAGCTGGTGGTGTCCATGCGGGCCCTGCGCCCGGCCGACGCCATCAAGGCCACCATCCTGTCGGCACGCTATCCCGCCTTTCACGGCGCGCCGGTATCCTTGGGCCTGCCCGGCGATCTGGGCATTGAGGATTTGGAACAGAGCTATGGCGGCCACGGGCTGACCCGGCTGAACCCCGATGAGGTTCCGGTTTTCTGGGCCTGCGGCGCCACCGGGCAGATCGCCGCCCACGCCGCCCGCCTGCCGCTTTGCATCACGCACTACAAGGCGCACATGGTCGTCACCGACCTGCCTTTGCCGAAGGAAGATTGAGGATGAACGTCGACGAAATCGTCTCTCATTACGACGCCCACGGCTACGCCGTCGCGCCCGGCCTGCTGGCCGGCCCCATCCTGGATGAGCTGCTGGAACTGACCGCCCGGATCGAGGCGCGCGCGGCCGACAGCATCGCCGACGACGCCTGGTTCGATTTCGACCAGGATGCCAGCGGCAAGCGCACCATCCAGCGCATCAAGAAGCCGAATCGCATCGATCCGTTCTACGCCCGCCTGGCCGGCCATCCCAAGATCCTGGACGTGCTGAACCGATTGATCGGGACCAACATCCGGCTGAATCACACCAAGATGAACATGAAGGCGGCCAACGGCGGCGCCGCGTTGGAATGGCATCAGGACTGGGCCTTCGCCCCCCATACCAACATGTCCACCTGTGTCGCCTCCATCATGTTGGACGGCGCCTCGGCCGAGAACGGCGCCATGCAGGTCATCCCCGGCAGCCACAAGGGGCCGCTGCTGGACCACCATGACGAGGAAGGCTATTTCGCCGGCGCCGTGGACGTGAGCCAGATCGCGCTGGACAAGGCCGCCTTGCTGGCCGGCCCGCCGGGCACCGTCAGCTTCCACCACCCCATGACCCTGCACGGGTCCAGCGTCAACCGCTCGGGCAAGTCGCGCCGCATCCTGTTCTACGAATACGCCGCCACCGACGCCTTCCCCCTGTTCTACAAGGTGGATTGGGAGGAGTACGACAGCCGCATCGTCGCCGGCCCGTCCAGCAGTGAGGTGCGGTTCGAACAGAACCACGTGAAGCTGCCGTTTCCGTCCCGCGCCGGCAGCTCCATCTACAAGATCCAGGCGGAATCCAACCGCCGCTATTTCGCGGAGGCGATGTAAGTGGGCGCCCAAGGGACGATGCGTGAACGGCCCGTGGCCCTGGTCACGGGCGCCAGTGCGGGCACCGGCAGTGAGATCGCCCTGGCGCTGGGGGCCGCCGGCCATGACGTGGCCATCACCGGCCGCCGGACGGAAGCGCTGGAGGAACTGGCCGGCCAACTGCGGGGGCAGGGGGCCGACGTCCTGGTCCTGACGGTGGACGTGCGCGACGCCGCGGCGCTGGATCAGGCGCTGACTGACTTTCTGGGATGGTCGGGCGGCCGGGTGGATGTTGTGGTCAATGCCGCCGGCACCACCGGGCCACTGTCTCCGCCCATCGGTGAATTCAGCGTGGCGGACTTCGACAATGTCATCGCCACCAACCTGCGGGCGCCCTTCATCGTGCTGTCACGCCTGCTGCCCGTCATGCGGGCGGCCAAGGGCGGGCGCATCGTCAACATCGGCGGCAACCCCCAGGTTCACCGCCACCGGCCAGGGATAGGGGAACCACTGCGCGGAGAAGTGCTCGATGGAGGCCTTCAGATATTCCGTCGACCGGTTCCACTTGTCCGATCCCACGCCCTCCACCGGATAGACGGACATGGCCAGCGCGTGGCCGCCTTCCGGCAGGTTCACGCGCGCCGCTCCCAGACGA
>NZ_BACU01000674.1 GCF_000333275.1 Azospirillum sp. B4 | reverse complement strand
GCGCGGCCATCAGCAGGGAAAGACTGTCGGACCTGGCGGCAACTGCATCATGGGACAGCGCGGCGTAGTCGACGCCCATGATGTCGGCCGGCGCGCCCGCCACGATGCGGCCGCCGCCATCGTCGCCGACGATGGTGCGGCGGCCAGTCTCCCACGCGCCCTTCAGAACATCCTGGGGCGATAGCGCGGGTCCGTCGCCCGGCGCGGCGCCGGCCAGGTGATAGGCCAGGCGCAATTCACGCAGCATGTCCTCGTCATCGTCCAGGGCCATTCCGTCCAGTCCGAAGGCGAGGGGGGTTCCGGTCCCCTTCAGCAGCCCCATGGGCGGCAGGCCGGACCGCAGGCGCAGGTTGGAAGAGGTGTTGACCACCACCGTGACGCCCCGGTCCGCCAGCAGGGCGCATTCATCCGGCCGCAGCCAGACGCCGTGCGCCACCGTCAGATTGGGGGACAGGAGGCCGATGGCGTCGAAGTGGCGGAGGATGCCATCGGGATAGCGCTGGTCCGCCCAGGCCCGCTGATGCCGCGTTTCCAACAGGTGCATATGCACGCGCCGGCCGTCGTCCTTGGCGGCGCGGGCGATGGCCGCCAGCGTGTCGGGCTGCACCCACTGGGGGCCGACGGGATGGTATTGCAGCGTGAACAGCGCATGCTCGAACGCGCGGGCCTGGTCCATCAGGGCCAGGTTGGTGGCGCAGTTCCGCATGCCGGCCTCCTGAGCCCGCAGTTGCGCGATCTCGTGCGCGTCCAGGTGCGCCGCCAGGGGTTCCAGATCCCCGTAGACAAAGGGGTTGGCGTCGAAGAACGGCCAGCAGAAGGCCACCCTGACGCCCACCTCCCGTGCCGCCCGCGACACCACCTCGGCCTCCGCCAGCAGGGTCTGGCTGCTTTGGGTGTTGTGGCAGTGGTTGAGGGCGCCGATGCCGGACAGCGCCATGCGGGAAAAGGCGGTGACGGCGCACTGGTGGATGTCCAGCGGCGGCTGGCGGGCCAGGTCGGGCAACCAGGTTTCCAGCGGCTGGTCGTTGGCGCCGAAGGCCAGGGTGCCCAGGCCGCGGCCATGGTCGTGGGCATTGGCCAGGGCGGGCATCAGCAGCAGCCGGGCTTCCCCGGATGACAGCCGGTCGGGGGGAATGGCCCGGACCTCACGGATGCGGCCATCGGCGGTGATGGTGATCTGATGCGGGCCTTCCGGCGCGTGGTCGGCGGAGCGGATCAGGCGCCCGGCCCGCAAGGTCACGGCATCGTGCTCTGGCATGATCAACCTTATGATTCCCGGCTGTTGGTCCCAGCCCGCGGCAGAGGGGCGTTAAGCTTATCGGAACCAGTTTGCCCTACGGTTGCCCGTTGCGCAGCGCCGCTGTGCACGCCCGGCAACGGCCGTCGGCCGTGGGTGGGGCGCACGGTTTTAGCAACGGGACGGTTCCGTTCTTGCAATGGCTTTGCCCGCCGTTTCCCCGGACGATGCTGACGACCGGGATTGAGAGCGCCGCTTAAAGGTTCACCAACCTCAATAGCAGATGCGATAGACCTTGATCCCGCCACGGGCAGTTGAAGTAACAAGCGTCAAGCTGACGGTCGGCGCGGGATGTTCGTCGATCACTGGTTGAAAACTAAAAATAAAAGGGAGCTTCAATGTTTCAGGTAAGGGGGACACTTAATGTCTGATTCCAATAAGCGAACCAACAAGCCGCTGCGCAACGGCGCTGGCGCCGCCTTCCTTGCTCTGTCGTGCGCATCCATGGCGCTGGTGGCCGGCCCGGGGATGGCCCAGGCCCAATCCCAGGCACCCGCCGACGCGGACGGCCTGACCGAGATCATCGTGACCGCGCAGCGTCGTGGCGAGAGCATCAGCAAGGTGCCGCTGTCCGTCGCCTCCATCAGCCAGGACCAGATGGACAAGGAGGGCATCCGCAAGATCGACGACATCGCCCGTGTCACGCCGGCGTTGCGCTTCGCGCCGTCAGCGGGCGTCACCGCGAACAACGGCACCAACATCTACATTCGCGGCCTGGCCTCGGACGTTGGCTCCGCCACGACCGCCATCTACATCGACGATACGCCCATCCAGATCCGTAACGTCGGCTACTACGGCGGCAACCCCTATCCCAAGGTGTTCGACCTGGAGCGGGTGGAGGTGCTGCGCGGGCCGCAGGGCACGCTGTTCGGCGCCGGTGCTGAAGGCGGCGCGGTGCGCTTCATCACTCCCCAGCCCAGCTTCGACAAGCTGGAGATTTATTCCCGGGCCGAGGTGGCCTCCACCTACAACGGTGCCGCCAGCTATGAGGCCGGTTCCGCCGTCGGCGGGCCGATTTCCGACACCCTGGCGATCCGCGCCAGCGCCTGGTACCAGCACAGCGGCGGCTATATCGACCAGCTGAAGCAGGGCACCAACACCGTCATCGACAAGGACGTCAACTTCAGCGACACGCGGGAGGCCCGTCTGGCCGCTTCCTGGCGGCCGATCGACGACCTGACCATCACGCCCAGCATCTATTACCAGATGGAAAAGTCCAACGCGCGCAGCGACTACTGGGAAGGCTACGGCAACACCAGCGACGCCGACTACAAGACGGGTGTCGCCAACCTGGAGCCGACCCGGGACCGCTTCACCATGCCGGCCCTGGCGATGAAGTACCGGTGGGACAACATCGACATCATCTCCAACACCTCCTACTTCGAGCGTCAGCAGGACCAGACGCTGGACTATGGCACCTACTTCTCCTTCCTGCGGTCGGGCAACCCCTTCGGCAGCTATTCCAATAAGTCCCTGTCCAACACCGCCGATTACCTGACGCTGAACCAGCGCAACCTGACGCAGGAACTGCGGGCGCAGTCTTACGACAACCAGTACGTGGACTGGACGGTCGGCGCCTTTTATTCGCGCACCCGGCAGTATTTCACCAACTACACCGGCTCGGGCCGCTTCCCCGGCGTGCTGGTCAACGGCTACAAGCAGTATGACAACCGCTACAGCTACGTGAACCTGGTCTCGGCCAACGACCATCAGTACGCTGGCTACGGCAGCGTCGACATCAAGCCGATGGAGGATCTGAAGATCACGCTGGCGGTACGCTACACCCTGGATGAGTTCAGCTTCACCGACACCAAGGACGGCCCCACCAACGCCGGTGTCCGCACCGTCAAGACGGTTGGGCAGAACGAGGGCGCCTGGACGCCGAAGGTCGGCGTGTCCTACCAGTTGGATACCGACCACATGCTGTACGCTTCCGCCACCGAGGGCTTCCGTCCCGGCGGCGCCCAGGCGGCGGTGGCCAGCGACTTCTGCGCCGGTGACCTGAAGACCCTGGGGCTGACCTCCAGCCCCACCGGCTATGAGTCCGACAACCTCTGGTCCTATGAGGGCGGCAGCAAGAACAAGCTGTTTGGCGGCATGATGAGCCTGGACGCCAGCGGCTACCTGCTGAAGTGGAAGAACATCCAGCAGTCCATCCGCCTGCCGACCTGCAGCTTCTCCTACATCTCCAACCTGGGCGAGGCCACCGGCAAGGGTGTGGAACTGTCCGCCGCCATTCGGCCCATGCACGGCCTGACCTTCGGGACGGAACTGGGCTATACCCACATCACCTATGACGAGAACATCTATGGCGGCAACAACCTGCTGCTGAAGGCGGCTGGCCAGCGTATCGGCGGGCCGCTGTGGTCGGGCCACGTCTATGGCGAAGGGGAGTTCCCGGTCAACGAGAACGTCGTCGGCTACCTCCGCGCCGACTACAGCTTCGCCAGCAAGAACATCCAGCAGAACACCCAGGGCACCTACGGCTATGACGCCGGCCTGTACGCCCTGGGGGCCACCAACTACCTGTCCCTGCGGGCCGGCGCGCGGTTCTCCGGCCTGGACCTGTCGCTGTTCGTCGACAACGTCACCAACTCCACCGACGTGCTGGCGCGCAACCACGACGGTGTCGGCGGCACGCTGTACTACGATCAGAGCTACCGTCCGCGCACCATCGGCCTGACGGCGCAATACCGGTACTGATGCGCATCGCCGCCGATCACGGTTGATCGGCGGCGACATCCACCGGCGGCGTGGGGACTGTTCCCACGCCGCCGCTCTTATCCAGGTTCCCCTGAGTTTTCCCGTAGGCTTGAAACTAAGGCGGCGGCATCCGCGATGGTGCCGCCGCCCTTCTTGTTTTTTCACAGGACGCATGGCCGCGCCCGGCGATTGAGGGAGGCCGTCGATCAGTCATGACCAACGGCCCAGAAAACTCAATCGTTGAAGGGAACGCCCGCCGCCGGCGTCTGCACGGGCCCCGGCGGGGTGATGTCCGCGCAGTTGCTTTTGGGTGTTTCACCCTCCAGCAGGGCTTGGACGAAGGGCAGGCTATCGGCCAGGGAGCCGTTGACGGCGCCGTTGTGGCTGAGGCCGGGGTAGGTGTGCCATTGCACGGCGGTGCCGGCGTCGCACATCGCCTTGACGGCGTTGTACTGGCCGGCGGTGCCCGCCATGCCGTCGGCCTGGCCGGTGCCGGCGAAGATGGGCACGGTCATCTTGGCGACCGGCAGGACGAAGTTGGGCTCCATGTCCGCGTCCAGCGGCTTCAGGTCCGGGACGAAGACCTCTTCCCCCGTCAGGCCCTTCTCTTTGGACAGGGCGAACAAGTCGTGCAGGCA
>NZ_BACU01000675.1 GCF_000333275.1 Azospirillum sp. B4 | reverse complement strand
CGGTGCCCTTCAGGATCATCAGGGCGACGTTGGCGGCGCTGGGGTCGTTGACCGCCCGCTTGGCGGTCAGCTGCGCTTCCGCCGAATTGGTTCCGGTGCCGCCCCAGCCGTGACAGCTGGCGCAGGCCCCTTCGAACATGCGCTTGCCGTCGATGTTGCCGACGACGGCTGGCGATCCGGCGCCATGGTCGCGGGGCGCCGGGCCCGCCGGGGCGGGCAGGTTGGAGTGCACGGCCGGAACGGTTTGCAGATAGGTGCGCATCGCCGCGATATCGGAGGGGCTGAGCTTTGAGAAGCTCAGGTCCACGGCCTCGCGCATGGGGCCGGAGGCGACGCCCTTGCCCTTGGCGTGGCCGTGGGCGAGATAGGCCTCGATCTCTTCCGCCGACCAGCCGCCGATGCCGGAAGTGGCGTCGGGCGTGATGTTATAGGCGTTCCAACCCTCCGCCTGGCCACCGGCGAACTTGCGCCGCGTGTCCATCGCCTGGAACACCGTGCGCGGCGTGTGGCATTCGCCGCAATGGGCCGGCCCTTCAACCAGATAGGCGCCGCGATTCCATTCCGGGCTGCGGTCGGGGACGGGCTGGAAGCGGTGCCCGGGGTTGAACAGCGCGCTCCAGAAAATCATAAGCCAGCGCTGGTTGAAGGGGAAGGCGAAGGTGTTGGCCCGGGTCTCCTGCCGCACGGGGGCCAGCGAGAACAGGTAGGCCTTGATGGCCAGCACGTCCTCATCCGTCATCAGGGTGTAGGAGGCATAGGGGAAGGCGGGGTAGAAGCGCTGACCGTCCGGTGCCACGCCCTTGTGCATGGCCTTGAGGAAGTCCGCGTCGCTCCAGCGGCCGATGCCGGTGTCGGGATCCGGGGTGATGTTGGGCGTGTACAGCGTGCCGAAGGGCAGGGTGAACGCCCGGCCCCCGGCATAGGGGGTGCCGCCCGCCGCCGTGTGGCAAGCCTGGCAGTCACCCGCCGCCGTCAGGTAGGCTCCGCGTTCCAGCAGGGCGGCGCTCGCCAGTTCCTTGGGGACGCCGGTGGGCGAGGGGCCTTTGTACTCGGCCAAGGGGACCTGCCGGCCGGCGAAATCCAGGGGGCCGGGAAGATGGATGCCCAGGGCCACCAGGGCGGCACCCGCCGCCACGGCGACGCCGGCGACGGCCACGACCGTCCATTTCAGGCTGGCGCGCATCACGTCCGCCCCCCCTTGGCCAAGCGTGTCGGGTCGATGGGCATGCGCGTCAGCTGCACGCCCGTGGCGGCGTAGAGGGCGTTGGCGACGGCGGGCTGCACCGTGGTGGTGCCCGGCTCGCCTATGCCGCCCGGCGCTTCGGTGCTGGGGACCAGGTGCACCTCGACCACCGGCATCTCATCGATGCGGACGACGCGGTAGTCATGGAAATTGCTCTGCCGAACCCGGCCCTTGTCGAAGGTGATCTGGCCGTACAGCGCCGCCGACAGGCCGAAGACCAGGCCCCCCTGGATTTGCGAGATCACGCCATCGGGATTGACCTGCATGCCGCAATCCACGGCGGTGACCAGGCGGCGCACGCGCACGCGGCCGTCATCCTGGACCGCCACGTCGGCGATGGTGCAGAGAAAGCTGCCGAAGACCGCCTGAAGGCTGATTCCACGGCCGGCGCGCAGTCCCGCCGCCGCTGGCAGCGGCGTGCCCCAGCCGGCGTGCGCCGCCGCCTTGTTGAGCACCTGCAGGGCGCGCGGGTTGGCCGCCAGCAGGGCGCGGCGATACTCCAGGGGATCGGCCTTGGTTTCATGTGCCAGCCGGTCGATGAAGCTTTCGACGGCGAAGACGTTGGCGTTGGGGCCGACGCCGCGCCAGAAGCAGGTGGGCACCCCTTGCGGTTCATGGCGCACGTAGTCGACATGGAAACCGCCCACCGCATAGGGCTGTTCGGTGGCGCCGTCGATCGCGTCGATGTCGATGCCGTTGGTGAAGGCGGGGGGCAGCCAGCGGGCGATGATGGACGGGCCGACCATCTTGTGGCGCCATGCCACCGGCTTGCCGTTTTCCAGCCGCGCCGAAAGCTCGCACCCATAGAGGGGACGGTACATCGCCTTCTGGATGTCCTCCTCCCGGGTCCACACCACCTTCACCGGGCCGTCGACATGGGCGGCGATGCGCACCGCCTTGTCGACCATGTCCACCTCCAGCCGCCGGCCGAAGCCGCCACCCAGCAGGTGATTGTGTATGGTCACCTGCTCCGGCTTCAGGCCGGCCGCCTGCGCCGCCGCGGCCTGGGCCTTGGTCATCACCTGGGTGCCGGTCCAGATCTCGCAGGCATCCGGCCGCAGGTGCACGGTGCAGTTCATCGGTTCCATCGGCGCGTGCGCCAGGAAGGGCAGCTCGTACAGGACGCTGATCACGCCCGCGTCACCCGGCCGCGCGTCGGCGCCTTCGTTTTTGACCGCCACCCCCGGCTGCTTGGCCGCCTCATGCATCGCCGTCCGCAGGCTTTCGGTGGAGAGGTTGGCGTTGGGCCCTTCGTCCCAGGTGATGAACAGCGCGTCCAGGCCCTTCTTCGCCGCCCACATGTGGTCGCCCACCACGGCAACCAGATCCTCCAGAACGACCACCTGGCGGACGCCCGGCACGGCCTTGGCGGCGGCCGCGTCCACTGTCCCGACCTTGCCGCCGGGCACGGGGCAGCCGGCGAGGGTCGCGAATTTCACGCCGGGCGGCATGGCGTCGATGCCGTATTTGGCGGTGCCGTTGCCCTTGGCCGCGATATCCAGGCGGGTCTGCGTCTTGCCCAGCAGACGGAAGTCTTCCGGCTTTTTCAGCGGGGGGTTGGCCGGCGGGCTTAGCCGTGCCGCGGCGGACGCCAATCCGCCATAAGGCAAGGACCGGCCGCTGGCGGGATGCAGGACGACGCCGTCGCGTGTTTCGCAACTGCCGGGGTCCACTTTCCAGGCGGTGGCCGCCGCCTGGACCAGCATGGCGCGCGCGGCGGCACCGGCCTTGCGCATGGGTATCCAGTAGGCGCGGATGGAGGTGGACCCGCCCGTCGCCTGTATCCCGAAGATCGGGTTGCCGTACAGGGTGTCGTTGGGGGGGGCCGCCTCCAGCCGGATGGCGGCCAGCGGCAGGTCCAGTTCCTCCGCGATCAACATGGTCAGGGCGGTGTAGATGCCCTGGCCCATCTCCACCTGTGGCATGATCAGGGTCACGGCGCCGTCACCGGCGATGCGGATGAAGGCGTCGGGCGCGAACAGGGCCGGCGCGTCCTCGCGCGCCACGGCCAGGCGGCCCAGCGGCAGGTCCACGGCCAGCAGCAGGCCGCCATAGGCAAGGCCGCGCAGCAGGTCGCGGCGCGACGTGGTGGTCAGGGATGGGGGCGTGTCCATGCTCATCCCCCTCACGCCAGGGACGCGGCGTGCTTCACGCCCTCACGGACGCGCACGTAGGTGCCGCAACGACAGATGTTGCCGGCCAGCGCCGCGTCGATGTCGGCGTCGCTGGGGGTTGGGGTCTGCGCCAGCAGCGCCGCGGCCGACATGATCTGGCCGGATTGGCAATAGCCACACTGCGCCACCTGCAGGTCCATCCAGGCCTTCTGCACCTTGGCACCGGCCGGCGTGGCGCCGATGCCCTCGATGGTGACGACGGGCAGGGCGCCCACGTCGCCCACCGCCATCTGGCACGACCGGACCGGCGTTCCGTCGACATGCACGGTGCAGGCGCCGCACTGCGCGACGCCGCAGCCGAATTTGGTGCCCGTCATGCCCAGGACGTCGCGCAGCACCCACAGCAAGGGGGTGTCCTGTTCGACAGCCACCTCGTGATAGGCACCGTTGATCAACAGTCTGACCATTGCTTTTCCCCGTTCCGGCCGCCGACCGCGACCCCATTCCCCTTTCCCCCTGCGGCGCCGTGAAAACGTGTCGGAGGGGGAATGGTTTCCAGGGGTCAGTAATGGAGTTTTATATCGCGGGCCTGGTTCGATAGAACGGTGCGGTCATTGCGGGAAACGCATCACCCGGCCACCGTGCT
>NZ_BACU01000676.1 GCF_000333275.1 Azospirillum sp. B4 | reverse complement strand
CGTACAGGGCATAGAGCTGCTTGGTGTCGCCGATGCGCCCGCCATAGGGCGGGTTGACGATCACCAGGCCGGGCGGACCTTCCGGCGGGGTCAGGTCGCTGATGGCGTGGTGGCGGAAGTCGGTCCAGGCCGCCACGCCGGCGCGCGCGGCGTTCTCCTGGCTCATCCTGACGGCGCCGGCGTCGCGGTCGCTGCCGTGGAAGCGCACGGACGGCGGCGTGACGTTTCCAGATTCCTTCAGGGCGGTCCAGGCGGCCGGATCGAAGCTGGCCAGCTTCTCGAAAGCGAAGGAACGGCTGCGGCCGGGCTTGAGGCCGGCCGCCATCTCCGCCGCCTCGATCACGAAGGTGCCGGAGCCGCACATGGGATCCACCACCGGTTCCGTGCCGTCATAGCCGCACTGGCGCAGGAACAGGGCGGCCATGGTCTCCCGCATCGGGGCCTTGTTCACCGCCTCCTTATGGCCGCGCTTGTGCAGCGACTCCCCCGACGTGTCGATGCTGAAGGTGCACAGGTCATCGTCGATGCGGGCCTTGATGACGATCTCCGCATCGTCCGCGATGGGGGCGCCCAGCTCTTCCGCCAGGGCGCGGGTGATGCGCTCCGCCGCAGCGCCGGCGTGGTAGATGCGGGATTTGGTGCACGTGGCCTCCACCCGCACCGGCACGTCGGCCCGCAGGAAGTCGCCCCAGGCGAAGCGCCGGGCGCGCTTGTCCAGTTGCGCCAGGTGCAGGGCGCGGAAGGCGCCGATGCGCACCAGCACGCGGGTGGCGCCGCGCAGTTCCAGATTGGCGCGCCACACCTCCGCCCAGCCGCCCCGGGTTGAGACGCCGCCCTTGGCGGGCTGGGGATTGGTGAATCCGGCCGCCGTCATCTCCGCGCACAGCGTGGATTCCTGGCCAGGGGTGGTCACCACATAGATTTCAAAGTCGTCCATCGCGCCTTGATATCGCGCCACCACCGGGCGGGCGAGGGCTTTCTGGCAATGGCTTCCATGACCCGGCGGCGTCAATCCGCCCGCAGCTTCTCCACGTCCTTGGCGTGAGCCCGGAAAGCTGGGCGCCGAACCGGGCGGTGACATAGTTGGCCACCGCCGCGATCTCCTCATCGGAATAGGTGCTGCCCGACCCAGGCATGTAGGG
>NZ_BACU01000677.1 GCF_000333275.1 Azospirillum sp. B4 | reverse complement strand
CGCCAACCTGTCGGTCCTGACCACGGTTCAGCTGGCCGGGCTGACCACCGCCCAACTGGTTACCCTGACCGTGGATCAGGTAGCGGGCCTGACGACGGCGCAGGTGGCCGGCCTTTCCACCACCCAGGTGCGGGCGCTGACAACCGACCAGCTGAATGCCTTCAGCACCGCCGACATCCACGCCCTGACGGTCGCCCAGGTCGCGGCCCTGTCCTCCGACCAGCTGACCGCCCTGGGCAGCGATACCGTCAGCGCGCTGACGACGGCCCAGGTCGTCCGGCTGACCACCGCCCAAATCCAGGCGCTGACCAGCGACCAGCTGAACGCCTTCAACACCGCCGACATCCGCGCCCTGACATCCGCCCAGGTCCAGGCCCTGACCACGGACCAGCTGTCCACCCTCGGGTCGGATAACCTGTCGGCGCTCAGCAGCGCCCAGGTCAACAAGCTGTCCGCAGCCCAGGTGCAGTCCTTGACCAGCGACCAGCTGAACAGCCTGACCACGGCCGAGGTGCGGGAGTTCACCTCCGCCCAGCTGGCGACGCTGACCACCGACCAGCTGTCCACCCTCACCTCCGACAACCTGTCGGCGCTGGCCAGCAACCAGATCGTCGGTCTGTCCAGCGCCCAGGTGCAGTCCTTGACCAGCGACCAGCTGAACAGCCTGACGTCGACCGATGTGCGGGAATTCACCACCGCGCAGGTCCAGGCCCTGACCACCGACCAGCTATTGGGCCTGGGCACCGCCACCGTGGCCGCCCTGACCACCGCCCAGGTGGGCGGCCTGACCACCAGCCAGATCACGGCACTCAGCAGCGACCAGGTGGCGGTCTTCAACACCGCCCAGGTCGCCCGCCTGTCCACCGACCAGGTGCGGGCGCTGCACAGCGACCAGCTGAGCGCCCTGCCCACCGCCGACGTGCGCGCCCTGACCACCGGGCAGTTGGCGGCCCTGACCACGGACCAGGTGTCGACGCTCAGCACCGACACGGTGGCGGCACTCAGCACCCTGCAGGTCGCTAAGCTGGCCACGGCCCAGGTCCAGGCCCTGACCAGCGACCAGCTGAACGCCTTCAACACCGCCGACATCCGCGCCCTGACGTCCGCCCAGGTCCAGGCCTTGACCACCGACCAGCTGTCCACCCTCGGGTCGGACAACCTGTCGGCACTCAGCAGCGCCCAAGTCAACAAGCTGTCCGCCGCCCAGGTGCAGTCCTTGACCAGCGACCAGCTGAACAGCCTGACCACGGCGGACGTGCGGGAGTTCACCTCCGCCCAGCTGGCGACGCTGACCACCGACCAGCTGTCCACCCTCACCTCCGACAACCTGTCGGCGCTGGCCAGCAACCAGATCATCGGTCTGTCCAGCGCCCAGGTGCAGGCGCTGACCACCGACCAGCTGAACGCGCTGGCGACATCGGACATGCGGG
>NZ_BACU01000678.1 GCF_000333275.1 Azospirillum sp. B4 | reverse complement strand
CTTGTCGCGGATGTCGGCCGGCTGGTGATCCACCACGCCAGCGATGCTGGCCAGGCATCCGGCCAGCTGCCCGCTCTGCGCCGCCGCCACCGCTTCCGCCCGGTCGGTGCGGTAAAGGCCCAGCGCGATGGCCTGGCTCAGCAGGATGCCGCCAACCAGCACGGCGAAGATGGAATAGGACATGCGGTCGGTGACGGCCCTCATGGCGTGCCCACCTCGGCGGAGAAGATATAGCCGCCGGACCGCACGGTCTTGATGATGGCGGGGTCGGCGGGGTCGGTCTCGATCTTGCGGCGCAGGCGGCTGATTTGCACGTCGATGGACCGGTCGAAGGGGCCGGCGGCGCGTCCGCGGGTGATTTCCAGCAGGTCGTCGCGCGACAGCACGCGGCGCGGCCGCTGCACCAGGGCCAGAAGCAGTTCATACTCACCAGCGGTCAGCGCGATCTCCTCCCCCGACGCGGCGCTCAGGCGCCGCTGGGCGGGGTCCAGCATATAGCCGGCGAAGCTGAAGGCGCCCGCCGCCGGGCTGCCACCCACGGCCGCCCCCTGGGACCGGCGCAGCACCGCCTTGATGCGCGCCACCAGCTCCCGGGGGTTGAACGGCTTGGGCAGGTAGTCATCGGCCCCGATCTCCAGGCCCAGAATGCGGTCCGCGTCCTCACCCATGGCCGACAGCATGACCACCGGCGGCCCGGATTCCGCGCGGATGGCGCGGCAGAGGGCCAGGCCATCCTCGCCCGGCAGCATCAGGTCCAGCACGATCAGGTCGATGTTCCGGTCGGCCAGGAACTTGCGCATCTCCTGCCCGTCGCGGGCGGCGGTGACACGATAGCCGTGCCGCGTCAGGTAGCGGGTCAGCAGATCGCGGATTTCCCGGTCGTCGTCGACCACCAGCAGATGAATGTTCTCAGACATCTCAAGTCCCTATGCGGGCCCGGCCCCACCCCAGCCAAGGGCTTTCCAACAAGCGGATCCGGGCATGGACAACTGTACCGGCAATCCCCGTCGCGTCCGACGGTGATGTTGTAACGACACTGTAAATACCCGCAAGGGCGGTTACGCACTGTTTCATTCGGCCGCCTTGTCCGAAATCACGGCGAAACAGGGACATGGTGAGATGGGATCGTCAACGAACAACAGGATCGCCCCCGGAAAGCGGAAGCCCCTCCCCGGCGGGCCCCCCCCAAGCCAACCATCCCAGAGGAGAACCACCATGAACCGTTTCGCCGCCCTGATGACCGCCGCCGTCGTTCTCGCCGGTGCCGCCGCCCCGGCCTTCGCCGACGAAGCCATGGTCAGCAGCTCCGACGCCCGCAAGGCCGTGCAGGCCTACCTGCAGGAGCATGACAAGGCCAACCTGCGTGTCGGCAGCGCCACCCGCAAGGACGAATACTACAACGTCACCGTGTCCACCGCCGAAGGCATCCCGGTGAAGGCCTTCCACGTCGACGCCACCAGCGGCAAGGTCCTGGACCGCTAACCCATCCCTTCCGCGGAAGGCCGCCTGGCGGCCCTCCGCCCCCCAGCGAGACCGGTGGTGGTGGCGCCCCTTCCCCGCCGCCGGTTCGAAACGGGATGGCCTGATGGTCGTGTGGCCATCCCTGATCGCACCCGGCGGACGGCTCGCGCGCTTGAGCCGTCCGCCGGCCCCTCCCGCCTCCCACTTCGGAGACGCCCCATGAAAAGCCGACGCGGGCCCCTGCTCACGCTGACGGACGGCGGTGAAGGCGGCTCCCTGCAACAGCGCCTGTTCGACCGCCTGCGCCATGCCATCGCCACCGGCGTGGTGGCACCAGGCGAGCGCCTGCCCTCCACCCGCACATTGGCCCGCGACATGGGCCTGTCGCGCAACACCGCCGTGGCCGCCATCGAGCGCCTGACGGCGGAAGGCTACCTGGAATCCCGGGTCGGCTCCGGCACCTTCGTGGTGGAGAACCTGCCCCCCGACTACGCCCCGGCCGAGGCCCGCGCCCCGGCGCCGCGCCCCCAGGGGCCCGCCCCGACGGAAGGCGGCCTACCCTCACCCACCCTGCCCTTCCGCCCCGGCATCGCCGCCGGCGACCAGCTGGACGTCGAGGCCTGGCGCCGCGCGCTCAGCCGCTCCTGGCGCAGCCTGTCGGCCCGCGCGCTGGAGCGGGACAGCGCCCCCGGCTGGCGCCCGCTGCGTGTGGCGCTGGCCAGCTTCCTGGAGGCCAGCCGCGGCCTGCGCTGCCATCCCGACCAGATCCTGATCCTGCCCGGCCGCGCCGCGGCGCTGGACCTGGCGGTGGGCCTGGCCGCCAGCCCCGGCGACCGGGTGTGGACGGAGGATCCCGGCTGCCCCCTGACCCACGCCCTGGTGCGTCGCCTGGGCATGGTGCCGGTGCCGGTGCCGGCCGACGCCGATGGCCTGGACCCGGCCAAAGGCGAGGCGCTGGCGCCCGACGCCCGCCTGGCCGTGGTCACCGCCAACTGCCAGATGCCGCTGGGCACGGTCATGAGCCTGGAACGCCGACAGGCCTTGCTGGATTGGGCCGCCCGCGTGGACGCCCGCGTCATCGAGGATGACGGCGACGGCGGCTTCACCTTCGAGACCCGCCCGCCGGCCACGCTGATGAGCCTGGACCGCGCCGCCGCGGCCGCGCGCGGCAACCGCGTGCTGCATGTCGGCGGGTTCGAGCGCATCCTTTATCCCGGCCTGCGCATCGCCTACCTGGTGGTGCCGGAGGACCTGCTGGACCGGGCCCTGGACCTGCGCGCCCTGTTCGAGCTGCACGCCCCCGTGGTGGAACAGAGCGCCCTGGCGGAGTTCATCGACGAAGGGCACCTGGCCTCCCACCTGCGGCGCGCCCGCCTGACCTATCAGGAACGGCGCGAAACCCTGATGGACGCCGCCCGCCGCCTGTGGGCCGGCGCCCTGACGCTGACGCCGGCCGCGGCCGGGCTGCAGATGGCCGCCCGCCTGACCGACGGACTGACCTGGAAGGCCGCCCCGGGCCTGTCGCCCGACATGGCCCTGCGCCATGCCGCCCGCGCGCGCTCCATCGACGTGACGCCGCTCAGCAGCTTCCACGCCCCCCCCGGCGGCGCCCTGGGGGGCCACAGGACCGGCACCCAGGGCCTTGTCTTGGGCTACGCCGCCTTCTCGCCACCCCTGATCCTGAAGGCGGCGCAGCGCCTGGCGGAGACGCTGGACGCGCATGCCAGCGGCACGGCCTGCGCCTATTGATTGCCGGCCATCCCGCCCCTTGAGGAATTTCGTTGCGCGCGGTGCCGCTGGCGAAAGCGACCGCCATTCGACCAAAGAATGGCCGCTTGGGCATTTTGTCCAGCGCATCCGGGCTTTTCACCCCGGGGTTTCGGGGTTAAGGTCCATTTGCCCGCCGAATTGATCAACATCAAAGCTGATGGCCCCGGTCCACTGGCAAGGTGCATTCGCTCGGTCGCGGCCTGCCGGCACTTGCCAGCGGGGGCTTGGCTGCCCACTATGACAGCTGAGCCCATGGTCGGTGGTGGTTGCGTATCGACCGGTAGCTTGCCGCCGGTCTTCTATGGACTAGAGGACCGCTCCACGAAGGAGCCATCGGACAGATGGATTACGAAGCCTTTTTCCGCTCCCAGATCGATGGCCTTCGTCGCGAGGGCCGCTACCGCATTTTCGCCGATCTGGAACGCCGCGTGGGCGAGTTTCCGACCGCGTCCTACTACCCCTCCCCGGACGAGCCGCCGCGCGACGTGACCGTGTGGTGCAGCAACGACTATCTGGGCCAGGGGCAGAACCCGGTCGTGCTGGACGCCATGCGCGAGGCGCTGGCCAAGTCCGGCGCCGGCGCCGGCGGCACCCGCAACATCTCCGGCACCAACCACTACCACGTGCTGCTGGAACGGGAGCTGGCGGACCTGCACCGCAAGGAAGCGGCCCTGCTGTTCACCTCGGGCTACATCTCCAATGAGGCGTCGCTGTCGACGCTGCCCAAGCTGCTGCCCAATTGCGTCGTCTTCTCCGACGCGCTGAACCATGCCTCGATGATCGAGGGCATCCGGCACAGCGGCGCGGAAAAGCATATCTTCCGCCACAACGATCCTGAGCACCTGGACCAGATGCTGAGCCGCTATCCGGCCGACCGCCCCAAGCTGGTGGCGTTCGAGAGCGTCTATTCCATGGATGGCGACATCGCCCCCATCGCCGAAATCTGCGACGTGGCCGACAAGCACGGCGCCATGACCTATCTGGATGAGGTCCACGCGGTCGGCATGTACGGCCCGCGCGGCGCCGGCGTGGCGGAACGTGACGGCGTGCTGGACCGGCTGACGGTCATCGAAGGCACGCTGGGTAAAGCCTTCGGCCTGATGGGCGGCTACATCACCGGTTCCGCCGCCCTCGTCGATTGCGTGCGGAGCTTCGCTTCCAGCTTCATCTTCACCACCTCCATCGCTCCGGTCATAGCCGCCGGCGCCGCCGCCTCCGTCCGCTACCTGAAGGAGCATGATGAGCTGCGCGCGCTGCATCAGGAGCGCGCGGCGACGCTGAAGCGCCTGCTGTCGCAGGCCGGCCTGCCGGTCATGCCGTCGGTCAGTCATATCGTGCCGGTGCTGGTGGGTGATCCGCGCCTGTGCAAGCAGGCCAGCGACGACCTGCTGACCAAGCATGACATCTATGTCCAGCCCATCAACTACCCCACCGTGCCCCGCGGCACGGAACGGCTGCGCATCACGCCCACGCCCTTCCATGGCGACGACCATATGGCCCGCCTGGTGGATGCCTTGCTGGACGTGTGGAGCCGGCTGGAACTGCGCAAGGCCGCCTGACGGCCCTTTCCGACAAAAGGCCGCCCGCCGGGGCGGCCTTTTTCATTCAACCGATACCAATGCACCGGTGCGCCAGAACGGTCCCCGTCTTGCGCTCCGGCCCGCCAGCGGGCTAGATCCCGGGGTGGAGCTTGAGGGACGCCATGGTTGAGCAGACTGATTTCGACGATCTTGTGGAACAGCTCAAGGTCGAATTCCGTGACGACGTCCATGACCGGCTGGGGGCCTTGTATGAGACGCTGAAAGCCGTCTCTCTGGGCCGCATGGCCACGACCGATGGCCTGCTGGCCGTCCGCCGCGATGCCCACAGCCTGCGTGGTTCCGGCACCTCCTTCGGTTTCCCGCTGGTCAGCCTGATCGCCCAGCGTCTTGAGGCTTACCTGAACAGCCTGAAGGACCTGACGGAAAGCCAGATCGTCGACCTTCACACCTTCGCCGACCGCATCGCGGAAGCGGCGGACCGTGACGACACGCCGGACTTGGCCGCGACCAACGCCGTCATCCGCGCCCTGCCGTCGCGCTATGAGTTCGATATCGCGGACGTGGAGGTCCACGACGTCGACATCATGCTGGTCAGCCCCAACAAGATCGTGGCCCGCCGGGTGGCGGCGGAACTGGCGGCCTGCGGCTTCAAGATCAACACGTTGGCCGATCCCATCGAAGCGCTGTCCGTGGCCGTGCGCTTGCCGCCAGACATGATCATCGCGTCGGCCGTCATGGACGGCCTGGGCGGGGTGGATTTGATCCGCGCGCTGAAGGCCATCTCCCTGACCGAGGGCGTGCCCATGGCCCTGCTAACCAGCCTGGATGCCGCCAGCCTGAAGGGCGTGCCGGACGATGTCGCGACCGTGCGGCTGGGCCCCAGCTTCGGTGACGACATCGCCGCCGCCATCACCCGTTTCGACCTGGGCTGAGGCGGGGCCACCCCAGACGCGCCGCGCCGGTGGAAGGGTCCTTGACGTCATTGGCCCCTTCACACCGGCAAGGGCCGGGAAGCCAGCAGCCTTCCTCAGCCCTTTTGAAGCGCGGCCGATGCCGTCAAGACCTGATGAATGAGAGCAGGTCGGGGTTGAGGACATCCGCGTGGGTGGTCAGCATGCCATGGGGGTAGCCCGGGTAGGTCTTCAGCGACCCGTTCTTGAGCAGATCGACCGCGCGCGGCACGGAACTCGCGAAGGGGACGACCTGGTCCGCCTCGCCATGCATCACCAGCACTGGCACGGTGATCTTCCTGAGGTCTTCGGTATAGTCCTCCAGCCAGGTATCGACAGTCGCGTGGTGAGCCAGGGCACCACCGGCCATACCCTGGCGCCACCAGTTGGCGATGATCGCCTCCGAAGGCTCGGCCCCGTCGAGGTTGTAACCGTAGAACGGGTTCTCGGGGACGAACCGGTAGAACTGCGACCGGTTGCCCAGCACACCCGCGCGGATCGCTTCGAACCACTCCGGCGGCTGGCCGGACGGGTTGTCCTCGCTCCGGTACATGTTCGGCGTCAGGGAAGCGACCAATACCGCCTTCGCGACGCGCTCCTGGTGGCGGGCGACATAGCGGGCCACCTCGCCCCCACCGGTCGAGTGCCCGATGTGGATCGCGTCGCGCAGGTCGAGGTGCTCGGTCAGGGCCGCGAGGTCGGCAACCCAATGGTCCATGTCGTTGCCGGTGCCAGGCTGGTCGGATCGGCCATGGCCGCGCCGGTCGTGGGCGATCACCCGGTAGCCGTGGCGCAGGAAGAAGGTCATCTGGGCGTCCCAATCGTCCGCCGTAAGCGGCCAGCCGTGGCTGAAAACGATCGGCTGGCCCGAGCCCCAATCCTTGTAGAAGATGTTCACATCGTCCGGGGTGGTAATGGTCGGCATCAAGTCGCTCCGTCTCAATCACTGTGTGAGTTCTGACTTCGGGGCGAGCGTAAGTTCCCCTTCTGCCGGTGACAAAGACCTTGTACGTTCAACCTATGCTTTAAAGGCATAGGGAGGAGGGGTTCGATGGAACTACGGCATCTCCGTTATTTCGTCGCCGTTGCGGAAGAAGGCGGGCTGCTATCCGCCGCCCAGCGGCGGCTGCACACCTCCCAGCCATCCCTGAGCCGGCAAATTCGCGACCTGGAAGCGGAAGTCGGCGTGACGTTGCTGGAGCGGCAGGCACGCGGCGTGACACTGACCCCCGCGGGGCGCGTCTTTCTCGATCATGCGCGGCTGGCGCTTCTGCAGGTCGAGGCGGCGACCGATGCCGCCCGCCGGATGGCGCAGCCGGAAAGACCCGCGCTCACCCTCGGGTTCATGGTGGGGCTTGAGGTCACGTGGCTTCCCCACTTGCTGCGCATCATCCGCGAGGAGGCGCCGGACGTCGAAATCACCCTGAGCAGTCTCTCTTCCCCGGAACTTGCCGTGGCCCTGATGCGCGGCAGGTTGGACGTCGCCTTCCTTCGCCCCGAGGTCCAGAGCGTGGGCCTATCCTTCAAACTGCTGGCGAAAGAGCCGGTGATCGTCGTGCTGCCAGCGGGACATCGCCTGGCTTCCCGCAAAAAGATCGAACCGCGGGAACTGGCCGGCGAAACTTATGTCAGCTCGGCCAGAACCTCCCCGGTCCTGCAATCGGTGATCCAGGATTACGCGACGAAGGTCGGGATCACGCTCAAGGCGAAGTACGAGGGGGAGAACATATCGTCGGCAATGTCGCTGGTCGCGTCCACGGGCGGCGTCACGCTGGTGCCGCTCTATGCGCAAAACATGCTGACACCCAACGTCGTGGCCAGGGCGCTGGAGGGCACGCCCCCGACCGTCGACCTCACCCTGGGATACAACCAGGCGAATCCATCCCGCCTGCTTCGGCAGCTTTTGTCCCGTGCGGATGAACTGGCCGAAAGCGTCCAGAATCAGAGCATCATCCGATACGCCGGAGCGTTATCGTGACCTGACGCCATCTCTGGCCCTCAAGCAGGGATGGGCAAGCAGGGAGGGGCCGGCGGCGCGCAGCCAGGCCAGCGCCTTGCCGCGATCGCCAAAAACCGCCTCCGCCAGCGCCAGCGCGCTGGCGGCACGGAAGGCCTGCTCGCTGGCCTCCATGGCCGACAGGCGGGGTGGCCGTCCCGGCTTGGCCCGCAAGCGCCCCTGCCACGCGGCAGTCGCATGAAAGCGGCGTAGGGTATGATCGGTCCGCAGTGACGGCTTGGTCATGGAGCATCCTCCACCAGGTCACATATCATGCGCGGGCGACACCCAAACGGCTTATAGATCACCCATTCCAGGGCCGAGTCCCCACGCGAAATGGTCAACGCGCCTCCCATTATGCGCCGCGCGACCCGCCTGACCATGACTCAAATCAGCCCATCCGGCAACCCATCCTAGCTCAGCCAATCTCGCCGAGGTACTGCCGGGAAAGACGGACATAATGCGGCGCGGTCAGGGGCAGCGTGGCCTTGTCCTGCTCCGTGAGGGGGCGCAGGAGACGCGCCGGGCTACCACCCCACAATTCGCCTGCCTTGACCCGCTTGCCGGGGGTCACCAGGGCGCCGGCGGCCACCATGGCGCCCGCCTCGACCACGGCGCCGTCCATGACACAGGCCTTCATGCCGATGAAGGCGCCGTCCTCGATGACGCAGCCGTGCAGCAAGGCCATGTGGCCCACCGTCACGTTGTCGCCGATCACGGTGGCGAAGCGCTGGTGGGTGCAGTGGACGGTGGTGCCGTCCTGGATGTTGGTCCGGCGGCCGATGCGGATCTGGTTCACGTCGCCGCGCACGACCACGTTGTACCAGAGGCTGGCCTCCTCCCCGATCTCCACGTCGCCGATGACGATCGCGTTGGCCAGGAAGGCGCTGGCATGGATGCGGGGCAGCACGCCCTTGTAGGGCAGCACCGTGGGCCGCACGGTCGTGAGGGCCTCGCTGACGTTGGTCATTTTTTCTCCCTCATGCGCCGGGCGGCCACATCCGTGGCCTTGGCTTCCTCAATTTCCGGTCCGCTACGCTCCCCGGAAATCTCCGGCGGACGCAGTCGCATCCTAACCATCATGCGACGCATGATGGTCTTCGTGTTGCGCAAGGAAAAGAGGCCCGCGCTTAACACCCGGGCCCCATACACAAGGCGGTTTCCCAATCACGGGAACCCTATCACGGGAATAGCGGCGCCTGTTCCAGGCCGCGATCCTCGGGATAGCCCATCATCAGGTTCATGTTCTGGATGGCCTGGCCCGAGGCGCCCTTCACCAGGTTGTCGATGACCGACAGCAGGATGGCGCGGCCCGGCACACGGTCGGGGAAGACACCGATCAGGCAATGGTTGCTGCCCTTCACGTGGCGGGTCTGCGGCGCCACGCCGGCGGGCAGCACGCGCACGAAGGTCTCACCCTTGTAGGCGTCCACCAGGGCGGCGCGCAGGTCATCGGCCGTCTTGCCCGGCGCCAGCTTCACATAGATGCTGGCATGGATCCCGCGGCTCATGGGCATCAGGTGGGGGGTGAAGTTCAGCACCACCGGCTTGCCGGCGGCCTCACTGACGCCCTGCTCGATCTCCGGCGCGTGGCGATGGCCGGCGACGCCGTAGGCATGCACGCCCTCCGCCACCTCGCCATACAGGTTGGCCTGCTTGGCGTCGCGGCCGGCCCCGGACACACCCGACTTGGCATCGATGATGATGTCGTCGGCCAGAACCAGCCCCTGGCGCAACAGCGGCAGAAGCGGCAGTTGCGAGGCGGTGGGGTAGCAGCCGGGGTTGGCCACCAGGCGGGCGGCCTTCACCGCCGCCCGGTTCGCCTCGACCAGGCCATACACGGCCTCGGCCTGCAGCTCCGGCGCCTTGTGGGCGTGGCCGTACCAGGTGGCGTAGGTTTCCACGTCGTGCAGGCGGAAATCGGCGGACAGATCCACCACCTTCAGCCGCGGCGGCAAGGCGGCGATGACCTCCTGCGTCGTGCCGTGCGGCAGGGCGCAAAAGACGAAATCCACGCCATCCCAATCCACCTGGTCGATCTTCACCAGGTCCGGCAGGTCATATCCGCCCAGGTGGGGGAAGACCTCGGCCAGGGGCTTGCCGGCCTGTCGCTCCGCCGTCAGGGCCACCAGGCGGACGTCGGGGTGACGGACCAGCAGGCGGACCAGTTCGGCGCCGGTATAGCCGGAAGCACCGAGGATGGCGACGCGCAGGGCGGTGGACATGGGATGCGTTCTCCAAAAAAGCGGGTGGGGCAACGAAGGGTGGTCAAGCGCCACATGGTCAATCGCGGCCGATACTGCAACCAAGGGGAACGCATGGCCAAGGACACCTCGTCCCCTCAGCCATGCGTTATTGTCCGCCCCTTAAGATCGACGTGTCGTCAAAGCGTCACACCCGCCTTCTTCAGCGCCTGCTCCATCATGGCCATGCTGTCCCCGTCCATACGGAACTGGATGCGGACGACGCCTTCACTGATGCTGGCCACGCGGCCCGGGATGGCGTGATCGCCCAGGCCGCCAACCAGCAGATCGTCGCCTGGCTTGTTGGCCATGCGGCCCACGCGCGCGGACAACCCGGCCGCCGACAGGTCGATGGTGCGGCCCTCATAAACCGGCCCGGCCTTGCCGCCGGCCATGCACTGCACGGTGATGGGCAGGTCGGCCGGAATGCGCTCGAACTTCCGGCGGTCCCCGGCGTGCTCCATCGCCGCCAGGAACTCCTCCACCTCCGTCTGCAGCTGCTCCGCCTGAACGGACAGCTCGCCCGCCGCCGCGTGCAGCTGGCTGGAAGCGCTGAGGGTGAAGACGGCGCTTTCCTCCACCGTGTGCATGTTGCCCGCCACTTCCGCCGTGCGGGCCGCCGCCTCCTGCACGTTGCGGCTGATCTCGGTGGTGGCCGCCCCCTGCTGGGTCACGGCCGAGGCGATGGTGGCGGAGTTGCCGCCCATCTGCTCGATGACATCGGTGATGTAGGTGATGATCGACACCGCGTCGGCGGCCGCCGACTGCACCGCGGTGGCACGGCTGGCGATGTCGCCAGTGGCCTTGGCCGTCTGGCCGGCCAGCGACTTCACCTCGTGCGCCACGACGGCGAAGCCCTTGCCGGCCTCCCCCGCCCGCGCCGCCTCGATGGTGGCGTTCAGCGCCAGCAGGTTGGTCTGGCCAGCGATGTCGTTGATCAGCTGCACCACCGTCTGGACACCGGCCGCCACGTCCGACAGTTCCGCCATCACGGTGCTCGCCTTGCGCGCCTCCTCCACCGCGCGGGCGGTGGTGGCCGCGGTGAACTCCACCTGGCGGCCAATCTCGGCGCTGGAAACCGTCAGCTCCTCCGTCGCGGCCGCGACGGTCTGGGCATTCTGATTGGCGGCCGTGGCACCGGTCGCCACCGTCACCGCCAGGCCACTGGTGATCTCCGCCTGTTCGCGCAGGCCGCCGGAGGTGGCCTCCAGCTCCGTCGAGGCGGCGGCCACGGCCCGCAGCTTGCCGGCCATCATGGTCTTGAAGTCGCGCACCAGCACCTCCAGCGCCTCATGCCGGCGATGCTGCGCCTCCTGGGCCGCTTGCCGTTCCGCCTCCAACCGTCGGGCAGTCAGGGCATGGTCGCGGAATATCTCCAGCGCGCGCGCCATCTCCCCCAGTTCGTTGGGGGCGCCGGTGCCCTCGATGGCCACCGCCAGGTCGCCGTCGGCCATGCGGCGCATGACCCCGGTCATGCGGCCCAGGCCCCGGGACAGGCTGCGGGCGATGACGAAAGATAGCGAGCCCACGATCAACAGGGCCAGCACCGCCTCCACCACACCGGCCAGGATCAAGGCGCGGCCTTGGGCCTGCACGTCGTCCATGTAGACGCCGGAGCCCAGCACCCAGCCCCAGGCCGGCACCAGGGTGACATAGGACAGCTTGTCCACCGGCTCGGTCTGCCCCGGGCGCGGCCATTTGTAAGGCACGAAGCCATGCCCCTCCGGCCCGGTCGCCATGGCGACGAAATCGCGGAACATGTGGATCCCACCGGGATCCTTGAAGTCCGTCATGTCCTTGCCGTCGAGATTCGGCTGGGTCGGGTGCATGACCAGGACGCCTTTGGTGTCGTTGACGAAGACATATTCGCCAGCGAAGCGTACGGCCTTTAGGGCGGCCAACGCGGCGGCCTGAGCCTCCGCCTTCGGCATAAGGCCCTGTTTTTCCTTCCCGATATAGGCTTCGACGATGCTCTGGGCGGCCCCCACCGCGTCGCGCGCCATTTCACGGCGGTTGTCGAACAGCTGCCCCCGCTGCTGCACGACGCCAATACATATGTAGATCAACGCCGCCAGGATGGCGACGCCCACTAAAACCCAAAGCCGTTGATTGATTGTTCGGTTGGAGAACCACCGCATCTGCCGCCCCTTTTTTTCCCGTTTCTTGTCGTGTCCGACATCTCATCTGCTCGTGATGGAAATATCCGACACCGCGTCTCGCTTCAACCATGTGTATACGGTCTCGCCCACGAGGGTACCCCCGCTGGCTCAGAGCCCCCAGTCCGATATGATAACGGGGGGCATGACCAGGGCTTGTGGAAAACAACGCCAAATCAACAGGTTTTGGAACATTCCCGAATCCTCCCAAGCCCCAGCATTAACCAGACGTGACTCCGCAGGGGACGCGGGCGGGCCGCATCACAGGCAAGTGGCGAGGCTCCTGTTCTTGGCCGTCGTCTCTGAAACTCACCTTGTGGTTAGTTTTTATCCAAATTAAAGTGGCGTGGTGTCCGGGCTGGGTATGCAGCGCGTCGGATTTTTACTCAGGCACCCCTGTATATCGGCGTACCCTGAACGGGGGCGCCGCGCCGGGGATGAAAGTACTTCCGCCGGTCCCAGAAGGGGGGCGTCGGAAGACCCAATACCCGCGTGGCTGCGGGTCCGCCTAAAAGAGGCGCAGTTCTGCCGAGTGTGAAGCATCTCAAAAGAGATGTGATCGGAGAGGGTGATGGCTTCGTCTATTGGTTCTTTAAGCCCATCGCAGATTGCGGCTTATACGACGGCGAATATTCAAGCCCTGACCACTCAGGACGTCGCTGCCCTTACCACCGCACAGATCAGCGTCCTTTCCACCGAGCAAGTGGCGGCCTTCACGGTCAGCCAGATGGTTTTCAGCGCCCAGCAGTTACAGGCGTTCAGCGACACCGACATCGCCGCCTTCACCACCGCCGACCTTGAGGCCCTGAAGTCCAACCAGGTTCAGGCGCTGACCGCCGACCAGATCGATTCCCTCACCACCAGCCAGCTGACAGCCCTGACCACCGCCGACATGCGGGAGTTCAGCCGGGCGCAGCTGGGCTATTTCACCACCACCCAGCTGAACGCCCTGTCCACGGCCCAGGTGCAGGCGTTCACCTCCGCCCAGCTGGGCGGCCTGACCGCGGACCAGCTGTCCGCGCTCAACACCGGCAGCCTCTCCGCGCTCAGCAGCAGCCAGGTGATCGGCCTGTCCACCTCCCAGGTGCGGGCGCTGACCACCGACCAGCTGAACGCCCTGACCACCGCCGACATGCGGGAGTTCACCAACCTGCAGCTGGCCGCCTTGACCACGGATCAGGTCGTGGGGTTGAGCACCCGCAACCTGTCGGCGCTCAGCGGCACCCAGGTCGCGGCGCTGACCACCGCCCAGGTGAATGTGCTGACCACGGGGCAGGTCGCGGGGCTGACGACCGCCCAGGTTGTCGCGCTGACGCCGGCACAGGTGCGCACCCTGGACAGCGATCAGCTGGGCGCCCTGTCCACCGCCGACTTCCGGGCCCTGACAACCGCCCAGCTGATCAGCCTGACAACCGACCAGGTATCGACCCTCAGCACCGCCAACCTGTCGGCGCTGGGCGCCGCCCAGGTGGTGAAGCTGACCACCGCCCAGGTCCGGTCGTTGACCGACACGCAGCTGGCCGGGCTGACCACCGCCGATGTGCAAGAACTGGCCACCAACCAGATCTCCGCGCTGACGACGGATCAGCTGGGCGCGCTCACCACGGCGGAAATATCGGCGCTGACCACGAACCAGTCGGCGTCGTTGACGGCGGCGCAGGTCCGCGCGCTGGACACGGCCCAGGTGAACGCGCTGTCCACCGCCGACTTCAAGCTTTTCACCGTGGGGCAACTGACGGCGCTGACCAGCGACCAGATCGCCGGCCTGGCCACGGCCAGCCTATCCGCCCTCAGCACGGCGCAGGTCGCCCAGCTGTCCACCCAGCAGATCGGGGCGCTGACCACCACACAGCTGCGCGCGCTGTCGCAAGGGCAGCTGTCGGCGCTGACCACCGCCCAGATCAAGGCGCTGGATACGGACAACGTCGCGGCGCTGACCACCGCCCAGACCACACAGCTGACCTCATCCCAGCTGCGGGCCTTGAGCAGCGACCAGCTGAACGCCCTGTCCACCGCCGATGTGCGCAGCCTGACTGCGGGCCAGATCGTCGCCCTGACCTCGACCCAGGTGTCCGCGCTGGAGACGGGCAGCCTGGCGGCCCTGTCCACCAGCCAGGTGGCGCTGTTGACCAGCGGCCAGATCCGGGCCCTGAGCAGCGACCAGCTGAACGCCCTGTCCACGGCCGACGTGCGGGCCTTGACCACCGCGCAGATCGCGGCGCTGACCACCAGTCAGATCGCCAATCTGGCGACGGCAAGCGTGGCCGCCCTGACGTCCCAGCAGGCGGGCCAGCTGACGACCGCCCAGATCCGCCAGCTGACCACCGACCAGCTGGGCGCCCTGCCCTCCGCCGACGTCAGGGCGCTGAGTTCCGCCCAACTACGGGCCCTGACCACCGACCAGCTGTCGGCACTCAGCGGCAGCGCCATCGCCGGCTTCACCACCACCCAGCTGAACGGCTTCACCTCCGACCAGCTGGGCGCGCTGACCACCGACCAGATGGCTGGTTTGACCACCCTGCAGGTGGCGGGGTTCAGCACGGCCCAGGTGAAGGGCCTGACCAGCGATCAGCTGAACGCCTTCACCACGGCCGACATGGCGGCGCTGACCACGGCGCAGCTGGCGGTGCTGAGCACGGGCCAGCTGTCAAACCTCACCACCCTGAACGTCGCCGCCCTGTCCAGCGCCCAGGTGGCCCGCCTGACCACCGCCCAGCTGAGGGTGCTTAACAGCGACCAGTTGAACGCCTTCAGCACGGCGGATGCCCAGGCCCTGACCTCCGCCCAGGTGCGGGCGCTGACCACCGACCAGGTGTCGACGCTCAGCACCGCCAACTTGGCGGCCCTGACGTCGGCGCAACTGAACAACCTGACGGCCGGCCAGATAGGATCGCTGACCACCGACCAGGTGGCCGGCCTATCCACCGCCCAGGTCTTGGGCCTCACCTCCGCCCAGGTGAGGGTTCTGAGTAGCGATCAGCTGAACGCCCTGACCACGGCCGACCTCCGGGTCCTGGCCACAACCCTGACAGCGGCGCTGACCACCGACCAGGCCGCCGCCCTGGACACCGACGCCCTGGCGGCATTGAGCACCGCCCAGGTGGCGGCCCTGTCCAGCGCCCAGGTGCGGGCCCTGAGCAGTGATCAGCTGAACGCCCTGAGCACCGCCGGCATCCGCGCGCTGACCACCGCCCAGATTTTCGCGCTGACCACGGATCAGGTGTCCACCCTGGGCACCACCGGCCTGTCGGCCCTCAACAGCACCCAGGTGAACCGTCTGTCCGGCGCTCAGCTGCAATCGCTGACCAGCGATCAGCTGAACGCGCTGACGACCGCCGACATGAGGGAGTTCACCTCGGCCCAGCTGGCGACCTTCACCACCGACCAGATATCGACGCTGGGCACCGCCAACCTGGCGGCCCTGACGACGGCGCAGCTGATTGGCCTGACTTCTGGCCAGGTTGGGGCGCTGGCCACCGATCAGATCGGCGGGCTGGGCACGGCGCAGGTGGCCAGCCTGTCCACCACCCAGGTGCGAGCGCTGACCACCGACCAGCTCAACGCTTTCTCCAGCGCCGACGTGCGGGCGCTGACCTCCGCCCAGGTGGCGGTGCTGACCACCGGACAGCTGTCCAACCTGTCCACCGACACCGTGGCGGCGTTGACCACGGCGCAGGTGACGCGCCTCTCCTCCACCCAGCTGCGCGCGCTCAACAGCGACCAGCTGGGCGCATTCAGCACCGCTGACGCCCGCGCGCTGGGCACGGCCCAGATCGTAGCGCTGACGACGGACCAGATCTCGACGCTCGGCACCGACGCCCTTTCGGCCTTCACCAGCGCCCAGATCACCAGCCTGTCCAGCGGCCAGCTGCGATCCCTGACGTCGGATCAGCTGAACGCGCTGACGACGGCCGACATGCGGGAATTCACCGCGGCGCAGATATCCACGTTGACGACGGACCAGCTGTCGGCCCTGGCGTCGGACAACCTGTCGGCGCTGACCAGCGCCCAGGTCGCCGGACTGTCCGCCGGCCAGGTACGCTCCTTGACATCGGACCAGCTGAACACACTGACGACGGCCGACATACGGGAGTTCAGTTCCGCTCAGCTGTCCGTCCTCACCACCGATCAGCTGTCCACGCTCACCACCGGCAACCTCGCGGCACTGACCACCGTGCAGCTGGCCGGCCTGGGCACCGCACAGGTGGGGTCGCTGACCACGGACCAGGTAGCCGGCCTGTCCACGCTGCAGGTCTCCAAGCTGTCCACGGCCCAGGTGCGGGCGCTGGCAACCGACCAGCTGAACGCGCTGAACACCGCCGACGTGCGGGTCCTGAACTCCACCCAGATCGCGGCGCTGACAACCGACCAGCTGTCCGCGCTCAGCACCGACACGGTCGCCGCCCTGACCACCGCGCAGGTGGCCAGCCTGTCAGCCAGCCTGCTCACCGCCCTGACCACCGACCAGCTGGCGGCCTTCTCCACCGCAGACATCCGCGCCCTGACCTCCGCCCAGGTTTCGACGCTCACAACCGACCAGCTGTCGACGCTCAGCACCGACAACACCGCGGCGCTGACCACGGCCCAGGTGACACGCCTGTCAACGGCGCAGCTGCGGGCACTGACATCCGACCAGCTGAACGCGCTCTCCACCGCCGACGTGCGCGTCCTGACCTCCAGCCAGGTGGCGGCGCTCAGCACGGACCAGCTGTCGGCCTTGGACTCCGCCGCCCTGTCGGCGCTCGGCAGCAACCAGGTGGCCGGCCTGTCGAGCGGCCAGGTGCAATCGCTGACATCGGACC
>NZ_BACU01000679.1 GCF_000333275.1 Azospirillum sp. B4 | reverse complement strand
CAGCGCGATGGTCCAGCCATAGCGCCCGAGCCCCCGTTCCACCAGCAGGGCGGGATGCGTCTGCAAGGAGCGGGGCAGGACCAGGGGCGGGTGCTCCAGCCCCACATACTCCCGCGTTTCCTCCAGGTATTTCAGGGTGTCGTCGTCCAGCGGCCGGCGGGCGTGGAACTTCCATTCCGGCTTGGACGCCAGGAAAACGATGCCGAAGCGGTCGGCCACCATCACCGCGTCATGGGAGGTGCGCCAGCCATCCTCCAGCGCGTCCAGCACGATCTTGACGGCCAGCACGCCCACCCGCCGGCCGTCATGCTCCACCGGGGCGGCGATGAAATAGCCCGGCAGGCGGGTCACCGTGCCCACACCATAGAAGCGGCCCAGGCCCCGGTCGCGGGCATCCAGGAAATATGGCCGGTAGGAGAAATCGATGCCGAGGTAGCTGTCCGACCGGTTCCAGTTGCTGGCGGCCACGGTGCGGCCGGTGGCGTCCATGAGGTAGAGGACGGCGGAGCCGGCGCTGGCGTTCACCGCTTCCAGATAGCGGTTCACCCGGTCCACCGCCGCCGGATCCGCCTGGCCCGCCGCAAGCGCCGACACGGCCGGGTCGCGGGCGGCGACGGACGGCAGGTAGTCGAAGCGCTCGATCGCGTTGTCCAGGCTGTTGGCATAGATCTCCA
>NZ_BACU01000680.1 GCF_000333275.1 Azospirillum sp. B4 | reverse complement strand
CGATGGGACGTGGTCGCGGTGGAACTCAACGCCGAGGTGGCGGACGTGATGTCCATGCTCGACCGCTTGGACGCCGCCCTGGCGCGCACTTCGCTTTACGAGCGGGTCCGCCGGGCGATGGGTGAGGCGGCGCCACGGGAAGAGCCCGCCGCCGCACCCTTGCCCCCGCCGCGCGCGTGACCCATAGGGCCGCCCGTCATTCCGGCGTGGGGACGGCGGAGGCGGGGGCCGCTTCGGGCGGGGGCAGGCTTTCGGCCGGCGCGGGCGGCGGCGTCCCCGGCACCGCTGTGGCGACGACGTAGGCCGGCGGCGCCTTCCCCTGTTTGTCCGCGCCGAAGTAGATGGTCTGGTGCGGGAAGGGGATGTCGATGCCCAGTTCATCGAAGCGCTGTTTCATGCGGCGGTTGAAGGCGCGCATCACCTTCCACTGGTCGGACGGCCGGGTCTTGATGCGGGCCTTGATGACGACGGCGCTGTCGGCGAACTTGTCCAGGCCCAGGATGTCGATGGGTTCCAGGATGCGGTCGGCGTAGTCGGGGTCCGCCTGGAGGTCGGCGCCCAGTTCGGTCAGGACCTCGCTCACCTGGTCGACATCCTCCCGGTAGGCCACGCCCACCTCGAACATGGCGTAGGAGAACTCCTTTGTCATGTTCTTCACGGTGGTCACCTCGCTGAAGGGAATGATAATCACCGTGCCGCTGACGTCGCGCAGCCGCATGGAGCGGATGGAGATCTGCTCCACCGTGCCGGAGCAGCCGGCCACGGCCACCACGTCGCCCACGGCCACTGCGTCCTGCATCAGGATGAACAGCCCTGTGATGAAGTCCTTAACCAGGGTCTGGGCCCCGAAGCCGATGGCGATGCCGGCGATGCCGGCGCCGGCCAGCAGCGGGCCGACATTGACCCCCACCTGGGACAGGATGACCAAGGCGACCGCAGTGCTGAGCACGATGGCCAGCGTCTTGCGGAACAGGGGCAGCAGCGTGCGGGTGCGGGCGCTGTGCTCCACCGGGGTGCCATCGATGCCGGGGCGCGTCAGGTACAGCTGAATGAAAAACCCGACGACCTCTCAGGTGGTGACGGCGGCGATGGTGCTGAATACCACCACCAGCAGATTGCCCAGCAGCCGCTGCCCGGCGCTGGAGGTAAGCCAGCCGGCCGTGTCCACACCCCAGATCTGCAGGATCAGCAGAGTCGCCAACAGGTAGGCCACCGCGCGTCCTGTGCCGGTCAGGATGGGCGCATAAAGGTTGACCCGGTGCTGCAGACCCGGGAAGCGCTGGTCCAGGGCGTCGTCTATGGCCAGCGCACGGTTGGTCAGGCGGGTCCCGACCGCGATCCCATAATAGGCCACCAGTACCACCACGACCGTTAGCAGGGTGGCCCGCGCCAGGAAGGCGAACCCGCCGGGGATGCCGGCGATCCACAAGCCATAGGCGCCCAGGACGTACAGAATGGCGGCGATGTGCCACGTGTCGGCCAGGCTGGTGCGGAGCTGGCGCAGGATGGCGGGGCCCCGGCTGGCGCCGTCGCGGATGACGCGCTGCACCGCCCCCCGGTTCTGCAGGATCAGCATGACCAGCAGGCCGACGAACAGCAGCCCCAGAAGCCGGATCATCGCTGCTTCGGCAACGGCGTTCATGCCCAACG
>NZ_BACU01000681.1 GCF_000333275.1 Azospirillum sp. B4 | reverse complement strand
ATCACTGCCCAGGCCACATATCGGCACGTGACGACCAGCCGCCCTTCGGGGCGGCTTGTCGTATCCGTTCCATTCCGGGACCTGTTGCCGCCATGGCACCATCGACCGGTGCCGGCGTCCATGGCTCGCGCCTAACGATTGGGTTTCCTGATGAACGGTTCGGCTGACGAAGAATTTGTTTATGACGAGGCCAGCGGCGAGTGGATCCCGGCCAGCCAGGTGGCGGCGAACGCGGCCGCCGCCGGCGCGGTCGAGGTGCGCGATTCCGTGGGCAACCTGCTGGCCGACGGCGACAGCGTGACCCTGATCAAGGACCTGAAGGTCAAGGGTGCCAACCAGGTGCTGAAGCGCGGCACGGTCATCCGCTCCATCCGCCTGACCGGCGACGCCCAGGAGATCGACTGCCGCCACGACACCATCAAGGGCCTGGTGTTGCGGGCGGAGTTCGTGAAGAAGGGCTGAGCCGGACTCTTAGTGTGGGACTGGGCCCGTGGCGGCGATCGCCGCGGCCCGTTGAAGCATGGCGTCGTCGGGGGTTTCGATCAACGGGGCCGGGATGGCGATGTCCGGCGTCACCCCCAAGGCGCGGATGTCGCCATTGGGGCGCACGATGTGCGCCTTGGGGAAGCCCACGGCGATGCCGGTGGCGGGCAGGGTGAATCGCTCCATGGCGCCATAGGCGGTCGCCATGTCGGTGGTCGCCTCGCCCAGGATCTTGCCGAAGCCGTAGTCCTGTAGGGTGGCGGCGACGGCCACCGCGTTGGAATAGGTGTGCCGATCGATCAGGGCGTACACCGTGCCCTGGAACCGTCCGTCCAGGTTGGGCTGGGTTTCCGGAAGGGTGAAGTCGACGACCTCGCCGGGTTTGGCGGTGGCGTACAGGTCGGCGAAGCGGCGGGAGATGGGGCCGGCCGCGACGGCATCGTGCAGGATCCGGTCCTGGTTGGCCGCGACGGCATCGGCGCTGACCCGTATCTTGAACGATGAGAAGAAGCGATAGGGCCGGTCGGCGATCCAGGAGACCATGACATCGCTGAACAGGCTGTCCCCGCCGGGATTGCCGCGCAGGTCGATGATCAGGCGGTGCACGTCCTTCGCCGCGAACATTTCGAAAGCGTTGGTGATGAAGGTCCGGAACGCGGTCACGTCCCACTCGTCCGCGCCGGTCTTGGCGGCTTCGTTATAAAACGGGCCGGGGCGCAGGTAGCCGACGCCATTGGCCAGGACGCGGGCGTCCCGCAAGGGATGCTCCAGGTCCAGGCGGGGAGGCTGCCGGCCGGCCGCCGCCGCGATTTCCGTCGCCGTCCGCGCGGCGACGTCGGCGTCGAGCACGCCGCCGGTGGCCGTCTTCACGCTGACCTTGAACCGGGGTCGGGCGCCGCCTTCCACCCACAGGTACATGGGGAAATCATATTCCAGGATGCTGTCCGCCAGCGCCGCCGTCTCGGCCGAGACATGGCTGCGCGTGCGCGCCAACCAGCGCGCCGCCGGCACCCCGTCGATGGCCAGGATTTCGCCGCCCGGCGGCAACTGCGGGACGTCGCTGAGATTGGCGGCGATATGGAGGTGGCCGTCCTGGATGCGGACGGTGAAGGGGAACGCCCGCCCACCCGCCTTCTGGTAGGCCGCCCAGGCGCCGTAGACGCCCTCGACCCGCGCATGGCCCTGGTGGGCCGCCGCCGCGAGGCGCTGGAACCGCGTCTCCGCGTGGGCGCGCGTCAGGGGCCCTGTTATTCCCGCCCGCAGCGTCCGGTGAAGCCTGTCCATCTCCGCCTCCGGGGTGAAGGCGTAAAGGTTGAAGGCGTCGGCCTTCAACCGCTGATACAGCATGTCCAGATCCGCCCGCACCTGGTCGGCGGGATAACTGACCTGGGCGGCGGGTTGCGCGGTTGCCGGGGGCGGGTTGAGCGCCAGGACGCCCAAGGTCAAGACGCCCAGGGCCAGGATGTAAAGAACCACCCCGGTCCGAACGCGGCGCCCCATCTGCATGCTGGATGCGTGTCGCATGATCCCCCCGTCGCTGTATTCGCCCCTAGGTGCTTCAATCCGGGGCC
>NZ_BACU01000682.1 GCF_000333275.1 Azospirillum sp. B4 | reverse complement strand
TCATCCTGACCCGTGGCTGTGATGATGATCCCGAAAAACGGAAGCCATGTGACGGCGCCCTTCGTCAGCCGCTACCTGATCGCCCACGCCTGTTTCGCCTGCCGGCGTTCCTGGAAACTGCCCGTGCGGTTTGGTGGCGTGGGGGAGGGTAGGCGATCTTGTCCCGCATGCGGCGGGGTTCTATGCCTGATGGGGCGCTCATTCAAGGCGCCTAAGCGCACTGACGTCGCCCAATGGCGGAAGGTGGAAGCGCTGTGGCGGCGGGGTTACCGGTTCTGGAGCTATCGCTCGCATCCCGGGGCGGAGCCGCTGCCGGCCACGCTCAAGGAGGTGTCCGGATTCCTGTGGCGCAATCCGGATCATCCCACGCGCCTGAAGTCGGCCCGCGCGGTGGCGGGACGGCGCTGACCACCCCGCCGGTTCCCGGTCTTACTCCCCAGCCCCCGGCGCCGCCGCCTTCACGAAGTGGCGGACGTCGTCCGTGAGCTTATCCAGGGCGGCGCGGTTCAGGTACATCATGTGGCCGGCCTCGTAATAGCTGAAGGTCACGCGATCGGTGGGCACGCCGTTGGCGTTCATGGCGTTCTCGTTGGAGAAGAAGGGCACGCAGATGTCGTACCAGCCGCCGGCCATGAACACCTTCAGCTTGGGGTTCTGGCGCATGGCGTCGCCATACCACGGCGCCACGTTGGCGTAGCCGCCGCCCTCGTCGCCCCAGGTCTTCCAGTCCCAGTTCTTGCCCACGTCGCCGCTGGTCCGGTACTCCCGGTCCATCCTGATGTTCAGGTCGCTCAGCAGGTAGCTCTGCAGCGTGGTGGCGAAGGCGGCGCCCACGCCATAGCCCGACGGGTCACTCTCCACCGTGTCGCCGGCCGAGTCATATTCCTGGCCGGTGTAGCGGCCGTCGTAGATGCCGACGATCTTGCCCTGATCGCGCAGCAGTTCCTTGGCGAAGCGCACGTCGCGGATGCGCAGGTTGGTGCGGTCCAGGTAGGCGGGCGACAGGCCGGTGAAACGCGCCAGCTTGTCGATGGCGCCCTTGCGCTCGGCCGCACTCATGCGGTTGCCCTTCAGCAGGGCCACCGGATACTCCTCCACCGCGAACTTGCGCACCTGGTTCATGAAGGCGTCGAAGCCCATGGAGGTGTCGGCGATCTTCTTGTGGTACCAGGCCACGGCGGCGTAGGTCGGCAGGAAAGCGGGATAGGGCACGTCGTTGCCGCGGTTGAACTCGAACGCGCCATAGTCCACCGCCCCGGAAACGACGATCAGGCCGTTCAGCCCCACGGGCGCGCCATTCTCCAGCAGTTCGGGCAGCAGGGCGCCGATGCGCATGCCGCCATAACTCTCACCACCGATGAAGACGGGGGAATTCCAGCGCTTGTGCTCGGTCAGCCACTTGCGCATGAACTGCGCGATGGAATGGGCGTCCTGCTTCACGCCGTAGTAGTCCTTCTCGTCCCCCTTGGGCAGAAGGCGGCTGTAGCCCGTGCCCACGGGGTCGATGAAGACCAGGTCGGCCACGTCCAGCAGGCTTTGCGGGTTGTCCTTCAGGGGGTAGGGCGGGCTGCCGGCGTTGGTGGCGTCGCTGGGCACGTCCACGCGCTTCGGCCCCCAGGCGCCCATGTGCAGCCACAGGCTGGCGGAACCGGGACCGCCGTTGAACAGGAAGATGAGGGGGCGCTGGGTCGCGTCCTTGACGCCCTTCTTCACGTAGGCGGTGGAGAAGACGGTGGCCGCGTCCTCCTCCTTGTCGTTCACCAGGTGGGTTTCGCCAGCCAGCACCTGGTAGTCCACCCGCTTGCCGTTGAAGGTGCCGCTGCGGTCGATGGTGAAGTGCTTGGGCGTCCAGTCCTTGTCAGCGCCGGGCTTGTCACCCTTGTCGTCGGTTTTGGCCTGGTCGGCGGCCGGCTTGTCGCCGGCGTTGGCCGGCCGGCTGGTGATGGCCATGTGCGTGGTCAGCAGGACCAGGGCCGTGCCGGCCAGCAGGGCCGCCAGCTTCCATTTCGGTGCGGGCATGAGAAGGAACCCCCGTTTTATCCTCAGGTTTCGTCTTGGCAGATTTCGTTTTGCCAGATTTCGTTTTGGGCGAGCCCGTCGCCTCCCCACGGCGCCGGCCCCGTCTTCGCGCAGTCTAGGCATGATAATCCCTTGGCGGCAAAGGTCCCGTCTGTCGCTGGACGCCAAAAAGCGGTATTGCGGCGCTCCACCACAGTGGCCCTCGCAATTTTGCAAGGCGGGACCACATTAGGGGCGGAGCCGAGGCGGCTCCGCATTTTCAGGGGGAGAGAGAATGTTCGCTCGGTTTGGTTCGCGTGCGGTCGCCGCCGTCCTGGCTGTGGCCCTGGCCTTGGCGCCCCTGGCCGCCGATGCCCGCCCGGGCCGCAGTTCCAGTTCCGGCAGCCGCGGCAGCCGGACCTACACCACACCCGCCAACCCCTCGGTGACGGGCCAGCCCATCCAGCGCAGCATCACGCCGCCGCCGGCCGCCGCCCCGGCGGCGCCGGCCTATCAGCCGCGCCCGGCGTTCCAGCAGCCCTTCGCCCAGCCTGGATTCGCCCAACCCAGCTTCACCCAGCGTCATCCCTTCCTGTCGGGCATGATGGGCGGCTTCCTGGGCGCCAGCCTGTACAACTCGCTGTTCGGCCATCATGGCTACGGCGTCGGGGGCGACTACGGCAGCGGGTCGGGTGGCGCCTTTGGCGGCTTCATGCGGCTGCTGATCATGCTGGGCATCGCCTACCTGATCTATCGCCTGGTGCGCATGGCGATCAGCGGCCCTCGGCCTGCCACCTCCTCCGGCATGACCTATGACCTGTACCAGCCGCAGGAGCCGCCCTACCAGGCGACGCCGTTCGGCGGTTCCTATGGCGGGTCCGTGCCGCCCCCGCCGCCGGTTCCCGCCATCGGCGTGCAGATGCAGGGCCAGGACCTGTCGGCCTTCGAGCAGATCCTGACCGGCATCATGGACAGCTGGAGCAAGGGCGACCTGACCGCCCTGCGCCGCCATCTGACGCCGGAGATGCTGTCTTACTACGGCGAGGAGATGACGGAAAACCAGAGCCGCGGCATCCGCAACCAGGTGGCCGACGTCCAACTGGTGAAGGGAGACGTGGTGGAAAGCTGGCACGAGGACGACCGCACCTACTGCACCGCCCTGCTGCGCTGGCGTGCCCGCGACTGGACGGTGGATGAGAACACCGGCCGCGTCGTGGCGGGCGACGAGCACCGCCCGGAAGAGGTGCAGGAGCTGTGGACCTTCGTGAAGGCCGACGGCGGCCGCTGGCTGCTCTCCGCCATTCAGCAGGTCTGAGCCTGTGGCACCGTCGGTCCACCCCGCCGTGCCGATGCCCGGATCGCAGGGTCGCGATCCGGGCGGTCGGCGGCGTCAGGACCGCGCGGTGCCGGCTTTTCCCGACATGGTCTTTCCCGGCCGCCTGACAAGGTGGCGGATGGTGGACACCATCTGTTCCACCTCGAACGGTTTGGTCATGAAGGCGGTGATGCCGGCCGCGTAGGCCCGGTCCCGTTCCTCATCCAGGACGCCGGCGGTCAGCGCCACCACGGGCAGCGCCGTCAGCCCCAATTGCTGGCGGATCAGGCGTGTCGCCTCATAGCCATCCATGACTGGCATCTGCATGTCCATCAGCACCAGGTCATAGGCGTCGGGGGTGGCGGCCAGCCGGTCCAGGGCAAGGCTTCCATCGGCGGCGACATCCACCGCCGCGCCCTCCGCCTGCAGGATCAGGCGGCCGACGTCCTGATTGACGCTGTTGTCCTCCACCATAAGCAGCCGCACCCCCGCCAGCGGCTGGGTGCCGCGCCGGGGCTTGCGCGGCGGCGCCATACCCTCGTTCGGATCGCCCCCATCCGATTCGAGGGTGACCGCCGCTGGCTCCAAGGGCACGGTGAACCAGAAGATGCTTCCCGAGCCCGGCTGGCTTTCGACGCCGATCTCGCCCCCCATCAGGTTGACCAGCCGTTTCGAAATGGCGAGGCCCAGGCCGCTGCCGCCGTAGCGCCGGGTGGTGGAGGTGTCCGCCTGGGTGAAGGCGCTGAACAGTGCTGGCAAGGCGGTGGCGGGGATGCCGATCCCTGTGTCGGTGACGGTGAAGCGCAGGATGACCCGGCCCTGCCGCCAGCCTTCGTGCTGCACCCGGACGGCGACGCCGCCCGTGTGGGTGAATTTGACGGCGTTGCCCGCCAGGTTGACCAGCACCTGCTGCAGGCGCACGCGGTCGCCCATCAGGGCCATGGGTGTGCCCTGGGCCACCGTGGCCGACAGGCCCAGCCCCTTGTCCCTGGCGTTGACCGCCAGCATGGAGGTCAGGCTGTCCAGCAGGTCGGGCAAGCGGAACTCCGCATGTTCCAGGTCCATCCGGCCGGCTTCGATCTTCGAGAAGTCGAGGATATCGTTGATCAGCGCCAGCAGTCCGCGGCCGGCGGTCGATATCTTGGTGACGAAATCCTGCTGGTCCGGCGGCAACTCCGATCGTTGCAGCAAGTGGGTCAGACCCAGGATGGCGTTCATGGGGGTGCGGATCTCATGGCTCATGTTGGCCAGGAAATCCGTCTTGGCCCGGCTGGCGCTTTCGGCCGTGGCCCGGGCGGCCAGCAACTCCGCCTCGTGTTCCCGGATGCCGGTGATGTCCCAGTTCACGCCGATGACGCGGACCGGCCGTCCGTCCGGGCTCCGTTCGGTGATGGAGGCGGCCTTGACATGCCGCAGGCTGCCGTCGGGATGCCGGATCCGGAATTCCGTATCCAGATCCCGCCCGCCGCCCAGCACGCGTCGGAATTCGTCTTCGACCCTGGCCCTGTCTTCCGGCACGCACTGGATGCGCCAGGCGTCGAGGGTGCTGGTTTCGCCGCGCCGCAGGCCGTAGAGCTGGAACATCTGGTCATCCCAGTCCAGGTGGCGGCTCCTCACATCGAATTCCCAGACGGCGATGCCGCTGGCTTTCGTCGCCAGGGCGAGGCGCGACGAAATCATGCGCAGCTCCTGCTCCGCCCGCTTCAGGGGCGTGACGTCGGTGACCAGCACGAAAAAGCCCTGGACGCGGCCCCCGTGGTCGATGTCGGGCATATAATGGACCCAGACGTCGCTGGGACTGCCATCAGCCTTGGTTATGGAGCGCTCGAAGTGCTGCGTCTCCCCCGTCAGGGCCGCCGCGATCTGCGGCTCGTTGGCCTGGTACAGGTGTTCCCCCAGCAGGGTGCGCATGGCGCAGCCGACGATATCCTCCGGCGATCGTCCGAACCACTCCCGGTATTGCTTGTTGGCGAAGCGGCAGCGCAGATCGGCGTCCCAGTACCCCACCATGCCGGGAATGTTGTCGGCGATGGCCCGGATGAAGCGCTGGCTGGCCAGCAGGGCATGGTCCGCGCGCAACTGCTCGGTCACGTCGCGGCCCGATCCGCGATAGCCGACGCATGTGCCGGCATCGTCCAGGATGGGCGTGCCGCTGACGACGATGTGGTGGAGGGTGCCGTCGTCGCCCTGCAGATCGTAGCCGAAATCGCGGAAGGGTTCGCCCCGATGCAGCATCTCCTCGTAATGGTCCAGCCTCGGGTCGTCCGCCCTGACCGACAGGTCCCGGCGGGTCTTGCCGATCAGCGTGCTGGGGTCTAGCCCGATGCGGGCGACCCCCTGGGACATGGCAGTGAAGCGGCCATCGCGGTCCGCCTCCCAATACCAGTCGGTGGACAACTCGGTCAGCGTCTTGAAACGCGCCTCCCGTTCCGCCAGGTCGGCGGTGCGTGCCTTCACCTCCGCCTCCAGGCGCTGGGCCTGGCCCGCCTTTTCCTCGCCTGCCTGCAGTTTCCGGGACAGGTTCAGGAGATACAGGTGCAGCAGCAGCGACACCAGGATGCCGCCAATGGCCAGTCTGGTCGCCGCCATCCAGGGCGGGGTGAGGTTCAAGGGCGGCAGGAACAGGGGGGTGGCCTGGAAATGGACCATCCAGCGCCGGCCGAAGACGGTCAGGATCTCATCCCGGCTCACGCCCTCCACCGCGCCCTCCGCGGTGGCCGGGGCGGTGTAGAAGGGCGGGGCGTCGGGTGTGTCGGTCACATCCCGCAGGGTGAAGGAGATGTCGTCGCGGATCAGTTCCGACTTCGCCAGCACGTCGCTGATCAGCAGCGGCACATAGGTCCACCCGATGGTGGCGGCGGCGCGTTGCGCAGGCGTGTGGATCTCGCTGCCAAGCGAATAGACGGGCAGCAGGAGAAGAAAGCCCTGTGCCGGCCGGCTGTCGGCCTGAACCAGAGTCAGGGGTGCTGTCAGGCGCGGCTCGCCAAGGCGCATGGCATCCACCGCCGCCAGGCGCCGGTCTGGATCGGAGGCGATGTCCAGGCCGATGGCGGCGGCGTTGCGGCTTTCCGGCTCCACATACTGGATGATGAAGCGCTCGCCCTCATGGGCGGTCAGTTGCCGGACACGGAACCCGTCGCGCCCGCTACGCCGTTCCCGGTCCACGAACGCCGTCTCCGCCGATGGCGCCACGCGGCGGACGAAGCCGAAGCCCAGGGCGCCGGGGAATTCCTCATCCAGGGAGCGGGTGGAGGCGGAGAGGCGGAACTGCTCCCGCGTCAGCGTATCCGTCCCGGCGACCACGATGGCGCTGCGGGCGCCGCGCAACCCGTACTGGAACAGGTTCAGGCGCTGGTGCAGATCTTCCGTCAACTCAGCCGCGCGGAGGCCCAGGCTGCTGGCGGCGGCGGCGCGGTTGTGGCCATGAACCAGCCAAGCCGCGGCGACCCCTCCAACGAGAACCAGAACCAGGACGATGAGGGGGGCCGCTATTCGATGATAGACCAACCCAAACGCAAGACCAGGCAAGCGGCCAGGACGCGGGCCGCCTTCATGGCTTGAAAAGAGACGCGTCCAGGCCATTCCCCACCCATCGACATTTCGGGAGAGCTTAGGCCCAAATTCTGGATGAATCTTTACCAGCCAAGGATATTCGCCGACTATATACTTTAGATATTCGGTTAAAATTCCCAAGGACACTATTTTGTCGCCGAAGTAACTGGCTGGCGCGGATCCGCCCGTCTCACGCGGCGCTTTTGTGACAGGCCACCGGTCACCGCGCGATCAGGGCGTGGGGCAGACAGGCCTAGGGCTGTCCGGGTGCCAAGCCGGTTGCGTTTTCACGCGATTCCGGCCATGAAAACCCCTCACTCCATGATTGGACTTGATGGCGAAGACGATGGCTTATCGGATTGCGGGCGAGACGGGCGAATGGGAAGTGGTGATCGGGCTGGAGGTCCATGCCCAGGTCGTCTCTAATGCCAAGTTGTTCAGCGGGGCGGCGACCGCCTTCGGCGCCGCGCCCAACAGCCAAGTCAGCTTCGTTGACGCGGGCTTCCCCGGCATGCTGCCGGTGATCAACGAGGTCTGCGTGGAGCAGGCGGTGCGCACGGGCCTGGGCCTGAAGGCGCAGATCAATCTGCGCTCGGTCTTCGATCGCAAGAACTACTTCTATGCCGACCTGCCATCCGGCTACCAGATCAGCCAGTTCCAGCAGCCCATCGTCGGCTATGGCACCATCGTGCTGGACCTGGCGGACGGCTCCACCCGAGAGGTCGGCATCACCCGCCTGCACCTGGAAATGGACGCAGGGAAAAGCCTGCACGACCAGAACCCGACCAAGACCTATATCGACCTGAACCGGTCGGGCGTGGCCCTGATGGAAATCGTGTCGGAACCCGACATGCGCACGCCGGAGGAGGCCGCCGCCTACCTGCGCAAGCTGCGCACCATCCTGCGCTACCTCGGCACCTGCGATGGCAACATGGAGGAAGGCTCCATGCGCTGCGACATCAACGTGTCGGTGCGCAAGCCGGGTGAGAAGTACGGCACGCGGACGGAAACGAAGAACGTCAATTCCATCCGCTATGTCCAGCAGGCCATCGAGTATGAGGCCCACCGCCAGGTGACGCTGATCGAAGATGGCGGCACCGTCGTCCAGGAAACCCGCCTGTGGGATCCGAACAAGGGCGAGACGCGGTCCATGCGCTCCAAGGAGGAGGCGCACGACTATCGCTACTTCCCCGATCCGGACCTGCTGCCGCTGGAACTGGACGCCGATTGGGTGGAGCAGATCAAGGCCACCCTGCCGGAACTGCCGGACGACAAGAAGGCCCGTTTCATGGCCGACTACAAACTGCCGGTCTATGACGCCGGCGTGCTGGTGGCCGAACGGTCGCGCGCCGACTTCTATGAGGAAGTGGCCCGGGGCCGTGATCCCAAGCAGGCCGCCAATTTCGTCATCGGCGACCTGCTGGGCGCGCTGAACAAGACGGGTGCCGACATCGACAGCTCGCCCATCAGCGCCGCCGCGCTGGGCGGCCTGATCGACCTGATCGCCGACAACACCATCTCCGGCCGTATCGCCAAGGAGGTGTTCGCCGACATGCTGGAGACGGGCAAGCCCGCCGCCCAGATCGTGGAGGAGAAGGGCCTGCGCCAGGTCACGGATACGGGCGCCATCGACCAGGCCATCGCGGCCGTGATGGCGGCCAACGCCGACAAGGTGGCGGAGTTCCGCGGCGGCAAGGACAAGCTGTTCGGCTTCTTCGTCGGCCAGGTGATGAAGGCCACCCAGGGCAAGGCCAACCCGGCGCTGGTGAATGAGATCCTGACGGCCAAGCTGAAGGGCTGAAGCCTGGGAGCCGAGGCGCAGGATCAAGGTTAAGACCGGCGCCTTGGGCCTTGGCCCGACAGGCAAAAGTAGCGCTTCGCCGGGGTGTTCGCCGGCGAAGCCGGGGGAGGGGGGCCAATTGTCCCCCTTTCATTTCCCGC
>NZ_BACU01000683.1 GCF_000333275.1 Azospirillum sp. B4 | reverse complement strand
GCCCTCATCGGCGAGGACGACGCGCAGACCGGCACGCGCCGCAGTCAACGCCGCCATCAATCCGGCCGGCCCGGAACCAATGACAAGCAGATCGCAATGCGCCCAGGCCTTCTCATAGCGGTCGGGATCGGCTGCCATGACGGCCTTGCCAAG
>NZ_BACU01000684.1 GCF_000333275.1 Azospirillum sp. B4 | reverse complement strand
CCTTCGCTTTGTTGACGGCCGTGTCCTTCAGTCCGACCGCGGGGCGCTCCACGAACGCAGAAGACCCGTTGGCGGTAGGCGCCGCTACCGGCCAGGTG
>NZ_BACU01000685.1 GCF_000333275.1 Azospirillum sp. B4 | reverse complement strand
TCATGCGCCAGGCGGCATCGAACGCCGCTTTGTTTCCGGTCAGGGCCGCCCAGGGCAGCATCAGCCACGACCATTCGAACTGGTGCCCCGGCTCCACGATGCGGCCCTGGGTGCCGGTCACGGGGCGCCAGTCGCCGTCGAAGAATTCCTTCAGCCCGCCCATGTCGTCGTCGATGAAGCGGGTCAGCGCCAGGGTGACGATCTCCTCCGCCAGGGCGCGCCAGCCGCCGTCGCCGCCCTGCTCCATCCAGGCCAGGCTGGCTTCCAGCATGTGCATGTGCGGGTTGGACAGCAGGGGCAGGGTGCGGGGGTGGCTCTCCTCGAACCCGCCCTGGGCGTGGTGCAGGGTATCCAGCAGACGCTGGCGCAGCGCCACCGCCATCTCCTCCGGCTTGCGGTTTTCCGGCGTGGCGGATTGGGCGGCGGCCAGCGCGAACAGGGCGAAGGCCTGGTCGTACAGAACCACGGTGTCGTCCAAGGCGGTGCCGTCCGGCGCCACCTTGGTGCGGAACAGGCCGTCGGGGCGGCGGTAGTGGTTCAGGAAGAAGGTCAGGCCGTGTTCCGCCGCCTCGCGCACCGGGCCGTTCCAGCCGGACCTGGCGGCGACGGCGTAGGCATAGACCTGACGGGCCTGGACCCGCGCCCGGCGGGCATCGCTGGTGGGGCGGCCCGCAAGGTCCAGCTTCTCATGGAAGCCGCCGTTCAGCCGGTCGGCCCCGACCTCCCACCACAGGGGATAGGCGTGCTCCACCAGCCAGGCCTTCAACTGGCCGCGCACGGCGGCGGCATCGGCCAGCGGCCCCGTGGGGGTGGAGTTGGAAGTGGTGGAGGATAGGACAGCCGCGTGCATCATGGGGTCACCTTCCGGTCTGGCGGATCGGGGAAATGGCTTAGACGATAGAAGCCGCCCAGGCCCGCGGCCAGGGGCAAGGCGGTAATAATTCGGTGACCGCACCGGTGCGGACGGTGGGGATGTCGCCAATCGCGCGAAACCATGCCGGGTCACGGCGGCACGCGGCGTATCGGGATGTGGAATTGAATCCCTGGAAGGGCCCATCGCGGTGAGGAGATTCGGAATGACCCCGAAGAAGCCCATGACTCTTGTCCACGGCCTGGTGATCTGCCTGATGACGGGCGCCAACACGCTATCCGTGATGATGAGGACGGCGGAGCCGGCTTTTCGAATATTGTCCGGCGTCGTCGCCGGCGCGCTGTTTGTTTTTTCGTTTTTGATCGCTTCAGGGGTTTTCCTGAAATGGGTGAGCCGAAATCGGCGGGCACCCAAATAAAAACGGCCCAGGTTCCGTCGGGGAACCTGGGCCGCATCGTGCCCGCCGCCTCCAGGGG
>NZ_BACU01000686.1 GCF_000333275.1 Azospirillum sp. B4 | reverse complement strand
TTCTCCCTTTTTCCATTCCGCCGGCGCCCTGATGGCGCCGCCCAAGGGCATCGTGGCCACGGTGCCGTACCTGCCGGGCCGGCGCCTGGGCATCGCCGGCGGTCCGCTGGACAAGAACTGGCTGATCCTGCGCGCTTATGCCCAGCGGCAGGCCGGCATCGACCTGGACGCGTCGGTGGAAAAGACCTTCGGCGCGCCGCCCCTGCTGGCCAACGCCCTGGCCGCGGGCCGGCTGGACGCCCTGCTGACCTATTGGCCCTTCGCCGCCAAGGGCCAGACGGCCGGGCAGCGCACCGTGCTGACGACCGAGGACGCGGTGGCCGGCCTGGGCATCCAGGGCACCCCGCCCATGGTGGGCTACGTCTTCTCCGAACGCTGGGCCAAGGCCAACCGGGTGGCGCTGGACGGCTTCATCGCCGCCACCCGCCAGGCGCGGGCGCTGCTGACACGGGACGACGCCGAATGGCCCTCGCTGCGCCCCCTGGCCGATGCCGGCAGCGACGCCGAATTCGACCGGCTGCGCGACTGGTACCGCCGGGGCATCCCCCGCCAGTGGGGAGCGGCGGAATGGGACGCGGCCGCGCGGCTTTACCAGGTCCTGGCCGCCGTGGGCGGGAAGGAGCTGGTGGGATCCGGGGGTGACACCCTGCCCGCCGGCACCTTCTGGCCGGTGGAGCGGGCTTGGTGAGCACGGCTGTGGCGAAACGGGCCTGGCTAATCCGCGCGCTGTCCGTCCTGGTTCTGCTGCTGGTGTGGGAAGGGGCGGGACGTCTGGCCGCCAGCCCCTTGGCGCCGCCGGCCTCGGCGGTGCTGGCCACCCTGGGGCGGGAGGTGGCGTCGGGCGCGCTGCCCCACCATGTCGGGATCACGCTGGCCCGGGTGGCCATGTCCTTCGTCCTGGCCATGGGTGCCGGCACGGCCCTGGGCCTGGCCATGGGCTGGTGGCGCGCGGTGGACCTGTGGCTGGACAGCGCGCTGCTGCTGCTGCTGAACCTGCCGGCCCTGGTGCTGATCGTCCTGCTTTATGTCTGGTTCGGCCTGACGGAGGCGGCGGCCATCACGGCGGTCGCCCTCAACAAGCTGCCCACCACCGCCGTCACCGTGCGTGAAGGCGTGCGGGCCCTGGATGGGGACCTGCTGGAGATGGGGCGGGCCTACCGCCTGGGCCGGGCCGCAACCCTGCGCCACATCGTGCTGCCGCAACTGCAGCCCTATCTGTTCGCCGCCACGCGGTCGGGCCTGTCGCTGATCTGGAAGATCGTGCTGGTGGTGGAACTGCTGGGCCGCAGCGACGGCGTCGGCTTCCAGATCCAGGTCTATTTCCAGCTGTTCGACGTGGCCCACATCCTGGCCTACGCCTTGGCCTTCATCCTGATCATCCAGGTGATTGAATGGGCGGCCCTGCAACCGCTGGAACGCTGGGCCCGGCGGTGGAGGGTGTGATGACGCGGCTGATTGTCGACATTCGCGAGAAGCGGCTGGCCGGCCGGCCGGTGCTGGGCCCCATCGCCTTCACCGTCGACACGCAAGAGGTGGTGGCCCTGGTGGGCCCATCCGGCTGCGGCAAGAGCACCCTGCTGCGCCTGGCGGCCGGGCTGGACCGCGAGGTGACGGGCACCGTGCGCTGGAGCGGCCCGGCACCCCGCCTGGGCGTGGTCTTCCAGCAGCCCCGCCTGTTGCCCTGGCGCACGGTGCGGCAGAACCTGGACATCGCCGGTGCCGGCGGGGAGGAGGGGCAGCGGCTGCTGGAACGGCTGGGCCTGGCGGCCAAGGCGGATGTCTGGGCCTCGCACCTGTCGCTGGGCATGGCGCGGCGCCTGGCGTTGGCCCGGGCGCTGGCGATGGATGCGCAGGCCCTGCTGCTGGATGAGCCGTTCGCCTCGCTGGATGAGGCCAACCAGCGCCTGGCCCGCGCGGTGCTGCTGGAACACCGCTTGCGCCGGCCGACGCCCACCCTGCTGGTCACCCACGACCTGGCGGAGGCGGTGGCCCTGGCCGACCGTGTGCTGGTCCTGTCCCCCGGTCCCGCCCGCCTGCTGGTCGACCAGCCGGTGCCGGACGCGGCCCGTACCGACGCCGCCGTGGCGGCGGAGACGGTGGCGGCCCTGCGCGTCTGGTCGGGTGTGTCCCCCGTATGATCGTGTCGTAGCCGGCGCGTGAACGAATCGCAATGTCACAGATTCGCCGAATCTGGGAAAATAATCGCCTTGTTTACAGATGGCGGCTCATTTCCAATCAGAATTTGTCAGATTGCGGAGCCGGCTTTTCGTGGCTCCACGGTCTCTTCTGGCTGCCGAGCGGCAAATGCCAACGGGAAAACGGTTAGGAGCTTGACGCTGTTATCTCCCTGCTGATTAGTCCCTTATGGTTCATCGGTATAGTATGGTGGCGATAGTTAGGGCGTGGCGGTGAGCCGCCTTTTCATTCTATAAGCGGTTGGACCGCATACTTGGACGGGCCTATTCGGAGTACCGATATGAGGAAAGTGGGGAGGGCGGCCCTGGTCGCGATGGCGGCTGGCGCGTTTATGGCGCTGGCCGGGGCGGCCGATGCCACCGTGGCGGCGGAACCGGTGAAGGCGCCGGCGTCACCCGTGCCGGGCAAGGGCCCGGAGGTGAAGCAGGGCCAGGGGCCGCTGTGGTCCAAGAACTGCGCCAAGACCGAGGCCGGCGCCGAGGTCTGCTATGTCGAGCAGTTCGCCATCGCCACCCCGCAGAACGTCATGATGCTGCACGTCCGCGTCGGCTACCTGGGGCCGGAGGGCAAGCCGCGCCTGATCCTGGCCACGCCGCTGGGGGTGCTGTTGCAGCCGGGCATCACCCTGGTCCTGGATCAGGACAAGCCGCTGACCCTGCCGTTCGACGCCTGCCAGCAGGGTGGCTGCGTGGCCGCGGCCGAGCTTGAGGACGGCAAGGTGCTGGACCATTTCACCAGCGGCAAGGTTCTGGCCGTACGCTATATCAATGGTGACAAGGCGGCTGTGGATATCCCGGTGCAGCTGGCCGGCCTGGCGGCGGCGTTGAAGGCCGTGCCGGCGCCCAAGCGCACCCCCTGAAGCCCCCATTTGTCCTGACCCCTGACGAAGCGCCGTGAAGCCATGAACACGCAACCGCAGACCACCATGACCGTTGAGCAGGCACTGGGCCAGGCCCACGCCCACTGGAACGCCGGCCAGGCCGACCAGGCGGAACGCCTGTGCCAGCACGTGCTGGCGCTGTGGCCGGGACAGTCGGACGCCCTGCACCTGATGGGTCTGATGGCCCACGCCTACGGCAACCTGGATCTGGCCATCGACCATCTGCGCCGCGCCTGCCAGGCGCCCCGGGTGCCGGCCGTCTACCTCAGCAACCTGGGTGAGATGTGCCGCCAGCGCGGCCTGCTGGCGGAGGCCGAGGTGGCGGCCCGCCGCGCCGTCACCATGGACAACACGCTGGTCGCCGGCTGGAACAATCTGGGCATCATCCTGCAGGAGGCGGGCAAGCTGGAGGACAGCCTGTCCTGCCTGGAGCGGGTGGTGGCCCTGCAGCCCAATTATGCCGAGGCGCACAACAACCTGGGCAACACCCTGAAGCGCATGGGCCGCCTGGACCAGGCGCGCCAGCGCTATGAATACGCGCTGAACCTGGCGCCGGCCTATGCCGAGGCGCAGAGCAACCTGGCCAACCTGCTGAACGACCTGGGCCGTCCCGACGACGCCCTGGCCGCCGCACGCAAGGCCATCGACCTGAATCCCCGCCTGTCCGACGCCTACATCAACGCGGCGGCGGTGGAACTGGGCCGCAACCGCAATGAGGACGCGCTGCGCTGGATCGACGCGCTGCTGAGCTACGCCCCCCTGCATGCCGGGGCCCTGACGGTGCGCGCCACGGCGCTGCGCCATCTGGAGCGGTTGGAGGAGGCCCTGGCCGACGCCCGCCGGGCCGTGGCCGCCCAGGCCGACAACGGCGAGGCGCAGAACGTGCTGGGCGAGGTGCTGCAGGCGCTGGGCCAGCATGAAGAGGCGCTGGTGGCCTTCGACAAGGCCGCGAAGTCCCTGGGCTTCGCCCCGGAAAAGGCTTTGATCAACCGGGGCGTCCTGTTCATGGAGCGCGGTGACAAGGCCCAGGCCAAGGCCGCTTTCGAGCAGGTGGTGGCGCAGTTCCCCCGCTCCGCGTCCGCCTGGTTCAACATGTCCGACCTGCACCGCTTCCAGGCGGGCGAGCCGGCCATCACCAAGATGGAAGCGCTGCTGTTCGGCCCCGACCCGGTGCAGTCGCAGACCGACCGCACCGCGCTGAACTTCGCCCTGGGCAAGGCGTGGATGGACATCGGCGACGGCGAGCGCGCGTTCGCCTACCTGAACGAGGGCAATCGCCAGAAGCGCGCCACCTTCACCTATGACGCCGCCGCCACCAGCCGCTGGCTGACCGACATCGCCACGGCCTTCCCGGCCGCCACCTTCGACAAGCCCAAGTCCCCGGTGGCGGGCAGCGAGCTGGCGGTGTTCGTGCTGGGCATGCCCCGCTCCGGCACCACGCTGGTGGAACAGATCCTGGCCAGCCATCCGCAGGTGGCCGCCGCCGGTGAGCTGTCGGCGCTGAACAACCTGGTGAACCAGCTGGGCCCCTATCCCCAGATCGCCCCCCACCTGACGCCGGAGATCCTGGGCGGGCTGGGCCAGCGCTACCTGGACTTCGTCCGTCCCCTGGCGGGCCACCGCCGCCGGGTGGTGGACAAGATGCCGTCCAACTTCCTGTTCTCCGGCCTCATCAACCTGGCGATGCCGGACGCCCGCATCATCCATGTGCGGCGCGACCCGGTGGACACCTGCCTGTCCTGCTACACCAAGCTGTTCACGCGTGAGCAGCTGTTCACCTACGACCTGGCGGAGCTGGGCCAGTTCTACCGCGGCTATGAGCGGCTGATGGATCACTGGCGCGCCGTGCTGCCCGCCGACCGGTTCATGGAAGTGCGGTACGAGGACGTGGTGGACGACCTGGAAGGCCAGGCGCGCCGCCTGGTCGACTTCGTCGGCCTGGATTGGGATTCCGCCTGCCTGGACTTCCACAAGACCCAGCGCACCATCCGCACCGCCAGCCTGAACCAGGTGCGCCAGCCCATCTTCCGCAGCAGCCTGGGCCGTTGGAAGCCGTTCGCGGCCCAACTGGCGCCGCTGCTGTCGGCGCTGGGTGTCGACCCGAACGCGCCGGAGGCCGCGGCGCCGCAAGTGGCGTCCCCCGCCAAGAAGGCGGCCCCGAAGAAGGCGGCGGCCCCCAAGGCCAAGGCCGAAGCCCCGGCGGCTGAGCCCGCCCCCGTCGCCGAGGAAGCGGCCAAGCCGGCGCGCGGTCGCCGCAAGCCGGCCGCCAGCTGACAGGGTCTGCCGTCATGGACATGAAGGAACTTGAGCAAAAGGTCCGCCCCATGCTGATCGCGGGGCGGGGGGCCGAGGTCGAGACCATGATCCGGCCCCTGCTGGCCAGCGGCACGGGGCCGGTGACCCTGTGGGCGCTGCTGGCCCAGGCTCTGCGCGTGCAGGGCCGGGTGCTGGAGGCCAAGCCCATCCAGGAGATGCTGGTGGACGCCCTGCCGGGGCACCTGTCCACCCGCTTCGACCTGGCGGAAACCCTGCTGCTGCTGGGGGAGTTCGACCGCGGCTGGCGTGAATACGCCTACCGCTACAGCCTGGCCCACACCACCCGCATCGAGCGCAAGGTGCAACGGCCGCGCTGGGACGGGCGGCCCATTCCGGGCAAGACCTTGCTGATCCATGATGAGCAAGGCTACGGCGATACCTTCCAGTTCATGCGCATGGTCGCCTGGGCCAAGGAGAAGAGCCAGGCCAACGTCATTCTGGAAATCAATCATGAGACGGCCAGCCTGGCCCGCCGCATGAAGGGTTTCGATGCGATGACCGTGCGCGGGGAGTTGCCACCCTATTTCGACGTGCATGCCGAGATGATGAGCCTGCCCATGATCATGGGCTTGCAGGTCAGTCAGCTGCCCGGTGAGCCCATGCCCTATCTGTCGGCCCTGCCCGACCGGCGGGAGCATTGGCGCAAGCGGCTGGAGCCTTACCAGGGCCTGAAGGTGGCCTTCCTCTGGGCCGGCCGTCCCACCCACTTCAACGACGCCAACCGCTCCATGGGGCTGGAGATGCTGGCGCCGCTGGCGCAGGACGGCGTCACCCTGTTCTCCGTCCAGAAGGGCCCGAAGGAGGAGCAGGCGCTGAACCCGCCGGCCGCCATGGCCAAGCACGTCGTCAGCCTCAGCCCCGAGATCAGGGATTTCGAGGATACGGCCGCCATCCTGTGCGAGGTCGACCTGCTGGTCTCCATCGACAGCTCCCCCGTGCACCTGGCTGGCGCCCTGGGGCGCCCGGCCTGGGTGATGATACCCTTGCTGCCGGACTGGCGCTGGCTGCAAAACCGCGACGACACGCCCTGGTACCCCTCCGTCCGCCTGTTCCGGCAGACGGAATGGGGCCAGTGGGGCCCGGTCATCGACCGGGTCGCCAAGGCGCTGGCGGAACTCAAGGCCCAGAAGGCGCAAGGGCGGGCCTGAGGATGCGGGCGCGGGCCGTCCTCGCGCTCCTGATGGCGGGTGGCCTGGCCGCCTGCTCCGGCATCCATGGCCGGCAGGAACGGGGACCCACCTTGGCGCATGCCGGCGGATGGCGCTGGGCCACCTTGCCGGCGGGCACCTTCGACCTGGCCACGGCGGTGAAGCCGGAGGCCGGCGGGCCGTTGCTGACCGTCTATATCGAGGGCGACGGCCTGGCCTACCTGACGGCGCGGGAGCCGTCACAGGATCCCACCCCCACCGATCCTTTGGCCCTGCGCCTGGCCATGGCCCATCCGGGCACCGGCCCCGTGGCCTATTTGGCCCGTCCCTGCCAGTACGTCATGCCCGGCCGCAACTGCCAGGTGGGCTATTGGACCACCGCGCGCCTGGCGCCGGAGGTTGTGGACAGCGCCGGCATCGCCTTGGACCGGCTTAAGGCCGACGCGCACGCCCAGCGCCTGGTGCTGGTGGGTTATTCCGGCGGTGGCGGCCTGGCGGCCATGTTGGCCGAGCGGCGCGCCGACGTCGCCGGCTTGGTCACCGTGTCGGGTAACCTTGACTTCGGCCTGTGGACCCAGACCCTGGACCTGACGCCCCTGGCGCAGTCGCTGGATCCCGTCACCGACGCCGCCCGGCTGGGCGCGCTGCCCCAGGTGCATTTCGTGGGCGCCGACGACAAGGTGGTGGACGGCGCCATCGCCCGTTCCTTCGTCGGCCATCAGCCGCCGGGCGCCCCGGCCAGCATCGTCACCGTTCCCGGCCAGGACCACCGCTGTTGCTGGGCCGGCGCCTGGCCGGATCTGTCGCGGCGGGCCGAGTTGAAGGCCATTCCGGGCTGGTTGCCTTAGGGTAGCCTTTCCAGTTTCCGTTCTGACGTCAGAACAGGAGTTACCCGGGGTGACCGATGGTGGCCAGCGCCCGGTCCAGTTCCTGGATGGCGCAGACGATGTGGTAGAAGCTGCTGGCCGGGGCCGCCTCTTCCACGAAGGTGCCGTCGGGGTTCAGGCGGTCGCGCCACAGGC
>NZ_BACU01000687.1 GCF_000333275.1 Azospirillum sp. B4 | reverse complement strand
ACGTCTGAAATGGAATACTACTTCCAGGGTGCCGGGCCATGCGCGGCCCGGTGTGCTCAAGCGTATTGTTTGCCGTATAGGGAGAAGGCCGCCATGGCGACGTTCGGGAAAATGTTCTTCGCGGCCGCGACCTGCGCCGCGGCCATCGGCATGATCCCCGTGGTGGCGGTCGCGCAGCAGGCCACCTCCGCCGTCACAGTCAACAGCCTGCCCCCCGCGTTGCGGGCGGCGGTGCTGTCCGGCAACAGCGCGTCGGTGACGGCGGCGTTGAACACCCTGTCCGGTGGCAATCCTGCCCAGGCCGCCGCCCTGGCCCTGCAGGTCGTCAGCGCGGCTGAGAAGCTGCTGGCCAGCAACCCGCAGGCCGCCATCAATGCGGCCGCCGCGGCGGTCCAGACGGTGCAGGCCAGCGCCGTTTCCACCACGTCCCCGACCCAGACCTCGCAGGTGATCGTCACCGCGTCCCGCATCCTGGTCAATCCGCAGGTGGTCCAGGTGGCGCCGGCGGTGGTGGCCCAGGTGGCGACCGCCGTGGCCCAGGTGGCGTCGACCCCGGCGGTCTATCAGGTTTCGCCCGCGGCGGCGGTGCAGGCCATGGCCAACGCCTATTCCGCGGCCACGTCGCCGGCGGTGGTCGCGGCCGTTCCCACCGTGACCTCCACCGTGGCCCAGGTGCTGACCACCGCCAGCCAGAACACGGCCCTGGCCAGCGCCAACGCGTCCAACAGCGCGCAAGTGACGGCCATCCTGAACAATTCGTCCGTCACCGTTGAGACGACCCAGCAGACGACAACCACCACCCAGACGGCCTCGGTCGAATCGATCGCCGCCCAGCCGTCCTTCACGGTCAGCCCCAATTAAAGCGGATAGGCGTGGCGCGGCCGCTTGACGCGGCCGCCGCGCCGGCATGAGGCGAACCCATGTGGCGTCGTTTCCACGCGGCTTGGAAGGCACGCCGCGCCGCTGCCGTTTCCCAGGGCCCTGGTCTGGCTCAGGCCCCATCACTGGCCCCTGAGGGCCACATCCTCTATGCCATCGGCGATATCCATGGCGAATCCGCCGTGCTGCGCGGGCTGCTGACGGAAATCGAGGCGGACTGGGCCCGGCACGGCAAGGGCCTGACCCCCATTCTGATCTATATCGGCGACTATATCGACCGCGGGCCGGATAGCCGGGGCGTCATCGACCTGCTGCTGTCCAATCCCCTGCCGGCCTTCCGAACGCATTGGCTGCTCGGCAACCACGAGGCCGCCTTGCTGGATTTCCTGCAGGATCCCGTGGGCGGCGCGGCGTGGCTGGAATTCGGCGGTCTGGCGACCGTGCTCAGCTACGGGGTCCGGCCGGCGTTCAGCGGATCGGCGGCGGACCGGGCGCGCGGGCTGCGCGACGCGCTGGCCGCCCAGTTGCCCTCCACGCACTTGGCCTTCCTCAGCAGCCTGGAACGCATGGCCGTCTACGGCGACTACGCTTTCGTCCATGCCGGCGTGCGTCCGGGGCGCGCTTTGGCCGACCAGACGCTGGAAGACTTGCTGTGGATCCGCGCGCCCTTCCTGGAGAGCCCCCGGCGGCACGAGAAGACCATCGTCCACGGTCACACCATCGTGCCGGCTGTTGATCAACGGTCCAACCGCATCGCCATCGACACCGGCGCCTACACGTCCGGCCTGCTGTCGGCTGTCGCCTTGCAGGGTGCGGACAGTCGCGTCCTGACCGCCCGGAGGAAGGCGCCCGGTGCGAAGACGGCAGACGAAATGCCATCGGCCATGGTATGAGCATGGCCCCGGTTGCCTCATGAAAAAGACCACGGACCCCATGCGCTTCCGCTTTTCCACCCTTCGCGTCCCGGCATTCGCGATCCTGGCCCTGACGCTCGCCGCCTGCAGCGGCTCCATCGGTTCCTTCCCTTCGGAAAAGGCCCCGATGTCGATTGAGAATCCCGCAGACGGTTACAAGCTGGAACCAGGCAACCGCGTCCGGGTCACAGTGTTCAACGAACCCAACCTGACCGGTGAGTTCGGCCTGGATCCGGTGGGCAACATCGCCTTCCCGCTGATCGGCAACGTCCCGGCCAGCGGCATCACCGGCAAGATGCTGGCCCGCCGCATCGAAGAGAACCTGAAGCGTGAGAATTTCCTGCAGGAGCCCAATGTGGCGGTCGAGGTGCTGACCTTCCGGCCGTTCTACGTGCTGGGCGAGGTGCGCCAGGGTGGGGAGTTCCAGTACACCAGCGGCATGACGGTGTTGAGCGCCATCGCCCGGGCTGGCGGCTATGACTACCGCGCGGTGACGGACGAGGTGGTTCTGGTGCGCATCATCAATGGCAAGCAGATGGAATACCAGGCGACCGAGCGCACGCCCATCATGCCGGGCGACATCATCAAGGTGCTGGAGCGTCGCTTCTAACGGCTTGGGACGTTCATGCGCATCCTTGTCGTTCATTGCCGCTATCAGCGCCGGGGCGGTGAGGATGTCGCTGTGGACCGGGAGATGGAGGCGCTGGAGCGGTACGGGCTGACGGTCCTGCCGCATATCGCCGACAATGCCGCCATTGGCGCGTCCGGATCCCTGGGCGCCGCCATCCGGGCCGTATGGTCGGCCGATGCCTACCGCGACGTCCAGCGCGCCATCGCCGACCGGCGCCCGGACGTGGTCCACGTCCATAACACCTTCGCCCAGTTGTCTCCCTCGGTTCTGGCCGCCGCCCACGCCACCGGCGTCCCGGTGGTCCAGACCCTGCACAATTATCGCCTGGCCTGCCCCGGTGCCGTGCTGCTGCGCGACGGCGCGCTGTGCGAGGCGTGTGTGGAGCGGCGAGTCAAATGGCCGGCCCTGGCGCATCGCTGTTATCGCGGCAGCCTGCCGGCCACGGCGGCGGTGACGGCCATGGTGGCTGTGCACGAAGCCCGCGGCACCTGGCGGCGCGACGTGGATCTTTACTTCACCCCCAGCCCGGCGGCCCGCGCCATCCAGGTGCGGGCGGGCCTGCCGCCCGACCGTGTGGTGGTGAAACCCAATTTCGTGCCCGATCCGGGGCAGGGCGCGGCGTCCAGGGCGCGGCCGCGATCGGGTGCCGTGGCCATCGGCCGCCTGGACCGGGAGAAGGGCTTGGAGTTCCTGGTGGACCTCTGGGCCGGACAGGATATGGATCTGACCATCATCGGCGATGGTCCCTTGCGGTCCCGCCTGGAGACGATGGCAGGCCCGCGCGTCCGGCTGGTGGGAAAGCGGCCCCCGGCGGAGGTGTCGCAAGCGTTGGCGGGGGCTGAGCTGCTGGTGCTGCCATCCTTGGTGCCGGAAACCTTCGCCTTGGTGGCGGTGGAGGCCATGGCCCATGGCGTACCGGTCATGGCGTCGGACCTGGGCGCCTGCCGCGATTGGGTGCGGCCCGGGCGGACAGGCTTTCTGGTGGCGCCGGGCGATCGCGCCGCCTGGACTCACGCGCTCGCGCGCTGGGGGGCGCTGTCCTTGAATGAACGGGTGGCGCTGGGGGACCAGGCCCGCGTCGATTATGAGGCCACGCACGCCCCGGCGCGGGTGGTGGAGCGCCAGGTCGGCCTGTACCAGGGCCTGCTGGCGGCCCGCCCATGCTGATGGCGGTCAAAGCCCGTCTGACGCGCTTGCGGGGCGGCGGCGATCTCCTGGCGTCGACGGTCCTCAACTTCCTGGGTCTCGCCCTGCCCATCCTGCTGCAACTGGCCACCGTCCCGGTTTATCTGAAGGTGATCGGGCCGGAGCGGTACGCCGTCCTGTCGCTGACATGGTTGTTGCTGGGCAATTTCTCTTTTTTCGATCTGGGGTTCGGCCGTGCCGTCACCAGCCGCTTGGCCGCTCTGGGCGGTGGCGGCAGCGACCACGCCGGCGCGTTGGTGGGGACGGGAATGGTCCTCAGCGTCGTGGCGGGCGCCCTTGGTGGTGTGGTGCTGGCGCCGCTGTCGTGGGCGGTCTTGAACCATATGCTGAACCTTCCACCCGGCATGCGGGGGGAACTGACCTGGATTCCGGTGTTGCTGGGCCTGGCCATGCCGGTCCTTACCCTATTGTCGGTGGTGTCCGGCACCCTGCAGGGATGCCAGCGCTTCCTGGAATGGAACCTGGGGCAGTTGACCGGCGCCGTGCTGTACCAGCTTTTCCCGCTGATTCTGGCCGTCGGCGGCCTATACGGGGTGTCCGGCCTGGTGGCGGCGGCGCTGCTGGGGCGTTTCATCTCCCTGGTGGTGCTGGGGTGGTTCTGCCGGCGGGCCGTCGCCGCCTTGCGCCAGGGGCTCCGCTTCGATCGGGCGGAGGCGCGCGGGCTGTTCCGGTTCGGCAGCTGGATCACCGTTGGCTCGACGCTGGGCACCTTGCTGTGGTCCATCGACCGGCTGTTCATCGGCATGCGGCTGACCGCCACCGCCGTGACCACCTACACCATCCCCAGCAATCTGATGGAGCGGGCCATCATCATTCCGGGGGCGCTGTTCAACACCTTGTTCCCCCGCTTCGCCGCGTTGGAGGAGGGGGAGGCGCGGGTTCTGTTGAGCGTCAATGTCCACCGGCTGGCGGTTCTGGCCACCCTGGTCGTCCTGGTGGGTCTGCTGCTGGTGCGGCCCTTTCTGGAACTGTGGATCGGCGTGTCGTTCGGCGCGCAGTCGGCGCCCTTGGGCGAGATCCTGCTGATCGGCTTGTGGTTCAGCTTCAACAGTTTCATTCCCTTCGCCTTCCTGCAGGGACGGGGGCGGCCCGACGTGGTCGCCAAGGCCTGCATGGCCCAGGCCGTGGTTTACCTGCCCCTGCAATGGGCGGTCATCGGCCATTTCGGACTGACCGGCGCGGCATGGGTGTGGGTGTCGCGCCTGGCGGCGCACACCATCCTGCTGTTCCGGGGGGCTGGGTTGAACGCCCTGCTGATGCGGTTGACGCCCGGCTTGCTGCTGGTCGTGATCCTGTTCCTGGGTGTGCACACGCTCACTCCGGGCCTCGGCGTGCGGCTGGCCGGGGCGGTTGCCGTCCTTGGCATCATGACGGCGTGGGCCGTCCGGGCGGGGATGATGGGCGCGCGGTCTTCCCGCTGAACCGCCGACCGGGGACAGGGTCGGGGGCCTCAGGACGTGCGGGCCAGGAGGGCCAGGGCCCGCGTCATGACCTGCTCGATGCCGATGGCTTTCATGCAGGCCAGTGGTGCCGCCTCGTTGGCGCAGTGGCCCCCCAGCTTCCGGCCCAGGCGTTCACAGGGCGCGCAGGTGACATCGCTGGCCGTCAGGTGCTCGTGCGGCACGTCCAGCCAGGGGATGTTCCATTCGGGCGAGGTGGGCCCCTGAAGCGCCAGCACGGGGGTGCCCATGCTGGCGGCGACATGCATGGGGCCGGAATTGCTGCCAATGAACAGCCGGGCGCGGGCGCTCAGCGCGGCCAGTTGGGGCAGCGTCAAGGCGTCCAGGCGGAGAGCCCGCCCCACCGGCTCGTCGAAGCCTTGTGTCAGGGCGACGGTGGGCAGGCCGGCCTGGGCCAAACGTTGGCTGAGCGCGGCGTAATGGGCCAGAGGCCAGCGCTGGTAGGAATGCTTGCTGTAGGGATGCAACAGAACGAATGGGATGTCGCGTCCGATTCCGCCCGCCGCCAGGCGCTGGGTCACCGCCTCGGCATCGGCCGCGCCATGGCCGACCGGTACCCGCTGGGGCATCAACGTGGCGTCACCGGCCGCCCGGCGCACCAAGTCGAAATTGATGTCCACGACGCTGCGCCCCAGCCCGGGGCGGATCACGTCGGTGAGCAACGGTTGCAGGCGGTGGCCGCATAGGTCGTAGCCGACGCGGTGGCGACTGCCCCCCAGCCAGGCGGCGCAGTAAGACAGCGACGGTTCGTCGAAGGACAACAGGGCTTCGCGATAGGCGTCAGCCTTGAGGCGCCAGGCGACGCGGGCCAGGTTGCCGGCGCTCAGCCCATTCCGGCCCCTGCTCATGTCCACCGCCAGGACCGGCACCCCCGGGATGGACCGCCTGTACAGGACGGCGGTGGCGGCGCTGCACACCACCAGGATGTTGGCGCTGGGGAGGGCCGCTCGCAACCCGGCGACCGTCGGCAGGAAGGTGACGGCGTCGCCCAGATGGTTGAGTTTGAACACCGCGATGGATCGTGTCGTGACCATGGGGGCGCCCGGTAGCCTCAATGCGCCGCAAGGGGGATCTGTTGGCCCATCAATCTGGCGCTCCCCTGTCGCTCCAGCCAGATGAACGCCAAACCCAAGCCCATCAGGCACCACGTCCAGATTCCGCCTTGCGGGCCTTCGATGTAGACGTCGAAGCTGGCGTTGACGATGGCGGCTAGCCAATACGCCAATATCCAGGTTCCCATGGCCGACCACGCGACGAGACCCCGGCGCCGCATGCGCCGGATTGCCGCCCACAGCGAGTAGGCGAAGGAAAGCAGCAGCGCGATCCACAGCCCCAGGCCAATGAATCCGGCCCGGGCCAGGATGTTCAAGTGGATGCTGTGCGGGCTCCGCAGGATTTCAGTCGCGTCGGCGCTTATTCCGTCCGCGACCGCCAAGTTGATGCCGAATCCCCGGCCGGAGAAGAAGTTTTCCTCCTTCATGGCGGCAACGACGATCCTATCCCACCAAATGGTGCGCCATTTCACGGTACCGCGCAGGGTACCGTTGGTGCTGTCATCCCCTATTTCATATCCCACCACACTCATGGCGTTGGCGAAAAGCTGTTCACCCGACACGGTGCGGGCGTCCCCGCCTTGCTCGACGGCCACGTTGAAAGCGGTGGTCAGGATGGTGGTGGCAACCAGAAAGCCGGCGCCAAAAAGAATGGTCCGGCGGTTGAACCCGGCGGTGAAAACGACCGCCACGGCGATGAAGATCGCCAACATGGCACCACGGCTGCTGGCGGCGGCCCAGGCAGTGCAAAGAATCCAGGCCACCCAGAATCCGATGTCCAGAACCCGCTTCAGGCTCGTGGGGCCCTTGGGACGCCAGCCGCTCAGACCCGTCAGGCGGAAGCAGGCGGCCCCCGCCAACTGTACGGCCAGATCCCCCGCCTTCTGGAACAGCAAGGGCGGGCTGCCAGCCACCTGCACTCCCTGGTGCCGTGCGAGGTACACCACCAGCGGTGTCGCCAGGACCACGACCAGTGAAACGATGTCGAAAACCGGCAACAGTGCTTGCATGCGGCTCTGCCGCTTCATCAGCGTGCCCAACAGAATGGCGAACACTGCGTAGCCGTAGATGACGGCGTCGCGCAAGGCCATCAAACCATAGGTTCCAACGTAAGGAATGGTCTGGAACACACAAAAAAGACCGAAGGCGATGATCAACCACGGCGCGCCCGGCATCCGCAACAAGGTGAAGTCCGGCCGCATCGCGAACAGGGCGAGGCAGAGGGCCATGACGATCTCGCCAATGAACACCGGTGGGAAGCCCAGATAGGCGAAACCCTTGCTAAACAAGGCATAGCCGGTCAGCAACATGCCGATGAGCGCCAGGGAAAGCCATTCCGTGCCCTGGCTTGACAGGGTGAGTGAGCGCGAGGGGCCTTGCGGCATTGTCCTTGAACCGTCGGATGCGGGGGTGGAATGGCGGAGGTTGTGTATCCCAGGGCGGGGCATGGGTGGCGGAAATTGTGCTGCCCCGCGGATCATTGTCGTCTGGTATCACCCGGGTGCTGCGGGAGGGCGGGGCCCATGCATGGCCAGGCGCCCCAGCCGCGATAACGTGATGCGCCACAGCGAGGCGTCCTGGGCGCTGGCCTCGATATCCTCGGTGCGCGGCCGGGCGTAATAGCGCAGCAGCCGCAGCTTGGCCGGCAGGTGATCCAACAGTGGCAACTCTTCCCGCAATTGGCGCAGCGGGGGACGCCAACCACGCCGTTCCACCCCCACCAGGGGCCGAACCAGATAAGGCAGGGCGCGGGCCAGCGCCCCCTCCTCCCGCCGTCCGGCAGGGGGCAGTCCTTCGGGCCGGGGCGCCCCCAGCAGACGGGCGGCCAGATGGCATGAGGCGGCATAAATTCCCATCACGCGCCACCGGCGGGCCAGTTCCACCGCCTCCGCCGCGGCGGACGGATCGGCCGACAGGGCATGGGCGATATCCGCCACCCATTTCAGCTTCATCCAACCGTGCGAGGCCGCGTGGCTGGACAGGTGCAGGATGCGCAAGGCTGACGGCAAGGTCGCGATGACGCTGCCGCCGATGCCCACGTCGGCCGCATCGGCCATCAGCTGGTCCATTGGGATGGGAAGCAACACCAGCCTGTCGGTCGGCCGCCAGTGCAGTTCCACCAGGGTGCGCGGCTCCTGCCCGGTTCCGCCGGGCTTGATGAAGAGCAGTTGCGACAGCGCGATATCGGGACGGCCGGCGAAGCGCAGCGCCCGGGGCGCCGCCGGCAGGTAACCGGCGGCCATCAGCGCGGTGGCGGCGGCGGGCGCCTGCTCGGGTGGCACCAGGATGTCGATGTCGGAGAACGACCGCAGGGCCAGGTCGCCATAGGACAGCACGCCCTCTACCGCGCCCTTCACCACCCGTGCCGGGATGCCGGCGTCCCGCAACGCCTGATAGGTCCGCACGGTATGGCGGGCGAGCCAAAGCGCGTTGACGGCGGTGGCCCGCGTGTGGCGGCTCAGGGTGTCCATTATCGGTGCGGGAGCGCCCCAAGCGGTGAGAACGGTCTGTGCCAGGGGCCGCCCTGCCAGGCCGGCGACACTGTGGGAACGGACGGCCGCCATCAGCTGCGCCCAGTCGATAGCGTCGTCCCGGGGCGGAACGGCGACGGGCGACGGGGCGGCCACGCTGAACAGAAGCCGTGCCATGGCGGGCACGCCGGCGTCACCGCCCATGACCGCAAAACCTTCCCGCATTGTCGAACTCGTCCCCACGCCTTGCATTCCAGGCGCCTCAGGCCCCTTCAGGGGGCAGTTTATCTTAGGCGGCGGCGGCAGTCGATGCGGCAGTCCGATTTAATCCCGGGGATTACTGACGGGCGTCAAGCAAGGGTGTGTCTGGCTGGTGACGAGATGTGACGCGCAGCCTTTACCGCCATTTGGCACTGGCATCTAAACGACAGGAACTTTACGTTCACTATTGCCAGCGAATGAGCCGTCGACGGTTTCATTAATGGTCCATTATTCTGTTTCTCATGTGGCGTTATAAAGCAAGGGCATCGTGGAAGAGTCGGGGGGAATGACGATTGCGGGTACGGCCGGCGCGGGCGAACGCGCCACCCGTTTGCCCATGGTGCCGTTCCTGTTCATCCTTGGGGACTTGCTGATCATCCAGATCCTGGTGCTGCTGTCGATCGGGCTGCGCCTGCTGATCACGCCCCTTCTGCCCATCATCGTACACCCGTCGACTTTCGCGGGCGTCCAGGTGGGGGCGGCCATCCTGCCCCTGGCTTACATGGCCGCGGGGCTTTATCCGGGCTATGGCATGACGGGGGTGCAGCGCTTGCAGGCGCGCACCTCGTTCACCGTCCTGTGTTTCGGTGCCATGATCCTGTTCGACTATCTCGCCCAGGGGGGGCAGTGGTCCCGCGGCATCCTGCTGATCGCGGGCGTGCTGGTGATCGTCGTCATGCCCATCTGGGACGCCGTGTTCATCCATGTGTTGCTGCGGCGCAAGCTGTGGGGCTGTCCCGTCGTGGTTTTCGGGCCGGAAGCCCAGCGTCGGATCGTGGTCTCGGCCTTGGGCCGTCAGCCTGAGCTGGGGTGGATTCCCGTGGCGGAGGCCGAGGGGCCAGATGGCCGGTTCGCCGTTGGCGGCATCGCCAACACGGCCATCATCACCCTGGGCGCGCAGGCCACCGCCTCTCCGGATCTTGAGACCTTGCCGTTCCGCACGGTGGTCATGGTGCCCAGCCTGGAGGATGCCCAGACACTATGGGTCAGCGTCCGTGACCTTGGCGGCCTGATCGGGCTGGAGATGCGGCGCAACCTGCTCAACCGGTCCAGCCAGGCGTTGAAGCGGGTGATCGACCTGATCGCCGTGGCGCTGCTGGCCCTCCCGGTCGGACTGGTGGTCGGCCTGTTCATCCTCGCCGTCCGGTTGATCTCACCTGGGCCGGCGTTCTATTTCCAGGAACGGGGCGGCCGGGGCGGGCGGACCTTCCCCATGATGAAACTGCGGACCATGGTGCTTGACGCCGAGACGCGGTTGCAGACCCTGCTGGCCACCGATCCGCAGGCCCGGGAGGAGTGGGCGGCGTCCATGAAATTGCGCCATGATCCCCGGATCATTCCCTGGGTTGGCCACTTCATGCGTCGATTCAGCATCGACGAACTGCCGCAGCTTTGGCACGTGCTTCGGGGAGACATGAGCTTGGTTGGTCCCCGGCCGCTGCCAGGATATCACCTGGACGTGATGTCACCCACGGTTACCAAGCTGCGATCACAGGTTCGGCCGGGGGTGACCGGCCTTTGGCAGGTTTCTGGCCGCAGCGAGTTGAGTCTGGCCGATCAGCAGCGTTTCGACGTGTATTACGTGCGAAACTGGTCGCTGTGGCTTGACATCCACATCCTTGGTCGCACTGTGCTGGCGGTCTTGCGGGGAACAGGCGCGCGATGAGCCGCCGTGTGATGCGTTGTTTTGCCCGTCGCGGCATAGGGGATGGAGTTTTTGTATGAATTCGGTGACCCGCCTTGAAGATCTCGGCGCGGCGGTGGCCCGGTCCCCCGGGCCCGTGGCTGAGGTCGACATCGGCCAGCTGTTGCGCACCTTGTGGCGCCGGCGCTGGGTTATCCTGTCGATCACCGGGCTGTCGCTGGTGGCAGCCTTCTTCATCCTGTCGCAGATCACGCCGATCTATACCGCGACCACCAAGGTGATGATCGAAAGCCGCCGCAGCCGGGTGCTGGATGGCCGTGAGTTGGTCAGCGGCATGGAACCGGTCAACATGACGGTGATGAGCCAGGTTGAGGTCATCCAGTCGCGTAACATCGCCAAGCGCGTTGCCGACAAGCTGGACCTTTACAACGACAAGCGCTTCAATCCCGCCCTGATGCCGTCCCAGGGTTCCCGCCTCATGGGCACCTTGTCGGCGCTGGTGGGTGAGGTGCGGCAGCTGTTCACCGGTCCCGCCCGCCAGATCGACGAGGCGACGCGGGCACAGCGCCAGCGCGAGGCGGTGGTGGACAAGGTGCTGGGCAGCCTGACGGTGGAACCGGTGCCGCAGTCGCTGGTCATCCGCATCGGCATGCGCTCCCCCGACCCGGTGCTGGCGGCGCAACTGGTCAACGCCTATGCTGACGCCTGTGTCGAGGAACAGCTTGAGTCCAAGTTCGAGACGGTCCGCCACATCTCCACCTGGCTGAACTCCCGCCTGGAAAGCCTGCGCACGGCCGTGGTCGATTCGGAGCGGGCGGTCGCGGCCTACCGCACCGCCAACGGCCTGGTGGACACCAGTCAGCGGGGCCAATCCACCAATCAGCAACAGTTGTCCGAACTGAGTTCCCAGCTGGTGATGGCCCAGGCCAAGCGCGCTGAAACCGAGGCGCGCCTGTCTCGCGTGGAGTCGGCCTTGGCCTCGGGCCATACCGATGGCGCGCTGGACGACATGCTGGACTCCCCCTTGGTGCAGCACCTGAAGGAGGAACAGGCGACCCTGGCGCGCAGCGTGACGGAGCTGCGGGCCCGCTATGGCGACCGGCACCCGGACATGGTCAAGGCCAAGTCGGAACTGGCCCAGGTGGAGCGCCAGCTGACCGGCGAAATCCAGAACCTGGTGAAGTCGCTGCGCAACGACTTCGCGGTGCAAAAGCAGCGTGAATCCAGCATCGCCGCCCAAATCCGCTCGGCGGAAGGGTCGGTGCTGACGCAAAGCAAGGCGGAAATCCGCCTGCATGAGCTGGAGCGCGATGCCCAGGCCAACCGCGTCCTCTACGAATCCTTCCTATCCAAATTCAAGGAGTCGGGGGAGCAGGAGCAGTTCCAGCAGGCGGACACCCGTGTCATCTCCCCGGCCGAGGTGCCGCGCCGGCCGTCGTATCCGCGCCGCCCGATGGTGCTGACGGCCGCCGCCGTCCTGGGCCTGCTGGGCGGCATCGCCCTGGTTCTGCTGCTTGAGCAGCTGGACCGTACCGTGCGCACCCGCGACCAGTTGGAGGAGCTGGTGGGCCTGCCCACCTTCGCCCTCATCCCGCAGATCAAGGGCGGCACCGGGGAGACGGGTGTGCAGAGCTACATCATGGACCACCCCAGCTCCTCCTACGCCGAGGCCTTCCGCATGGCCTGGGTCGGCCTGCAGCAGGGGCTGGGCGAGCAGGGGGGCATTGTCGTCGTCACCTCCTCCGTTCCGGAGGAAGGCAAGAGCTTGACCTCGTTGTCGCTGGCACGGGTGGTGTCCACCCTGGGGCAGCGGGTCATCGTCATCGACGCCGACCTGCGCCGCGCCTCGCTGGGGGCCAAGGCCGGCGTGCAGGCCCCGCACACCTTCCCCGAAGTCATCGCGGGCCGGGTGACGGTGGAGGAGGCCATCATCAACGATCCCCTGTCGCAGGCGGACATCCTGATCAGCCGGCCGGGTGGGCATAAGGATGTGAACCTTCTGGCCTCCTCCGACCGGGTGGCGGAGATTCTGAACGGCCTGCGCGCACGGTATGACCTGATCGTGGTCGACAGCCCCCCGGCCCTGGCCATGGCCGACGTGCAGGTGCTGTCGCGGATGGCGGACAAGACCGTGTTCTGCGTCCGCTGGGACCAGACCCCGCGGGAGACCGTGTTGTCGGCCCTGCGGGTCTTGCGCGACGCCAAGGCCAAGATCGCGGGCCTCCTGTTGACCCGCGTCGATATCAGCAAGCACTCCCGCTACGGCTATCATGACGTCGGCTACTACTATGCGCGCTACCGCAACTATTATTCCGAGTGAGGCGGCGGCGGCCCGCGCGCTGCCCACCCCCCGGGAATGGTGGGGGGCGGTCGCGGTGTCGCTGGCGCTGGGCCTCGCGCTGATCGTCCTGGCTCTTCCCCGCGTGTCGCTGGAAGGGTACCTGCTGACGGCGCTGCCGGGTCTGGACGCCCTGGAGGCCGGCCAGACCCCGGAGGATGGGAAGGCCGCCGTGACCCTTGCCCAGGACCTGTCCGCGATGGCCCGGAAGAGCGGCGCGCCGCAAGCCTATGCCCTGGCCGCGCGTGCCTGGATCGCCGTGGCCAAGCGATCCCTGGCCAGCGCCGGGCCGGTCGGCAAGGACGTGGCCGAGGCATTGGCCCAGGCGCAGGCGGCGCAGGCCGAGGGCCTGGCGCGGGCGCCGGCCGACCAGTACGGCTGGCAGCGCCTGGCCTATACGCTGAGCCAGCGCAATGACTGGATCACAGCGGCCCACGCCTGGGGAATGGCCATGCGCACGGGGCCGTTCGAGCCCTCGCTGATGGGGGTGAAGTTCCGGTCCGGCCTGGCGCTTTGGCGCTACATGGATCTGGACGAGCGGGCGCGGTTCTCCTGGCTGGTGGAAACCTTCCTGCAGACCCAGCGCCAGGAAATGATGGCCCAGGTCCGCCGCTTCGACGCCATCGCCACGGTGCGCCAGGCCCTGGCCGCCCGCCCCGCCGCCGCCGCCACTTTCGAGCATGCCCTGACGGAACCCTGATGAGCGCGCATCCGCCTTCCCAGTCCCGGCCGCCACTGCCGGTCCCTGCCACCACGCCCATCCTGGGCCTGCCGGTGCACATGACGAACCTGCAACTGGCGGCGGAGGTGGCGGAGGCCATGATCCGCACCGACCAGCGCGGCTATTTCTGCCATGTGGACGCGCGATCGGTGTTGGCCGCCCATGACGAGCCGACGGTGCATGCGGCCATGAGCGGCGCCACCCTGGTCTGCCCCGACGGCATGCCCATGGTTTGGCTGGGCCGGCGCCGGGGGCATGACGTCGCCCGCACCTACGGGCCCGACTTCATGGAACTGTTGTTTGAGCGCACCGGCGCCTGGACGGACCGGCCCTGCCGCCATTTCCTGTTCGGCTCCACCCCCCAGATTCTGGCGGACCTGGTGGCGTCGCTGCGTCGGCGGGCGCCAGGGGCGGAAATCGCTGGCACGCTGTCCCCCCGCTTCGGCGAATGGACCGTGGACGAGGTGGCGGAACACCGGCGCATCATCAACGACAGTGGCGCCGACGTGGTGTGGGTGGCCCTGGGCGCGCCGCGCCAGGATCTGTGGATGCATGAGAACCGCGCCCATCTGAAGGCACCGCTGCTCGTGGGCGTGGGGGCGGCTTTCGCTTTCCTGGCGGGAACGGTGCGCCAAGCGCCGCCGGCCATCCGCCGGTCCGGCTTCGAATGGCTGTTCCGGCTGGTGACGGAACCTCGCCGCCTGGGCGGCCGTTACGCCGCCACGGTGCCGCGTTTCGCCGCCCTGGTCCTGATGGAGGAACTGCGCCGCGCGTCCACTTGACGCGCGCTTTCATAAGCCGCTGGCGTCAGTGGGACGCCTCAGCGGGACGCCTCAGCGGGACGCCTCAGGGGAACGCCAGCGCCGCGCGGAAGTAGGCGATGGTGGCGCGCAGGCCATCGTCCAGCGCCACCTTCGGTTCCCAGCCCAGGACCTGGCGCGCCTTGTCGATGTTGGGCTGGCGCTGCATCGGGTCGTCCGCCGGCAAGGGCCGGTACACGATGGGGGAGGCGGAGCTGGTCAGCGCCACCACCCGGTTCGCCAACTCCGCCACCGTGATCTCAACCGGATTGCCCAGGTTCATGGGGCCCACGGCCTCCGCCCCCGTCCGCATCATGCGGACGATGCCCTCGATCAAGTCGTCGACATAGCAGAAGCTGCGCGTCTGGCGGCCGTCGCCGTAGAGGGTGATGGGGTCGCCCCGCAGGGCCTGGACGATGAAGTTCGACACCACCCGGCCGTCGTCCGGGTACATGTGCGGCCCATAGGTGTTGAAGATGCGGGCCACGCGGATCTCCAGCCCGTGCTGGCGGTGATAATCGAAGAACAGCGTCTCGGCGCAGCGCTTGCCCTCGTCATAGCAGGCGCGGGGGCCGATGGGATTCACGTTGCCGTGATAGTCCTCGGTTTGCGGATGCACCGCCGGGTCGCCGTACACCTCGGAGGTTGAGGCCTGGAAAATGCGGGCGCGCAGGCGCTTGGCCAGTCCCAGCATGTTGATGGCGCCATGAACCGACGTCTTGGTCGTCTGGACCGGATCCTGCTGGTAATGGATGGGCGAGGCCGGGCATGCCAGGTTGTAAATCTCGTCGACCTCCACATAGAGGGGGAAGGTCACGTCATGGCGCATCAGTTCGAAATGCGGGTTGCCCAGCAGGGGGAGGATGTTGGCCTTGTCCCCCGTGTAGAAATTGTCCACGCACAGCACATCGTAGCCGTCATTCAACAGGCGTTTGCACAAGTGCGATCCCAGAAAACCCGCGCCGCCGGTAACCAGGCATCGCTTACGTAGTCTTTTCATAACGGGATGGCGACCTTTTATTATCAGAATTCGTCACTTCGCGGGTGGCCGCGAACGATGGCGCTGCCACAGTCTATCAGGCGTGTTTGATCTATGCATCGTTTAACGGCGCGATGGCCCGTTTACCGCTCACCATGATTTGCCTTGAAATGGATTGCCCGAGACGCGACAAGTGGGCTCCGCTCCACTTCATGGTTCCAGGTCGGCCTTTCATGACACCAACCGTCGATTGCTGCGCCGCCGGTGACGGTCCGGCGGATCGTACGCTGTGCGGTTTGCGGGTGCTGAGCGATCTGCCCCTGCCGGAGCTGCGGCCATGGACGGGCGATGACCGGCCCGCCGACCTGAGGATTCGCCTGGGCGACGTGCCCGGCCACCTTGAGGAGGGGCTGGCCATTCACCCCCTCGTGCAGGTGGCGCCGGACGGCCGCTGCCGGTTCGCCTTGGCCGCCGTGGGTGCCTATCTCATTTCCAGTGACGGGCGGGAGGTCGTCATCGCTCCGGCCCCCAATGCCACGGGTGATGAGATCCGGACCTTTCTGTTCGGCACCGTCTTCGCCGTGGTTTGTCATCGGCGGGGTTTGCTGCCGTTGCACGCGTGCTGCGTGCAGGTGGGCGATAAGGCCGTGGCCTTCGCCGGGGACAGTGGCGTGGGAAAATCCACCTTGGCGGCCACGCTTTGGACGCGGGGATATCCCCTGTTGGCCGATGATGTCACCGTGGTGGACATGAACGGCCCCGGTGGCCCCAGGGTGCTGCCCGCCTTCCCCAGGGTGAAGCTGTGGCGCGATAGTTTGGAGCGTCTGGGGCGCTCGGTCGACGGACTGGGAGCGGTGCGGGCGTCCTTGGACAAGTACCATCTGCCGGTGGAAGAGGGCTTCTGCGCCACATCCTTGCCTCTCGCCGGCTTGGTGCAGTTGGAAAAGAGTCGGAAGGTGCCGGCCGGGATTCGGCTTTTGCCGGTGACGCAGGGTTTGGGGCGGCTCAACATGGTCCTGTACCGCCCCCGGCTGATGCTTCGGCTGGGAACCCAGGCGCAGCAGATGGCGCAGTTCCTGCGCCTTTTGGGAAGCGTCGGGGGGCTACGCGCGTTGCGGCGGCCTGAAACGCCGGCCGAATGGGACGAGGTGGAGGCTCTTCTTCCAGCCGTGGTGGGGTAGGGGCCATGGGCGGATTCTACTGGATCGCCTCCTACCCCAAATCGGGCAACACCTGGATGCGGCTGATGTTGGCCAGCCTCATCGAGGGCGGCGCGCCGCCGGATTTCACCAAGACGATGGGATTTGCCAGTGCCGCTGGCGCCGTCACGGACATGGATCTGTTCCTGGACGTGGAATCCAGTGACCTGACGCCGGTCGAGCAGGCCGAACTGCGCCATGATCTTGCCGTGGTGACGGCGGCGGCGGCGACGGGGCCGCAGTTCCGTAAGGTGCATGACTGGTGGGGACTTACCCCCGCGGGACGTCCCCTGTTTCCGCCCCAGGTCACGCTGGGCAGCGTCTACCTGGTGCGCGATCCCCGGGACGTGGCCGTGTCCTGGGCGCATCACAGTGGTTTGAGCCTGGACGACTCCATCGCCTTCCTGGCCCGGCCCGGCGCGGTCGTCGCGACGGCCGGCCGGTGGAAAGACCAGTTCGAGCAGCGCTTGGATAGTTGGAGCGGCCATGTGGCCAGTTGGCTGGCGGCTGATCCCGCCCCCTTGCTTGTGCCCTATGAACGCCTGTCGGCGGATCCGGCGGGCGTTTTGGCGCAAGTGGCCGCCCATTGCGCCATCACCGCCTCTGACGCCGCCATAATGAATGCCGTGACGGTCACGCGTTTCGATCGGTTGCGGCGCGAGGAGGAGACCCACGGATTCGAATTGGGCCAGCGGCGTGGCCGGGTCTTCTTTCGCCGTGGTCTGGCCGGGGGCTGGCGCGACACCTTGAGCGCCGCGCAGGCCGATCGCATCGTTCAAGACCATGGGCCGATGATGGCCCGCCTGGGCTATATCTGACAGCGGGCCTAAGCCCCACACAGCGACAAGGGAGGATTCGATGTTGACCTATGAAGCCGCCAAGGCCGTCGAGGGCGGCGCCTTCACCATCCAGGCGGGCGCTGGGCCAACCCTGCCCCTGACCCTGGTCGAGGTGCAACTGGGCCGGTGCCGCACGCCCCTTCCCGGCCTGCCCCAGCCTTTCTCCCTCTATCTCAAGGGAACCCCGCGGGTCATGTGCCCCCAGGGCACCTATGTGTTGGAGAACGGGACGCTGGGCCGGCTGGAGGTGTTCGTGGTGCCGGTGGGCGACGATCCCGAGACCGGGGAAGTCCTGTATCAGGTAATCTTCAACTGAGCCGGATGCCGCCGGGCCGTGCCCCCCTGACAGGGGGAACGACCCGGCGTCAGCGCGTCTCAGGGGTGATCAGGAAGAGTGCTCAGGTGGACGGCGGGAACCAGTCCATGCGGCGGTGCACGCTCTTGTCGTCCCCGGTCTGCACGAAGCCCAACCGCTCATACAAGCGCCGGGCGCCATGGTTGAACATCTCCACATGGATGGAGACACCAGTGCCGGCCACCGCACCCTGGGCGAACACGGCGCGGATGAAACCGGCCCCGATGCCCTGGCCCCGGTGGCTGGGCAGCAGGGATATGTCGATGATGCGCAAATCCGACGGTCCCTGGTGCAGATAAAGCCTGCCGACCGGATCGCCCCCATCGGTGATGATGCCCCACGCGGCCCCTGCGTAATGGGTCTTGTAATGGCGGGTCTGGAAAAGGAACTGCTGGCTGAGAAAGCCCACTTTGGCATCGTCCGGCCAGTCGGCGGCGGCCAGCTCCTCCCACCGGACGGAGACATAAAGGGTGCGCAGAAATTCCTGGTCCTGCTCGGCTTCCGGGCGTAGGCCCAGTCCCCGTGCCGCCAGGTCCGGCGGCACGGGGGGCAGGGCCGTCGCGCGGACATCGCTGACGGTGGTCACGCTCATGAGGCCATCAGTTCTTCGTGGGATAGACGTCGCCGTTCATGCAGATGCAGAAGTTCAGGGCGAGATAGGGGGATACGTTGGTATGCGGGTCCGCCCCACCGCCAGCGTTACCATAGGCCGTCGTCAATGACGATTGGGACAGGGTGGTTGGGTTGGTGACACTTGAGTACAGGGACCAGCCGTCATAACCGACGTTCCCCTTGCGAGGCACGCCGACGTAGGAGTTGGGGACCGGCCCGCCGCTGACGCCCAACTTCGACGGTCCGCCCACAGCCTGATGGTTGTGGGACGGCATGTTATACTGTGTCAGCGCGATCGAGTTCACACCTTGCACGGTGGATATATTATAGCTCAAGGGGCCATTGGGTGGGGGAGTGACGGGGACGGTGCCGGTGCCCGCCGTGACACGTCCACGCAGATCCGGAACGTTGAAATTGACGTTGGGCGAACCGCCGTACAGGGTGCCGATGATGGTGTATAGGGCCTGGAATTGCCCGACCAGATACTGCTGACCCCAGCAGAAGGCCCAGTCCTGTGGCGCGTAAGTAAAGGCGAAGGCGCGGATTTCGCCGAAAAAGGCATCAGCCATGATGGTCGCTCCTCAGTGGCGTGCGGGTCAGTTGAAAGAGGGGTATATGCCGAGGGTGGAGATGATGTAGATCAGCCCCATGCTGGGCATGACGTTGTCGTGCGCCTGTGGGCTGGGATAGCCCGAGTTTGAGATCATCTCCTTGGCGGGCGTCGCCGTGGAGGTGGTGTCCGTGGAATAGTAGTTGAAGCCTGTGGAAGCGGTCGCGAAGCCCACGGTGGGGTTGGGGACCGTCGTGGTCGCCGGGCCGGTGCTGGCGTACAGCGTGTGCGTATGGCTTGGCAGGTTGGCTTGCGTCAAGGTGACCTGGGCCTGACCCCCGGCGGCGCCCATGACGTAGGTGTGGGTCAAGCCGGGCGGCACGCCGGTGGAGCGGCCAACGGGGACGCGTGCGGACAGGTTGGGAATGCCGAAGGTGGTGCGGCCGTCGCCGCCATATACCGTGCCCAACAGGGAGTACAGCATCTGGTATTGGTTGATTGAAACAGTCTGCCCCTGACAGAGCAGCCAATTGACGGGCGCGAACGTTCCAGCGAACACACGGATTTCGCCGACATAGGGTTCCATGAACAGCCTCCTGGTTTTGGTGTTTTCCCGTGACGGGTCCCGCGAAGGGCGTCAGTTGCGGGGCGGGAAGATGGCCTGGTTCACCGCGATGCAGTACATCAGCGGCAGGAATGGCTGTCTGTTCTCATGGCCGGCGCCGCCCCCGACGCTTCCGATGGAGGCCGCGATCAAGGCTTGTACTTTGCCGCTCACCAACGGGCCGTACAGTTCGGGGGCGGGGTCTGGGATGGTGACGTTGGGCGGCTTCGTCGATTTGCCGGGAACGGCGCCCGCCTCCGCGATCAGCGACGATGCGTTCTCCGTATCGGCGACGACGTAATGCATGTGCGCTGGAACCTGGGTCGCGGTCAGCACCACGGTTTCGGTTCCGCCTTTTTCGCCGATTGGGATGTTCTTGCCTTGCGGCTGGATCCGCATGGGGTCGGTCATGGCGCCGTACCCCGTTATGGCCCGTCCACGCAGGTCCGGCAGGCCGAAGGTGGTCTTGCCGTCACCGCCGTAGGCCGTGCCCAGCAGGGCGTACAACGCCTGGTTTCCGGTGATCTGAAGCAGTCGGCCGTCACATTCCTGCCATCCGGAGGGGGGCTTGCCGTTACCGTAAGGGAACAGCCTTATTTCGCCTATATAATGATCGCCCATGCCTTTTCCTCCCTGTTGCGGATGGGGACTACGCTCTGACGCAGATAAAGAACTCCGTCGATGCGCGGGTAAAGTGCAAATTTAAAGTTTTTAATCGATTTTTCGGGTGGACTTTTGGCGACTATGCCCCAAAGAATAGTAACATGCTCGACGGGCGCTGCCGCCTTTGTCGCGTTGCGTTGCACCGGCAACGTGTATAAATTAACGGGGCTTGAGGGGTTGATCGCCGGCCCTTTGGTAATACCACCCAATTGTTTGTGACAATTTGTGACTGCGGATGTAACTCATGGACCAAATCAGCCCTGAACCGACGGTGTCTTTGGCGGAGCCGACCACGCGCAAGCGTGTATGGTCACGTCCCGCTTTTGAGACCCTTCAGCTGGAGCGGACCTTGAACAACTCCTCGATCGTCAGCGACAGCACGTCGGACTCGCATAGCTGATCGTGGACATCTGCTCGGTCTAGGAACGCCAGCATGTCCGTTGTCTTCGGGGCGTGTGGCGGTGCCGTGCCGACCAGCGCCGATCGCTATTCCTCGGCCTTGGGTCGCTATCCAGGTGCCCGTTGCGTTCGCACGTACCACGATGACATCTATTTTGTGGCCCAGGGCTTGAAAGCGGGTGGCGGTGCGCCGCATGTGTGCGCGGGCGGCCGTCATGTCCTGGCCTTGGAAGGCTGGCTGGCCAATCGCGAGGATTTGGCGCGGTCCCTTGACTTGGTTGGAGAGCTGCCGGCCGATAGCGTGATGGTGGCGGCCGCACTGCTGCGGTGGGGGCGTGACGCGCTGACCCGGCTGCACGGTGATTTCGTGTTGGCGTGGTGGGATGCGGTGGAGCGTCGGTTGCTGTTGGCGGCTGACCGCACCGGCGGCCGCGCCCTTTTTTATCACTGTGTGGCTGGCCTCGCCACGGGTGGCGGAATAGTTTTCGCCAATATTCCCGGCCCGTTGTTCATGCATCCCTTGGTGCCTCGCGTGCTTGACCCGGCCATGGTGGCGCGCGCGACATTCACCCCGTCCCTGGATCTGCAAGAAACCTGCTTCCACGGTGTAAAGCAGCTGCTGCCGGGGCATATGCTGGACTGGACGGCGGCGGCGGGGGCTCGCGTGTCGCGGTATTGGCGGCTGGATCCGACGCGGCGCCTGCGTCTGCGACGGGACGGCGATTACGTCGAAGCGGCGCGGGAATTATTGGACACGGTGGTGAGAGAGGCCCTGCCGCGTGAGGGCATGGCGGCGTCCATGTTGTCCGGCGGGCTGGACTCCGGCGCCGTCGCGACCACCGTGGCCCGACTGATGGCGCCCACCGCCTTGCACACCGTCACGGTCCGTCCGGACCCTGCCAGTCCCCTGCCTACAGGCAAGCCGCGTCAATTCCTGGATGAATGGGACCACGCCCAGGCGACAGCCCGGCTTCACCCCTCCATCATGCCGCATTGCGTGCCGGCCACGCTGGACTCCCTGGAGGATTTGCTCCGTAGCGGGTTCCACTGGGGCGGCCGTCCGCCCGTGCACCTCATGGCCGCCGCCTGGATGTCGGCCGGTTGGCGGCAGGCACGCCGCCTGGGCGCCACCACGGTGTTCGTGGGGCGCGCCGGCAATGCCACCTTGTCAGCGTCCATTCTGCCAACGGCCTTGAAACCTCGGATCCTGGATATGCCCCAGGCGGTGTACACGGCGGTGCTGGCGGCCAGCAACGGTATGAACGCCATGCCGTACTTGCGCGCCTTCGCCCCGGACTGGCTGCGTGACTGGCGCGCCAACCTCCGGGGGACAGGCCTGATTTGGCAACGGCGCACGGCATTGCGGCGGGAGGCGGCCGAGCGCATCGATATGGATGGGGTCTGGCGTTCCCATCTCTCCGGCGACCGTCATGCCGCCTGGGGCCGGCGCGCGCGCCTGCGCCTGATGGAGCGCACCTGGACGGCGCGCACGCTGTCGGCCTGTCAGCATTTTCGCGATGGTGTGGAGCGCCGAGACCCTTTGGGCGACGTGCGGCTGGCGGAGTTCTGCCTCGCCATCCCCTCCGACCAGTTCACCCGCTTCGGCCAGGATCGTTTCCTCGCCCGCCGCGTGCTGGCCGACCGCTTGCCGCCCGAAGTCCTTCACGAGCGCCGCACCGGGCGCCAGGTGGCGGAGTGGTTCGATTGGGTCAGCCGCAACCGGGCCTGGCTGGCGGCGGAACTGGATGGCATCGAGGCCAGCGCCTTGGGCCGCGACGTGATCGACGTGCCCCGGCTACGGACCATCCTGGATGATTGGCCGGCGAACGCGGACATGGCCGAGCCCCGCTATATGCAGGTGATGAACGTCCTGGGGCGCGGGGTGGCCGTCGGCTCCTTCATCCGTTGGGCGGAAGGCAGCAACATGTGATGCCGAGGCCGGGGCCATCCGCTTAGGCCGCCGGGGCGTCCTTCTGATAGAACCATGCCGTATAGTTGAGGCGGGCCCAATCGCCCGCCGCCGCCGTCATGGGCTCCACGGCGTGGTCGATCTTGCTCTGGGGGTCGAACAGCACCAGGCGGTTGAACAGGGGGTCGATAGCGTCGATGCCGCCGTCCCGTCGCTGCATCAACAGCCGGCCGCCATACTCCGCCCGCCAATCGTCGTGCAGGTAGAGCACCGCACAGAGCACACGGCCCTTCACGCCATCGGAGTGCCAGCGCAGCATATGCTCCTTATGCAGCTTTTTCAGATTGATCTGGCCGGTGCGATCCACCGGCCGTCCCGTGATCGCCCGCAGCCAGTGATGGAAGGCGGCCCCCTGGATCGCCTTACGGAACAGCAAGTCCGTCAGGACCGCCGGCGACATCCGCTTGTCGGCATGGGGTCTGACGTAGATCCCCTCATGGATGAAGCGCTGGTCGTCCGCCGCATCGTCGAACTGTTCCTTGGTCACCCACTCGCGAGTCTCATAAATCTTGTAGACGGTTTCAATGATGCCGTCCTCAAGCAGGACCCGGCGCATCTGGTGCGGGTGTTCCGGCACCAGGAAATCATCAATGACCAGATAGCGTTCGGGACTGGCATGGAAGCGGTGGCGCAAGTCGGCGACGGCGTCGGGCAGGAGATGGCGGGCTTGGACCCAGCGGGCCAGGGCTGGGTCAAAACCGCCGGAGGGTCCGGAATCAGTCATTGGGGTGGTATCCGGTGTGGCGATGACACTGGGTATTCACTGGGGGTGTTCACTGGGGGGTATTCACTGGCGCACGGTCACGGCGCGTTCGCGGGGGGCGTGTCCACGACAATCATATCCTTCGCCAGCAGTCCTTCGAACAGGGCCAGCAGGTCGGCCTCGATGACGGCCGGGTCCCCTTCGTAACTGTCCGCCAGATCCCGTACCAGGTCCGCCACAACCCGGGGCTGGGTCAGGCGTAGCCATATGTCTGACGCCACCGGGTTCAGCCCGTAATACTCCCCCAGCGCGGCATTCATCATGACCACCTCGCCGTTGACGTCGGTGGTCAGGACATCGGGCTTCCGCTGGACGCGGGATCGCGGGGTGATGGGGGGCATACGAATTCTCGGGTGGTGGGTGCCGGGTGTTGGGACCGCGGCCATAAAACCGTCACCCGCCCACAAAAGCAAGCTCACTGCCCCCGTGGCGCGGGACGCTCATTGGCGTGGCGACGGTGTCACCGGTGCCAGTCACCGGTGGGAGGATGCGGCTGGAATGTCGGCCAACGGCGTGAACCCTTCCATCGCATCACCGCCCAGCACCACCGAACCCTGGTAAAGCAACCAGGCGTGGGCCTCCAGCGTGGAGCCGCTCTTGCGCACGCCCAGGCGGATGGTGCCATCGCGCATGCCGCGTCGGCGCAGCAACAGGGTCCCGGCGATGGCCTGTACCAGGCAGGTCGTGGGAAAGGGCATGGTGCGGGACAGGCGCGCCACGCGCCGGGCGACCGCGCCGGCGCGGGGGCTGACGTGGCGGGTGGCGCCCCCGCTGTCCATCGCGTCCGGCTCAACCGGCGCTCGGGCCGGAGCGAACAGGCGCTGTATCCAGCCGAGCGGCAAGACGAACACCATCATCCACGCCAGGAACAACGCGGCGACCGTCTCCACCTTCAGGGCGGTGTTCAGCAGCATGACGCCTCTTTCAGCGAACCCCGACAGTCCCTTCGTGCGCGCCGCCCTTGCGACGATGGCCTTGAGCTCAGGATAGGCACCTGATATCGCGGGTGGGGTCCGGCTGTCCATGGGATTGCCGGGGGAATTGGGGGTACGGGATGACAGTGCCGGGTGGGACGATGACCGATGGATGGGATGGCGCGCCATGGTCCCCCGCGCCGTCCGTCCCCGCCCCCCGCGAGATGCTCGCGGCCCTGCTGTGGCGCCTCCACGCCTTCGGGCGCTGGCGCCTGTTGGCCTTCGCCGCCCTGGCGGCCGCAGGCGCCGTGGCGGAAGGGGCGGGCCTCTTGCTGCTGCTGCCCCTGCTGCGCGCCTTCGGGCTGGCGGGGCAGGCGGATGGGACGGATGGCCTGGGGCTGGCCGCCGTGCTGGTGCTGTATGTCCTGCTGGTGGTTGGCGGCGCGGTGGTGGTGCGCCAGCGCATGGTCATGGGCGCCCGGCTCCGGCAGGCTTTCATCGATGATCAGCGCGTTGGTCTGCACCGCGCCGTCCTGGGCCTGGACTGGGCCGCCTTCCAGGGTTTACGGGCCAGCGACCTGACCCAGGCGCTGACCGCCGACACCGGGCGCACCGGCTTGGCCATCGACATGGTGGCGACCCTGGTGACCACGGCCGTCACCATGGCGGCGGCGCTGGTGGTGGCCGCCAGCCTGTCGCCCTGGCTGGTGGCGGCGGCCCTGGCCCTGGGGCTGGTGGCCGGCCTGCTGTCGCGGACCCTGTCGCGGCGCTCCGTCAGCCTGGGGCGTGCCCAGGTGCGGACGGGGCGGGAGATGCAGGGGGCCCTGGCCGATACCCTGGCCGGCCTGCGTCTGGTCAAGGGCCTGCGGGCGGAGGCCGCGCGGGCTGACCGGTTCGAGGGACTGCTGGCCGAACAGGCGCGGCTGGCCCTGGCCTTCCAGCGCGATGTCGCCACCCGCATGGTGATGCATCGCGGCTTGGCCGCCGCCGGCATCGCCTTTGGCCTGGGGGTGGCGGTGCGCGGCTTCGGTCTGGCGCCGTCCGCGGCCGTGGTCTTCCTGCTGGCCTTCGCCCGCCTGCTGCAGGCGGGCCTGCGCAGCGACCAGTCGTGGCGCACCTTGGTCAACATGCTGCCCGCCTTCGATAGCGTCGACCGGTTGCGGCGATGGTGCGCCGCCCATGCCGAACCAGCGGAAGTGTCGGCCGTGTCCGCCGCCCCGGCGCCCCGCCTGGCCCGCGACCTGGTGCTGGAGGGACTGTCGTTCCATCATCCGGGCGCGGCGCGGCCGGCGCTGGACGGGGTCGATGCCCGTCTGTCGGCCGGCACCACCACGGCGGTGGTGGGGCCTTCCGGTGCTGGCAAGTCCACCTTGGCCGACATCCTGCTGGGACTGCTGGCCCCCACCGCCGGCGTGGTGCGCATTGATGGCGCGCCCTTGAGCGCGGCGGACAGGGTGGCGTGGCGCGCGGCCGTGGGCTATGTGCCCCAGGACGCCTTCCTGTTCCATGACACGATCCGCGCCAACCTGCTCATGGCCCGGTCCGACGCCGACGAGGCGGCGCTGTGGCGCGCGCTGGAACAGGCGGCGGTGGCTGATGTGGTGCGGGCCCTGCCCCAGGGACTGGAGCATGTGGTGGGCGACCGGGGTGGCCGGTTGTCGGGCGGCGAGCGCCAGCGCCTGGCGCTCGCCCGCGCCTTGCTGGGCCGTCCAGCGCTGCTGGTGCTGGATGAGCCGACCAGCGCGCTGGACGCGGACAACCAGGCGCTGGTGCTGAAGACCTTGGCCGCCTTGCGCGGCCAGCTGACCATCGCCATCGTCACCCATAGGGCGGAGGCCTTGGGCGTGGCCGACCAGATCATCCGGCTTGAGGCCGGGCGGCGGGTGGACTGAAGCGTCACGAGCCCAGCCGGTCCCCCAGCACGCGGGCATAGGTGCCCAGGCGGGCCTCCAGGTCCACCGGCACCTCGCAGGTGTAGCGCAGGGTGCGCTCCACCTCCTCGAAATTGCGGATGAGATAGCCACGGCGCTGCACGATCTCCGCCCGCTGCTGCTGCTTGTCCGGGTCGGTGGTCTCCGCCGGGATGGCCTGCAGCTCATTGGTGGCCTTGGACACCAGTTCACCCATCTCCCGCTGCCGGTGGCCCAGTTCCTGGATACGGGTGATGACGTCGCCGCGCTGGCTGTTGACCTCTTCCACGATGCCGGCGAAGACCTTGGGGTAGACGGCGGCGCGCTGGCCCTTGGCCACCGTGTCGGCGAAGCGGGTCAGCGCCTTTTCCCCGTCCTCCACCGGCACGGTGCGCGGGGCCACGTCCCGCACCACGGCGGCCACCCGTTTGTCGGCGCGCCAGTCCACATGGTCCGGCAGGGCGGGGCCGTTCCAGTAGGTGGCCCCGGTCAGCGTCGGCACCAGGCGCTGGCGGCAGGGCCAATCGGGATTGGGCTGCCCGCCGGGCGGGGCGGCCAGCGCGGGCGTGGCCGCCATCATCAGGGCCAGGGCGATCAGGATGCGCATGGGCGAACCTCTCTCACTCGCCGCCGCCTCGGCGGGCCAGCAGGCCGCGGCCGGGGTCGTAGCCCCACACCGCCAGGATCATGAACAGTATCGTGGCCCCCGCCACCACCGCCGCCGACAGCGGTTCCGCCTTGCCATAAAGCGCGAAGCGGATCAGCTCGGTCGCGTGGGTGAAGGGGTTGGCCTGGCAGATCCAATAGAGCGTCAGGCTGCTTTCCTTCACCCGCCACAGGGGGTAGAGGGCGGACGAGGCGAAGAACATGGGGAAGATGACGAAGTTCATCACCCCGGCGAAGTTTTCCAGCTGGCGGATGAAGGACGACAGCACCAGGCCCAGGGCGCCCAGCATCAACCCCGACAGGATCAGCGCCGGCAGCACCGTCACATAGCCCAAGGGCGGCGGATCGATCTCCCAGAACCAGGCGATGGCAAGGAAGATGTAGGCCTGCACCACCGACACCACCACGCTGGCCAGCAGCTTGGCCGTCAGCAGGAACCAGCGGGGGAAGGGGCTGATCAGCAGGGTCTTCATGCTGCCCATCTCCCGGTCGTAGACCATGGACAGGGAGCTTTGCATGCCGTTGAACAGCTGGATCATGGCCAGCAGGCCGGGCGCGATGTAGACCTCATACGGGATGTAGGTGTCGTAGGGCGGGATGATGGACACGCCCAGGACGAAGTGGAACCCCGCCGCGAAGATGGCCAGCCACACCAGCGGCCGCACCAGGGCGGAGAAGAAGCGCCCACGCTGCTGTGTCCAACGCAGCGCCTCCCGCCGCACGATGCCGCCCAGGCAGCGGGCGTACTGGACCGGGGTCATCTGGCGGCCCCCGTCAGCTGATCGAAGGTGGCGCGCAGGGTGGCGGCACCGGCCCGCGCGGCCACCTGGGGTACCGGCCCCTGGTCCAGCACCTGGCCCTGGTGAAGCACGATGACCTTGGCGGTGTCGTCCGCCTCATCGATCAGGTGGGTGGCCCACAGCACGGCCAGGCCCCGCGCCCGGCACAGATGGCGGACATGGTCGATCAGGAAGCGGCGGCTTTCGATGTCCAGGCCCACGGTGGGCTCGTCCAGCAGCAGCAGGGCCGGATCGTGCACCAGGGCGCGGGCCAGCTCCACCCGCCGCCGCTGGCCGCCCGACAGCTGGCGCACCCGGGTGCCCCGCCGGTCGGCCAGACCCACGCGCTCCAGCTCCTCCTCGATGCGCAGGCGGGCGCGGCGGCCGGCCATGCCGTGCAGGCTGGCGTGATAGGCCAGGTTCTGGTCCACCGTCAGGTCCAGGTCCAGGGTCGGCTGCTGGAACACCACCCCCATGGCGGCCAACGCCGCCGAGGGCTGACGGCGGATGTCGTGGCCGAAGACGGCGATACGGCCCTGGCGGCTGTGGTACAGGCGGGTGACCAGGGCGAACAGCGTGGTCTTGCCCGCCCCGTTCAGGCCCAGCAGCACGGTGAAGTCACCGGGCGCGATCTGGAAGCCCACCTCGCGCAGCGCCTGCCGGGACCCGAAGCTGTGGCTCAGGCCGGAAACCTCCAGCGCGGCGACGGTCACGGGGCCACCACCACGCCCCAGGGCAGGCGGCCCACCGGCACCGACTTCACCACCTTCAGGGCGTCGACGTCGATGACCGACAGGTCGTTGCTGACGCCGTTGGTGGTGTACAGCCGCTTGCCGTCGCCCGAGAAGGCCAGGTTCCACACCCGCTGGCCCACCAGCAGGTACTTCTTGACCTGGTAGCTGTGGGTGTCGATCACCGCCACGCGGTTGGCGGGGCCCAGCGCCACGAAGGCGGTGTTGCCGTCGGCGGTCAGCGCGATGCCGACCGGCTGGATGGATTCCTTGGGCACGCCCGGGATTTCGAAGTGGATGGTCTGGGCCACCTTGCGCTGGGCGGCGTCGATGACGGAGACGGTGCCCCCCACCTCCGCCGACACCCACACCTGGGCGGCGTCCTTGGTCCACTGCGCCACGCGCGGACGGCTGCCCACCAGCACGTTGGCCAGCACCTCATGGCTTTGCGTGTCGATGAAGTGCGCCATGCTGGTGGTTTCCGAGGTGTTCACCAGGATCCTGCCATCCGGGCTGATGCCCATGCCCTCCGGCTCCACCCCCACCGCGATCTCGGTGACGATGCGGCCGGCGGCGATGTCCAGCACCGACACCATGTTGTCGTTCTCGTTGGAGACGTACAGCGTCTTGCCATCGGGGCTGAGGGTGAACAGCTCCGGATCCGGGCCGCTGGGCAGGGTGCGGGTGACGGTCAGGCTGGCAAGGTCCAGCACCTCGATATGGTCGGCGTCGCTGGTGCAGATGTAGAGGGACTTGCCGTCCTTGGACAGGGTGATGCCGCGCGGCCGGGCGCCCACCTTCACCGTCTTGGTGACCGCCAGCGTGCCGGCGTCGACCACCGTGATGGTGTTGTCCTTCTCGTTGGAGACCAGCAGGCGCTCCGCCCAGGCCGGTGTGGTGGCCAGCAGGGCCGCCAGCATGCCGGCGGTTTTCATCGTCAGGGATGACATGTCGTCTCCGGTTGGTCGGGACCCAGCGTGTCCAGTTCCGATGTCTCATGCAGGAAGCCTGGCTGGGGTGAGACGGACACCAGCGACCGCGCGTCGGCCAGCAGCACCGGCTGGCGCAGCTGCCCGTCCCAGGCGCGGAAGCTGAGACGGGCGCCCTTGAAGGCCGCCAGCTCGAACTCCGGCTTGCGGAGGTACGCGGTCATGGCGGCACCGTCCACGCTGCCGCCCCGCGTCGCCGCCTCGCCCAGGGCGCGCACGGCCATCCAGGCGCCGTAGTCGCGCTCCGTCATCCAGCGGTTGGCCTGCTTCAGGAAGCGGGCCTGCAGCTGGGTGCCGCCCCACTGCTCGAACGGCCGGGCCCAGGCGGTGGGCACCAGGCCCTGGGTTCCCGCCACCGGCCGGGGGTCGGTGGCGCGATAGCCCAGCTCATCCCCGAAGTTGTCGCCCTCATCCGCCACCACCAGCACGTCGTATTTGACGCCTTGGGTGAAGCGCGCCACCTCCGCCCCGATGGCGTAGTGGCCGGTGTCGGTGCGCCGGGCGCCGGGGTCGTAGGTCCAGGGCTTGTCCGCCACCACCTTCAGGCGGAACTTGCGCGCCGACTTGCGCACCGCGTCGGCGTACAGCTTGTCCTCCGGGTTGGGACCGGCCACCAGCAGGACGTCGCGCCAGTTCTTCACCGCCAGGTATTGCGCCAGGGCGTCGGCCCGCATGGCGCGGCTGGGCAGCAGGTGCAGGACGTTGCGCCGGCATTGTTCCCCCCGCAGGGCGTCGTCGGTGCTGGTGGCGTCCAGCAGGGTGGTGTCCTTCGCCTCCGGCAGATCGGCCAGGCGCAGCAGCAGGTCGGCCGGCACGTCGGTGACGAAGGCGCGATAGCCCTGGGCCACCAGCTTCCTGAAGGCGGCCACCACGGCGTCGGGGTCGGGCTCCAGCGCCTCCTCCAGGTGATAGGCCTGGTGGATGAAGCGGCCGGTGGTGGTGTTGTCGGCCAGGGCCAGGCGGGCGCCCTGCACGCCGTCGTCGTCCGGCGGCTGGTCCAGGAAACTTTGCGGCAGCACCCGCTTCTGCACCAGCGCCAGATAGGCGATGTTGGCCACGGGGTCGGGCTTGGCATCCGGCTTTTGGGTGTCGGGTTTGGGCGCCGCCGGGGGCGCCGCCGGGGGCGCGGCACGGGCCGTGGGGCCGGCCGCCAGCAGGCCGGAGAGAAGCACGCCGATAAGACCATGGCGGCGGTTCATCGCTTCACAACTCGCGTTGCGTAACATTTGCGCGGAGGCGGCGGAGGATGTCCGACGAAGAAAGTTGGCGGTCTGAGGCCGCCTATGACTATATCGATCAGCTTACGACAAGCGAACTTGCCTGGGAATTCCTACGGCGAAACCCGGATTACAGAAGGTCCTTTCAGGAATTGTTGTCCTCCGGGCGGTTGAGCGACGAAACAGCGACGGCGTTTGCTCAGCAATGGGGGTTATGTTTTCGCAGCAGACCCACGCATCACGGGCCTCGCGCAGCCGATCTTCTGGACCCCGCAAACCGATCCGGCGGCGATCATCCTCCAAAGCGGGCCCGCCCTGTCCGAAGGTTCTCATCTTACCGTTGACGATCTTCGGGCTTACGCTGTTCGAGACCGCGAAGCAACGCTTCTGCGGTTGAACCTCCACGGCGAGCGATTCGATGTCAGCCTTTCCGGTTCGAAAGAAGGCGATGCGCTCGCCGCGGTGATCCCGCTGGACGAGATGACACCGGACCGGCTGACGGCGTTGGGCCGGTTCTGGTCGGCCGCGACAGGCCGAGCGGTGCCGGCGGACCCGCGCATCACGACCCAGCGGCTTCAACGGGCGCGACAGATGCTACGTGCCGTCGATGCCCGCGAGACTGGCGCCACCTACCGGGCCATCGCCCACTTTTCTTTTCCCCCACATGAGAACGACGCGTCGTCGTGGGGTGGCAG
>NZ_BACU01000688.1 GCF_000333275.1 Azospirillum sp. B4 | reverse complement strand
GCGCGCCGCACGTCAGCCCCCGATCACCCAGGGCGGCCAGGGTGCCGGCGGCCCCTCCGAACTGCAGCACCTGGCAATCGCGGCCAGCCGCCGCCACCGCCGCGCGGGCGCGGCCCACCGCCGCCATCCAGCCGGCGGCCTTCAGGCCGAACGTGGTGGGCAAGGCCTGTTGCATCCAGGTGCGCGCGGCCAGCGGCGTCTCCGCATGGGCTTCCGCCAGGCGGGCCAAGTGCCCCTCCAGCGCCCCAAGCCCCTCATCCACCAGCGGCAGAGCTTGGCGGATTTGCAGTACCAGGCCGGTGTCCATGATGTCCTGGCTGGTGGCGCCCCAATGAACGAAGCGGCTGGCGTCGCGGTCAGCCGCCGCCACTTTGGCGGTCAGGGCCTTCACCAAGGGAATGGCGGTGTTGCCGGCCTTGGCCGCGGCGACCGCCAGGGCCTCCAGGTCAAAGGCCTCCGCGCGGCAATGGACGGCGATGGCGCCATCGGCGCCGGCGGGAATGATGCCCAGACCGGCCTCGGCCCGGGCCAGCGCCGCCTCAAAATCCAGCATGCCCTGCACGGTGGCGGTGTCGGTGAACACCGCATCCACCGCGCCCCCCCGGAACAGCGGGTCCAGCAATCTAGACATCTATCGTTCCTCCCGCCTTCCTGAACGGCGGAAGGAACGATAGCACCGGATCGGCGGGAATGAGCCATGCCGCAACTTATGAACAGCCGTGCATTTGCGAACAAATGTTCGCCAGACGAACAAAGCACCTTATGGGCAGCGATTTGGCCAGCCGGGAACAGGATGGCCGTGACCAGTCACGATCAACGAATGCTGGCATCAAGCCACGAAGGAGTGATGCTGCACCTGGGGCGCGGCGGCGAAGAAGGGGCCGATCAGCGCCCGCCATTGGGGAAAGCGGGGAGAATTGCGGAAGCCTTCCATATGGTCGGCCACGCTGCGCCATTCCACCAGTAGCAGGTAACGGTTGGGATCCTCCACGCAGCGACGCAGCCGGTGGGCCAGGTGGCCCTCCGTCGCAGCCAACAAGGGCAGGGCCTGGGTGATGGCCGTCTCGAAATCGGCCCCCTGCCCCGGCAGGATGTCGAAGATGGCCGTTTCCAGGATGGTGTCTTGCGTCAGCATGTGTGGTCCTTGGGTAAATATCGGAGGAAACCATCAGACGCCGGGCACGGCCGGTGTAACTTTTGGCACCGGTCACGATACGTCCTGGTCGGGGTTCGAAGCCCGCCACCTCCTCCTTATTACGCCGGTTCCGTGCCAGCAGGCGACCGGATCGGACGCGAAATTATTCCCAGGGTGACTGGAAATGGCAAATCGGGAATGCCGCGTTCATCTATTGGCGCCCGCGATAGATGCGCCAGCGGCTCACACGCGTCCCATGATGTGAAGCGGGCTGAAGCAGCCATAGATGAGACGCTTGGCGTCGAACGGCATGTCGCCGGGGATGTTGAAACGCGTGTCCTCCCCCATCTTGGCCTCGACCGCCTCCAGGGTCGCCTTGTCGGGCCAGATCTGCCAGGAATAGACGATCTTCTCCCCCGGTTGAGCCGCCACCGCGCGCCGGAAGTCGGTCAGCTTGCCGTCGGGTACGTTGTCTTCCCAGGATTCGACGATCTCAAGGCAGCCGTATTCCTTGAACAGGGCGGCCCCGTTCTCCGCCCAACGGCGGTAGGCGTCTTGCTTGTCCTCCGGCACGGGGATCACGATACCGACGATGTACATGGGACAAGGCTCCCGTGGGATGGTTCGAGGGAAGGCAGGGGCTCGCTTCAGTCTTTCGCCGCCTCCGCAGGGCTTGGCTGGAATAAGGAGGCGGCGTGGTCCCGCAGGGTGCGCTGCAGCCACTGCACGCCGGGATCGCGGCGCTTGAATTTATGCCACTGCACCATCTCCCGCACCGTGGGGATGTCCAGCGGCGAAGCCAGCAGGCGCAGCGGCAGGAAACGGGCGTAGTGCTCCGCGTGGCGGCGGTGCATGGTGGCGATCCGCCGGGTGCCTAGCACCAGTTGCGGCACCAGGCTGAAGTTGGGCGAGAACACCTCCACCCGGCGGGTGCGGCCGAAGCGTTCCAGGAACCATTGCTCGAACGCGGGATGGCGGTTGCGCCCGTGCTGGACCGCCACATGGGTCAGGTCAAAGAACTGGTCGAAGCTGACGGCATCGCCCACCAGATCGTTCTCCGCCCAGGCCACCAGGACGAAATCGTCCTCGAACAGCACCTCGCGGGGATGGAAGGGGGCGAGATAGGGCTCCAGGTTGATCAGCAGGTCGATCTCCCCCCGCTCCAGCCGCTCGGTCAGGGTGTCATCAGGCAACAGCACCTCGATGGAAATCCCCGGCGCCTCGGCATGGATGCGGCGCAGGGTGCCGGCCAGCAGCACATCGGTCACATAGTCCGACGCGATGACGGAAAAGCGGCGGTCGGAGGTGGACGGATCGAACTCCGGCGGGGTGGTGATCATGGTCTTGACCTGCAGCAGCATCTCCGCCACCGGTTCGGCCAGCGATTCCGCCCGCGGGGTCAGCACCATGCGGCGGCCGATGTTCATCAGCAACTCGTCCTTGAAGAACTCCCGGAGGCGGTTCAGCGCCCCGCTCATGGCCGACTGGCTGAGGTGCACACGCTCCGCCGCCACTGACACGTTGCGTTCGGTCAACAGGGCGTCCAACGCCACCAGCAGGTTGAGATCCAGTTTTTCAAACTTCATGGTCGTTCGGCATCCGTTCCGTCCCTGGCGCCGGATCTGTCGTCCGCGTCGCCTTGCCCTTGCCCGATCACGATATATCGGCTTTGGGGCCGCCGCCAAGCGGCGGGCGTGCCATCCAACCCCCTGAGCAGCAAAGGGGTGAACGGCTGGCTGGATGACCGACATTGGCCCAGGTGATCCGGTAGTGTATGGCACGCAAAACGCCTTCCCCGTGACATTGTTTGCGCGGCCAGCCTGGGGCATAAAGAGGCCCCATGACTATGAACCACGTTGGCGTCAGGATGTATCGGGTGCGTGCGTCTTCTTCCCTGGGGGCCAAGGCCTTCGCCTGGATCACCAACCAGATCATCTACCGCGGCCGGCTGTTCATCAGTCGCGTGGCTGATTACGCCGAACTGCTGTTTTATCCCCCCCGGCCCGCCACCAGCGCGATTCAAGGCAGATGGACCGGCCAGGTGCCGCTGGACGGCGCCAAGCGGGTGGCCATCTTCATGCACTTCGCGCAAGCCGACAGCATCGCCCCCTATGTCCGCTACCATGTCCGCAAACTGCGGGAAGCCGGGTTCGCCGTCATCTTCGCCAGCAACACCCCCGGGCTCAGCGAACAGACCGTGACACCGTTGTTGCCGGACCTGGCGTTGGCCTTCAGCCGGCAAAATGTGGGGTGGGACTTCGCGGCCTATCGTGAGGCCATTGATCTGATCCCAGCCTTGGAAGAGCGGGAGATGCTGTTGATCACCAACGACAGCGTCTTCGGCCCGATCCATGACCTGGCCCCCCTGATCGCCCGGGCCGACCCGGAAGAAGCCGATGTCTGGGGCAGCACTGACAGCTGGGAACGGCACTATCATTTGCAGAGTTTCTTTCTTCTGTTCCACAAACGCGCACTACAGTCTCCAGCATTCCGCCACTTTTGGCAGAATGTGCGCAGTTTTCGGCGCAAACACTGGATCATTGAGAAATATGAGATAGGTCTGACACGCGCCCTGCAAAGTCAAGGCCTGCGCTGCAAGGCTCTTTTCCCTTATAACCACGTCACCCGGACGTTCTTGCGTTCATACGTTCCCTCGACGACTGCCGAAAAAGTTGCAGAAACAAATCCAGTTGGTTTCGCACAAATGTTGGCCGGGCGGATTAACGCCTCCATCCCCATCAATCAGACCCATTTCTTCTGGTCCGAATTAATCCTTGATATGGGATTCCCTTTCATTAAGCGCGAGCTTCTGCAAAAGAATCCAGCAAATGTACCCAATATTGGCGAATGGGAACAGATTGTATCCAAGGTGTCGACTTACGACACCAACCTTATTCGTGAGCATCTGATGTCGCGCTAACCTATGGGTGATGCACATTCGCCGGCCCTTGCCAGCCGACAGAGCGATCCTTCGCATTTTTGCCGGTTGCTTTGCTTTTAGAACCCTACCGAATGGCCTATAGTGCCCCCTTTAGGAGAGAGGCTTCAGCGGTTTCATGTCCACGACGGTAAAAAAAGTTTTTAAAAGAATTCTTTGGGGCCCAGGAAAGCTCCTTGATTATATTGATTTGGCCCGCTGCTCCCTCGGGAACACGCTGCCTCATAAGCCTACCGTCAGGGCCAGCTTTCCAGGGAAACGGTCGTTGGAAGGGGCGCGTAAAGTCGCGGTCCTCAACCACTTCGATCAGCGCGGCGTCGTCCATGACTATGTCGTGTATTTCGCCGCAAAACTGGCGGAAGCCGGCTACGCCGTAATTTTCGCCAGCAATTGCCCCGACCTGTCATCGAGCGACACGGCAAAGGTCTTGCCTCATGTCGCCTGGGTGCTTAAGCGGCGCAACATCGGTTGGGACTTCGGCGCCTTCAAGGATGCTATCGCTTTGATCCGTGATCCAGGCGCCCTGGACCATCTTCTGATCACGAACGACAGCATCTACGGCCCTCTGCACGACATTGACCAGGTCGTCGAGGAAGCCGATCCCAAGATCGCCGGCATCTGGGGCCTGACCGACAGCTGGGACCAGCATTTCCATCTGCAGAGCTATTTTCTGGTCTTCTATCCGGCGGTCCTGAAGCATCCGAGCTTCACCAAGTTTTGGAATGGGGTGAGATACTATCGCCGCAAGCACTGGGTCATTCGGGATTACGAGATAGGTCTTACCCGGTTTTTCCTGCGAGCCGGCATTCAGTGTCGGGCTTTGCTCCCCTATCGCAGCATAGTTTCCGAAGTCAGCACCCCCATCGACGTCGCGGCGGAAAATGCGAAAGGCCACGTCGCTAATTACCTGCGGCACATGCAAATGAGCATCCTCCACGGGCACCCTCTAAACCAGACCCACTATTTCTGGGATTATCTTATCACTTACAAGCGGAGTCCCTTCATCAAGCGGGATCTTCTGCAACGCAATCCGGTGGCCATCCCGCACTTACAGCGATGGGAAGAGGTGATACGGGCGGCGTCCGATTATGATACCAATCTCATCCTGCATCATCTGCAGCTATCCATGCGTCACCGGGTACACTGATACTTACAGTGGGACGGGCGCTGCGGCTGGCGTAATCTCATCGGCACGAGATATAGACTGCTCGCGACCGCAGGCGCCGGAGCTTTCTGGGGAGCGCAGCGGAACGGAAACTGAGGAAGCCAAGCGGCTGGATGGCCGCGCCCGGCGCCTTAGAGCGGAACGCGACACCTGATCGTGTAAATCCGCGTGCTCTAACGGACGGTGCCTTGAAAGGCGCGGGCCTGCAGCGTCTCCATCACCTGGGGGCCACGGGGGTCGCCCGCGTCCGTCCCCCGGCGTGCCCACGCCAGCGCGTCCTCAATGGCCGCCGGACCGTCATAGGTGGCGATCAACTCAGCCATGGTGATCATGGCCTCGCCGCTGCCGGCGTCGCCGGCTTTCACCAGCCAGCCGCGCGCCTCCTCCACATGCGTCTTGCCCATCCCTAACAGCATGCGGGCCAGATTCACTTGGCCGGGAACATGCCCTTGCTCCGCTGCTGCCCGTGTCCAGGTCAAGGCCGCTTGGGGATCGTGGGGAAGCCCGTTTCCCGTGGCATAGGCGCGGCCGACCCGGAACTGGGCGGACGCGCTACCCTTTTCCGCTGCCAGGCCATACAGCCGCATCGCCTGCTCCTCGCTCTTTTCCAGGCCATAGCCGTGATAGTGCAAGACGCCCAGGTTATAGAGGGAATCGGCATGGCCCGCCTCACCAGCCAGGCGGAAGTGATGGCCGGCCCTGGCGTAGTCCTGCGGCACGCCGTCGCCGCCGAGATGGCACAGCCCTAGTCGGAAATGGGCCGGGGTAAAACCGTTGTCCGCCGCCTTGCCGAACCATCGTACCGCCTCGAACGGATCCTTGGGCACGCCGCGCCCGGCCTGGTACGCCAAGGCAAGGGCCATCTGGGAGCCGGGGTGGCCGCGGTCCGCCGCCCCCTGATACCACTGTGCCGCCTCAATGTCGCTGGGCGATCGGGCCTGACGGCTGGCGTGCAGATCCCCCAACAGCGCCATGGACTCCACATCCCCGCGCAAGGCCGCCCGGCGTAACCAGGTTTCCGCCGCCGCCGCATCCATGGGAAGGTCCTGGCCACGCATATACATGACGCCCAGCGCCCGCTGGGCGGCCACCACCTGCGCATCGGCCGCTTTTCTCAATGCCTGCAAGCCACGCTCCAGGTCTCGGCTCGCCCCCTGGCCGGTGATATAGGCCATGGCCACATAGTACAAGGCGGTGGGGTTGCCAACGGCCGCCGCTTCCTCATGCAAGCGCAGAGCCCCAACCGGATCGGGCTCGCCCAGGTCGCCGTTACTCAAAATCAGGGCCAGACCAACCTTCGCCGCGTGGCTGCCGGCGTCGGCCGCCCGCCGGTACCAGTCCGCCGCCACCTGCATGTCACAGTCGGCGCCACTGAGCCGCGACAGCAACCATCCCAGCAGGACTTGCGTTTCAACATGCCCTTGGTTCGCCGCCTTTTCGGCCCATTTGCGGGCCTCGGCCAGATCCTGGGGCAAATGGAAGGCGCCGGGGGCCCTCTCCCCCTCGTCCGGTGGCTTGCCCACCCCCGTGGAGTACAATGCGGCCAGACGCGCCTGGGCCTCCACATCCCCGGCCTCCGCGGCGGCGGTGTTCCAGCGGAATGCCGCTGCGGGATCGGCCAAAACGCCATGCCCCCGTTGCAGCAATTCCGCCAAATCCCGCATGGCCACGACCGACCCGGCCCGGGCGGCGGCGGCCAGGGCGCGTGCGGCACCCACGGCATCCCCCCGGCCTGCCAGACGGCGGGCCAGGGCCAGGGACCAGGCGGCCTTACCCCGCCCAGGTCGCCACGTTACCGCCCGGTCCACCAGCGTCATGATATCGGTCTCGTCCTTCCATGTGCCCGAAGGAAGAGCATCAAGGCTCCCGCATCCCTTCGGATGCCTGACGCAGCACAGTTTCCATCACGTACATGAGGATGGTCCGCCTACCCACCATGATGTCGGCGTTCAGCGGCATGCCCGGAACCAGATGTACGCCACCGGGCACGTCACGCAACTTCACCTCCGTGATCTCGATACGGCCTTTGAAAAAGCGCCGCTGGGTCGGCTGGCCGTTGTCCTGCCGATTGAAGCTGTCGTCGCTGACGCTGCGCAGGATGCCCTTGGCCGTTCCGTGCTCGACGAAACGATAGGCATCCAGCTTGATTTCAACCTTGTCGCCCAGCTTGATGTGCCCCTGATCAGCACCGTCGATGTCAACTTCCGCTTCCAGGGGCGCGTTGGCCGGCACGAGGGTGACCAGCATGTCGCCCGTCTTGGCGACCGACCCCACGGAAATGTCGGGGTTCACGCTCAGGACCGAGCCGTCGTCGATGGCCCTCATTTCAACGAGGTCGNTACGCCGTTCAGCCTTCGACAGATCGTCCTTGGCCTTTTGCAGATCGGACCGCTGGTCGACAGGTCTTGGCCAGATCAGCCTGCCATTCATGCAGGAAGGATCCGTTTCCGACCGGATCGCTTCCAGATCATGGGACGCCGACCGGGCCTGCTGTTCCGCGCTGGCCAAGTTGCGCATCATCTCGGTGCGGCTATCCTGGGCCAGCAGCGTATTCAAGCGGCTGCCGTATTCCTTCTTTTCCAGCTTGGCGCGCATGTCCTCGATTTCCGAGGTCACGGCGACCCGCGACTTGAAGTATTCCATGTCGCGCTGGCTGCGCACCATGGTGGACTGGGCGGATTCGATCTTCTGATCGTAATTCGCCAGTTTGGCCTTGTATTCCGCCTGCCGCGATCGCCAGACCGATAATTGAAGGGCCGCCTGGGAGGAAGGGTCGGCGCCAGGGTCGTAAACGGTCCTGGACTGTTCCGCCTCCAACCGAGCCACCTCGGCCGTCAGCGAGGCCACCTGCTCGCGCAGTTGCGAGGCGTCAGCCGTGGCAAAGGTCGGATCCAGGGTAACCAGCAGGTCACCCTTTTTCACATCCTGCCCCGGTCGCACCAGGATGGACCGGACGACGGAGGTATCCAGCGGCTGCACCACGATGCTGGGCGTGCGCGACACCACCTTGCCGGGGGCCGTGACGACCTCATCCAGCTTCACCACGGATATCAGGGCCAGGGCGACCGCCACCATACCGGAAAGCGTGTACAGCGTGGCCCGCACCGGCTTGGGATACGGGGCCCCCACCACGGCGGCGATCTCGGACTGGAAATCGTTGATCGCCTGGGAGACGACGGCGTCAGTCCCGCGTGTCGGGACCAGAGAGCGCGCGCTCATTGGGAACTCCGGAGTTTTGATGACGGTTTTGCTGGAACCACAGGTGACGATAGATATCGCACCTCTGGAGCAGCTCTTCATGGGTGCCGACGTCGTAGACCCGCCCGCGCTCCATCACCACGATGATATCGCAGTCGACCAGCGAGGTCAGGCGGTGGGAAATGATCACCATCGTACGCCCTTCGCTGATACGGGTCAGGTTGGCGTTGATGATGGCCTCGCTGTCCGGGTCCAGGGCGCTGGTGGCCTCGTCGAGGATCAGGATGGGAGGGTTGATCAGCAGGGCGCGCGCGATGGCGATACGCTGCCGCTGGCCGCCGGAAATGTTGGTCGAGCCTTCGGCCAGATAAGTGTCATAGCCGCGGGGCAGACGTTCGATGAACTCCTCGGCGCCTGCCATGCGGGCGGCCTCGATGACCTCCTCAAACGAGGCATCCGCCCGCGCGGAGGCGATGTTCTCACGCACAGTGCCACTGAACAGGAAATTGTCCTGCAACACCACGCCCAGGTTGGAACGCAAGTGGGAAATATCCATCTGCCGCAAGTCGACGCCGTCAATCTTGATCAGCCCATCATAATCCTGGTGCAACCCTTGCAGCAGGCGCGTCACCGTGGTCTTGCCCGAGCCGCTTCGTCCCATGACGCCCACCACGCTGCCGCGGGGGATGTCCACCGTCACGCGGTCCAGCGCCTTGTTCTGGGCGCCGGGGTAACGGAAGCTGACGTCCTCAAAGCTGATGTGCCCCTGGAAGCGGGGACGCAGACCATGATCGGACCGCAATTCCTCCGGCGGAATGTTGACGATGGACGCGACCTGAGCAACGGCGCCCCTCACTTCCTGCACCTGCTGCAACATGCCGGCGATCTGCACAAATGGTTGGGTGGCACGGCTGGCCAGCATGGTGAAGGCGACCAGCGACCCCGCCAGCGCCGCCTGATCCGTCGACAGGGCCATATAGCATCCCAGCAGCAGGGTACCGGAATAGGTCAACTTCTCGAGCGGCTGCAGGATGGTCTGCGGCTGATTGGCGACAAGCGCCAAATTGCGATTGGCGCGCACGGCCGTGGCCCCGCGCGCATCCCATCCGCGACGCTTGCTGCCCTCCAGGGCCAGGGACTTCACCGTGCGCATGCCATGCACGGTTTCGATCAGGAAGGAATTCTTGCGGGTTTCGGCCTCCACCACCTTGCCGTGGTAGCGGCCGATAGTGGGCATATAGAGCAACACCACCAGGAACATGACGCACGCGATGCCCAGTACCCAGAGGCTGAGGATCGCATTCATGAAGAACATGTGGGGATCAGCAGGATCAGCGTCAGGCTGTCCAATGCCGTGCCAAAAAGCTGCCCCGTCAGAAAATTGCGTATACGCCAGATTTCATTCAGACGGTGGGTGATCAATCCCGTCGGCAGGGACTCGAACACCTCAATCGGCAGCCCCAGCAGGCGGTCATAGATGAAGGCTGTCAGACGGCCGTCCACACGGGCGGAGCCTTCGGCGATCAGGAAACGGCGCAGCCAACCGAAGGCGGTATCGAAGATCACGACAAAGGCGACGCCGACAGCCAGAACGACCAGGGTCGACATGCGTTGATGAACGAGGATGCGGTCAACCACGATCATGTAGACGAGCGGCGGCACCAGCGCGAAGACACTAAGGACCAGGGCAGCCAAGCCGACATCGCGGAAAATGCGACGCTCGCGCAACACCTCGGCCATCAGCCAGCGGAGACCGAACAGCGCCTGTTCTTGCTCCTCCGCGTTCTTAGGCTTGACCAGGATGATTTCGCCCGACCAGATCTCATCCAGCGCGATCTCATCCAGGGGCCGGATCTGGTTAGCCACCGCCGGTTCGCGGACGTAGACGATGGGCGGGGAAACGCTGGGTGACACACCGGTCAGCACCAGGGCTCCCCCATCTTTCAGGCAAAGGATGGCTGGCACCGCCCGGCCGACGCGCATCAACTGCCGCCAGTTCATGCGGACAGCCCGCGCCTGGAAACCCTTCTCCTCGGCGGCGTGCACCAGGACGGCGCGATTGACCTCCCCTTCGCCCGAGGCGTAGGTCCGGATCAACTGCTCCCGGGAAAGATGGACACCATGGTGCTGTGCAACGAGCAGCAAGGCGGTCAACATCGTGTGGTCCACGATGTCCGTGTTCATGGTCGTAGAATCTGCGCTCACGTCATCCGCCGTACAGCAACCCCAATTCACCGGCCTGTTACCCTTCGGGCGGGAGCCGGTCCCCTTCGGGCGCGACCTTAGCGCACCCGTAAAACAAACGGCAAATTCTACATATGGCCCACCTGGATTTTTTGATCAGTTAACCCCTGGTTCAAATGAAATGGCTTATTAGTTATCAGGCGCCGCCGGGCAACCGAACCGGGCGTTCAGCATCCGCCGCCACGCCGGAATGGCCCGGGATCGGACATCGAAACGCGTCTCAACCGTTCGCCGCGCCATTTGTCGCAGGGGGGCCAGCGCAGCCCTCCGGCCTAGCGTTTCGACGATCCTGTCGGCCAGCGCCGCCGAATCAAGGAAAGGGGTCAGCAGACCGTTTTCCCCATCCGTGACCACTTCCATGACGGGCGGCGTGCTGGACGCCACCACCAGGGCACCGCAAGCCATGGCTTCCAATAGCGACCAGGAAAGCACGAAGGGATAGGTCAGGTAAACGTGCACGCTGGACACACGCATCAGGTCGAGGAAATGGCGGTACTCCACCGGCCCGGTGAAATGAACGCGGTCCAGTTCCAGGGCTCCGCCGACCTCCGCCAGCATCCGCTGCCGCCAGCCGCCGCCTTCCGCCGGCAGGGGGCCGTAGCTGGCGCCATCGCCGCCCGCCACCACCACTTGGGCCCGGGGCCGCCTCCGCAAGATCGCCGGCAGGGCGCGCATGAACACATGAAAGCCACGATAGGGTTCCAGGTCGCGGGCGACATAGGTCACCACCTCATCAGCCGCCGTCAGGACACGTCCGCCGGGCAGTGGGAAGGACGCGGCGGAATCGGGACAGGCCAGACGGGTGTCTATACCCTCGTGCAGCACCTCAATCCTGTCCCGGAAAGGCATGGGATGCAGATCACGCTGCCACCGGGTAGGGGACACCGCCAGGTCGGCCGCCTCCAGCGCCAGAAGGTTGGTGGCATTCAGGGTGCGGACACGGGCCACGTCGTCCAGGCTGTAAGGAAACTCCGGGTCGAAGCCCAGATCGGTTCCCCGGCCATGATAGTAGAATTCGAAATACCCAGCCAAGGGCACATCCGGCCACAAATCCTTCATATAAAGTGTGTCGCCAAATCCGGCATGGCCAATGATCAGGTCCGGACGATATCCATCCCGCGCCAGGCCCACCGCCGCCGCTAGGGCCGCCTGCCCCCGGCCCACATAGTCCGTCGCGCGCCGCAGATAAGGATGGGTTCCCGGTTCCACCTTCGGCACCCGTCCATAGAGATGGGGCGCCAATCCCGGCAGCGCCGTTTCCACCCGTTCCCCCAGTCCCCGAACCTCAATACGCGGGTCGGCCAGCAGGTCGTTGGCCAAATGGCGGAATTGCCCCGGAAAGTCCCGGTGCAGTAACAAGACGCGGTACATGCCTTCAACGATCCCCTGCGCCCGATTAACCCCTGCCATCATACCTTGCGCCCGAATAGCCCCGCCGCTGGACAAGCGTACGGCCCCTCGGGCACAAGCAGGCCCGAATACTTATACCGGCCTGATTCCATAGGCCATCATAACAGAGCAACTCCCGCGCGGGAGCATCGCTCCCAACACGGTATCAGCACTTCATGCAATTCCGCTGGCCTACGCCCGACGCACCACCCGTAAGCGCCCCCTGTCCCGCCTGCGGCGGGGCCGGCCCCCACGCCGAAGCCTTGGTCATCCCGGGTGGCGGCCTCGGGGACAGCGACTGGCAGCTCCTGCGATGCGGAGCCTGCGACGCGCGCTTCTCTCCGGATCGCCGTGTCGCCAGCTATGAACAAGGCGCCGTTCCCGATGACCCTCCCCTCGACTACGGAACGGACTTCTACCTGGAGATTGGGGCCGGCCTGGACGTCATGTTGGCGCCGCTGGGCTGGATGCGCCCTGGCACCGGCAGACTGCTGGAGATTGGCGGCAGCGTCGGTTTCGTCAGCGACTATGCCGAGGTGGCGCTGGGCTGGAAGGCCAAAGGCTATGATCCATCGCTGATGGCGGCGGTGGGGCGGAAGCTGCTGGGCCTGGACATCGTGCTGGACTATTTCCACGACGACACCCCTCTGCCGGCGGGCGCCTATGATGTGGTTTCGGCGACCGAACTGATCGAGCATGTGCCTGACCCCTTGTCGTTATTACGAACCCTCAGCCGGGGGGTCGGAGAACGGGGGGTGATTGTCCTGACCACCCCCGATGGCGAAGCCCTGGCGCCCGAGACGCCCATGGCCACCTTATCCCCCTTGATCAGCCCCAGCCTGCACCTGACGCTTTTCACGCGGGGCAGCCTGGAGAAGGTGCTGCGCGCGGTCGGGTTCCAGCATGTGCGCATACGGGCAGCCAGCGGCACCCTGTGGGCCCATGCCTCCCGCGCGCCGCTGCCGGAAAGTGCCGAGGATGGACTGCATGAAGAGCTCTATCGTTCCTATCTGCGGCGCCGCCTTGCCGGCACGGCGCTCCATCCGCGTTTGGAAAGCGGTTTGCGCTATCGCCTGCTGAAGGACCTGGTGAACCTTGGCCACTATCAAGAAGGAATGGCGGAGTTCACCAAGATCGCCGAGGCGGCCCTAAGGCTTTATGGGCTGGATCTGTCGCAGCCGCAGGCACTCCTGGAGTTGCCTGAACCGGCATCGCTGAAAGCCTTCGTCGCCACGCGGCCCAGCAACCTGATGGGCGTGCTGTACTTCCGTGCCATCCTGGCCAACAACCTTGAAGGCGATGCCGCCGGGGCGGCCACCTATGCCGCCGCCGCCGCCATCACCGGCATCGGCATGCGACGGCTGTTACAGCGCCTGGGCATGGACAACGGCGAGGCGGGCCTGCTGATTCCGGCCGCGTTGCGTCTGGCGCTGGGGTGCATGGGCGGGATGGGGGCGGATATTCGCCCCTTGGCGGACCTCATCACCCAATTGCCGGTTACAGAGGGGTTCCTGCTGTCACCGGCGGAGCAGGATGAGCTCAAATCAGGCCTCGCGGGGACGATGGCCGCCCCGTCGGCAACGCGCGCCGCCGTTCAACCGACCGGGACCGTCGAGGCGGAACTGGCTGCCATTTGCCGCGCAGACCAGGCACGGGCGGCGGCGGCGGCTGCCACCACCGCCATCGCCACGGCGGTTGACACGGCCGGCGTCATGCGTGTCCTGGAAAGCCTGCCCCCTTTCCTGGCGAGGTGGCCGGGGCTTCGGAACGGTTGCGCGAAGCAGGCCCTGGTCCGGCTGGCGCAGCTGTCAGCCCTCAGTGACGCCGAAGCCTTGTACCAGGAATGGGGGGATGATAGCTGGTTGGCGGAGGAGTCGGTGGCACTGGCCCTGACGCTTGTTCGCAGGCGGTCCGCATATGAGGCGGCAACGGCGACTCTGCAGGCATGCGACACCGCGGAAAATGTCCGCGTCGCCTTCAGCCAGGCCTTCACAGCTCCGATTCTGAGCGGCGACCCGGCAAGTGCCGCATCCCTGGGCAAGCTCGCCTTCATCCGGCTGGTTCAGCTGTCGGCTTTCGACGACGCGCGGGAACTATTCGAGGCACGGAGCGATGACTGTTGGCTGCTGGAGCGTCCGATCGCCGATGCCTGGTCCATGGTGGCATGCGCGCTGGCCAAGCAGAAGGCGGAGGCGGCCCTGCACGCCTGCGACACCGCGGCGCAGGTGATGACTGTGGTGACGGCAATCACCGACGATCCCGTCCTGTCCCACCGGGAAGAGATGACGGCGCAAATCGCCAAGCTGGCGTTCATCCGGCTGGTCCAGCTTTCCGCCTTCGATGACGCGCGCAGCCTGTTCGAGGCATGGGGCGGGGACGGCTGGCTGTCGGAGCCTCCGATCGCGGGCGCCTGGTCCATGGTGGCATGCGCATTGGCTAAACAGAAGGCGGAGGCGGACCTGCAGGCCGCTGCCGATGCCGCGGCGGTGATGGGCGTGATGGCTCAAGTCGCGGATCACGGCAGCTTCCAAGATCGGCCGGATATCGCGACCCATATTGCCAAGGTGGCCTTGATCAGACTGGTGCAATTGTCCGCCTACAAGGAAGCCCGGGCTTGGTTCCAGGAATATGGCCAAGAGGATTGGCGGCAAGACGGACCTGTCGCCACCGCGCTGGAGGTCATTCCGCCGGAACAGCCACGGTTCCGGCGGGCTTGATCGGCGATGGCCGCCCGTCAGACGGGCGGCCACGGTTGGGGGCTTCGGATTGGCGCGCCCATCGGCCACCGGCCGCCACCATGCCGTTGACGACGCGACAGGCGATGCCCAGGCACCTGAAGACCGGGGCCATGTCAGCCTCCTCTCAATCAAGGCGTGTCGCCGTCAAAAGCCCGCCAGCACCAGCTTCCCCCGGGCCGTGCCGCTTTCCACGATGGCGTGGGCCTGCCGCAAGGCGGCGGCGGTGATGGGCCCCAGGTCCCGGGTCAGGGTGGTGCGGAGAACGCCGGCATCCACTAGCCGCGACACCTCCGCCAGCTGGTGATGCTGGGCGATCATGTCCGGCGTCTGGAACATGGAGCGGGTGTACATGAACTCCCAATGCAGGGAGATGCTCTTGCGCTTCAGCAGGGTGATGTCGATGGGCTGAGACGGGTCATCAATGAGGGCCAGCTTCCCTTGGGGCGCCATCAGGGCGGCGATGGCGGCGAAGTGCTGTTCCGTCGCCGTCAGGCTCATGACGTGGGTAGCCCCAGTTGGGGCGATGGCCCGCACCTGCGGTTCCAGCGGCTGACGATGGTCGATCACGTGATGGGCGCCCATCGCCAGACTCCAATCCCGGGTCTCAGGTCGCGAGGCGGTGGCGATGACGGTCAGGCCGGTCAGGCACCGGGCCAGTTGGGTGGCAATGGAGCCGACGCCGCCAGCGCCCCCCACGATCAGCAGCGTCCCGGCGGTGCCGTCATTCTCCGCGCCTTCCGCCAGCCGGGATACGCCCATGCGGTCGAACAGCATCTCCCAGGCGGTGATGGCGGTCAGCGGCAGGGCGGCGGCCTGCGCCGCCGTCAGGGTTGCGGGCTTGGGCCCCACCAGCCGCTCATCCACCAGGTGGAATTCGGCGTTGGTGCCCGCGCGCTCCAGCGCGCCCGCATAGAAGACGGCGTCGCCCGCCTTGAACAGCGTCGCCCCGGGACCGGCCGCGACCACGGTGCCGGCGGCGTCCCACCCCAGCACGCGGGCCGCCCCGGTCGGCGCCATGGTGCGGCGGACCTTGGTATCCACCGGGTTGACGGACACCGCCTCGACCCGCACCAGCAGGTCGCGTCCCGTGGCAATGGGCATGGGCAAGTCCAGGTCGACCAGGCTTTCCGCATGGTCGATGGGGTGGCTTTGGTAATAACCGATGGCCTTCATGACATTTGATCCTGCTTGGGTGCCGCAAGGGCGGCGAACATCCGAAGCCTCGTCCATTCCAGAATGATCAGCAATTGACAGGGGTAAAGAAGCACTATTCAAATCTGAATAGCTCCGATTGAGGAGAACCCGATGGACTGGGACGACCTGCGTTATTTCCTGGCTATCGCCCGCCAGGGCACGCTCTCGGGCGCCGCCCGCCAGTTGGCGGTCAGCCAGCCCACGGTGGGGCGCCGACTGGAAAGCTTGGAGACGCGCCTGGGCACCCGCCTGTTCCACCGCACCCCGGCGGGCTATGTGGCGACGGAGGCTGGCGCCGGCCTCGTCGCGGGGGCTGAGCGCATGGAGGCGGAGGCCCTGGCGGTGGAGCGGGCCGCCACCGGCCTGGACATGGGATTGGAGGGCACCGTGCGCGCCACGTCCCCGGAATGGGTGGGGCAATGGCTGTTGGGGCCGCAGTTGTCCGCCTTCCATACCGTCCACCCCGGCATCACCGTCGACTTGGTGACCGACGCCCGGCTGTACAGCCTGACCCGGCGGGAGGCCGACGTGGCCTTTCGTTTCCACCGCTTCGATCAGAATGAGATCGTGCAGCGCCGGCTTGTGACGGTCGCCTTCGGCCTGTATGCCGCACCGGAGTATCTGGAGCGCCGGGGGCCGCCCGACTTCACCCGGGGGGCGGAAGGCCACAGCCTGATCTTGATGAACGAGAGCTTCGGGGGGTTGCCGGACCTGCCCTGGCTATTGGCCCTGGCGCCGGCGGCCCGCCACGCCGTGCGCACAAACAGCCGTGACCTGCAAGCCGTGGCCTGTGCCCAGGGCACCGGGCTGGCAGCCCTACCGCAGGTGATGGCCCGGGCGCGGGGCCTGGTGGCGATCGAAACGCCGACACCGGCACCGCCCCGCGACATCTGGGTAGGTGTGCATCGCGATGCCCAGCGCACCCCCCGCGTCCGCGCCTTCCTCGACCACATGGCCCAGGTGCTGGCACGCTGACATCAGCCTTAGTCAGCCGGTTCCTGGTTGGCCGGTTCCTGGTCGGCCGGTCCCAGGTTGGCCTGCAGGGCGGTGCGCAGGTCGTCCACCTGGACCTTCAGCGCGGCCAACCTGTCCAGGCTGAGACCGGTGGCGCACAGGATGGCCTCCTGCACCTCCCCCAGCCTGTCCTTCAGGGCATGGCCAGCCCCGGTCAGGGTGACGCGCACCAGGCGTTCGTTCCGCGGATCGCGCTGGCGGCTGACCAGTCCCGCTCCCTCAAGCCGCTTCAGCAACGGCGTCAGTGTGCCGGAATCCAGGTCCAATTGCCCGCCGATGTCCTTCACCGTCAGCCCGTCGCCCGACCACAGCACCAGCATCACCAGGTACTGCGGATAGGTCAGGCCCAGCCGGTCCAGCAGGGGCTTGTAGGTGCGGTTGAACAGGTGGGCGGCGGAATAAATGCTGAAGCACAGCTGGTTGCGTAACAGGGCGTTGGTTTCCTGTCCCCCGCCCGCCTTGCCGGGAGCGGTTTCACCCATACCTTGATGGAACGCATTATGGGCCATGGCGCCCTCGTCTCTGCGTAGGCGCCCGCGATTCGGGCGCCAACTCGCGACACGATATCACCCGCACTACAAATTGCGCACAATCCATTAGCGCATAGCGCCCATGCCAACTGACAAATTGCGCACAATTCGTTATCGCGCAATTCTCAATCCACCGACGCCGACCGCCCAAGCCCAACCCTGGCGGGATTGGCACCACGAAATGAAACCCTGAAACAACGGAGATGATCATGCCCATCCTCTACACCACTTCCGCCACCGCCACCGGCGGCCGTGAGGGCCAGGCGACCTCTATCGACGGCGTCCTGGACGTCAAGCTGACCACGCCCAAGGAACTGGGCGGTGCCGGCGGCAACGGCACCAACCCCGAGCAGCTGTTCGCCGCCGGTTATTCCGCCTGCTTCCTGGGTGCCCTGAAGTTCGTGGCCGGCAAGGCCAAGGTGAAGATTCCGGAGAACGCGACCGTCAAGGCCCAGGTCGGCATCGGTCCGCGTGAGGATGGCACCGGCTTCGGCCTGGACGTCGCCCTGACCATCACCCTGCCCGGCATTGATGGCGAGACCGCCAACAGCCTGGTTCAGCAGGCCCACATCGTGTGCCCGTACTCCCACGCCACCCGTGGCAATCTGGACGTCCGCCTGAACGTCGCCTGACGCGCGGACAGGAAAGGCCGGCGGCGCGCGATAGCTCCGCCGGCCTTTTCCATTATGAGACAACGGCTTTGGCGTCTATTCGTAAGCGATGTCGCAAGACAGGCCGGGTGACCGCGCCGCCTCGATGGCGCGATGGACCAAAGCCAACGCCTCGAATGCCGGCTCCGGCCCGAAGGCCAGGGGCGCACGGCCGGCCAGGGCGTCGGCCACGTTGCGGTAGAAATCCCGGTACCGGCCCGCCTCCAGGCCCACCTCTTCCCGAACAACGGCGCCAGCGCGTTCGGTATGCAGCACGGCGGGCGTGGTCACCACGGCCCAGCCAGTGTCCCCGGGCTTCATGCCGGCGCTCATCTGCCCCTCCTGCACGTCACCCTTGGGGATGACCAGCGAGCCCTTGTCGCCATGGGCCACCAGCACAGGTCCCGCCTCGCGCACATAGGTGCTGGACCGCAGGATGACGCGGTGGTCGGCATAGCGGAAACGGACGTCGAAATAATCCGTCGCCCCCTCCGCCCGGCGCAGTGACCGCATCTCCGCCACCACCGACAGGGGGCGACCGAATTGGCGCAGCATCCCATCCACAAGATGGATGCCCAGATCGAACCAGGTGCCCGCGCCCGGCTGCTCATCTTCCTTCCACGCCTTATGCGTGACATGGGCGCGGTAACGGTCGTAGTGCCATTCCACCTCCACCAGGCGGCCGAGGTCGCCCGCCGCCAGATGCCGGCCCAGCGTCAGATATTCCGCGTCCAACCGTTTATTGTGGAACACGGCCAGCAGCCGGCCAACAGTCTTGGCCGCAGCCATCAGCCGCCGGCCTTCCTCCAGCGTGATGGTCATGGGCTTTTCCAGGACCACGTGCTTGCCTGCGGCCAGCGCCGCCTGGGCCATCGGAAAATGCAGGGCATTGGGGGTGTTCACCACCACCAGATCGATGGCCGGATCATCCAGGATGGCCTGGAAATCAGCCACCACGCGGGCGCCCGCTGGTTCCGTCCCATCGGCACCGGAACGGCGCAGGATGGTGTGCAGCGACAAGGCCGGCTCCGCCAGGATCAGGGGAGCGTGAAACACACGGCCGGACAGGCCATAGGCGCAAAGGGCGGTGGCGATCATGGTCTGCACTTTTCCTTTCCGGAACGACGCGGCGCACTATATTAACCCGCGATTTACAGTATCTAGCTGAAAATTAGCAAACATATTTGCTTGTTAATAAATTAACACCGCAACCTTACCCATAATTCCCAATCCAAATTCGCGAAATGGGTGGCGCCGGCAAGGGGCAAGCCTATATGACCTTTCCATGGGCATCGCATATGCCCACCGATACTCGACTGGCAGGCCGAGTTCATTCTTTTTCAGGGCTACAACGGTAGTTTTTCGCCTATTTTCAAGCCCCGTTTGTCGAAGGACGCGTGATGAGCCTTATTGGGATCCCCGTCACATCGCCCGTGCAAGGTGATAAGGCCCGGCTTTGGTCCATCCTGGTCCATTGCCTGTACCTGGTGGGTGCCTTCCCTTTGGGCTTGGTCATGGCTTACATCAAGCGGCCGGAGTTCGCTGGCACCATCTACGAAGGCCACATGACCTTCGCCATCCGCACCTTCTGGATCTGCCTCCTGTTCGCGGTCAGCGCCCTGGCTTTGCGCGGCGTGGGGATGGAGTTCATCACCTTGTTCATCGGCTGCATCTGGGCCGTTGTGCGGGTCGTGGTGGGCCTGACCCGCGCCATCGACGCCAAGCCCATCCTGAATCCCCGCGGTTGGGTCATCTAACCCGACACTCCTCACGATGGTGGCCTTGCCCAAGGGCGGAAGAAGCCTGTCGCTCCGCTTCCGCGCTGGGGCGGCACGAGGAACTGGGTGGCGCTAACGCTTTCTATACCCATACCGGACGATAACGCATTACAGGCCATGGTGCCCGGGCAACACCATGGTATGGTCCTGTATTATTTTTTCAGCAAAACCATTTCGGATTCCATCCATATGGATCACCGGAATGCGTGTGGTTTCCGGACAGTCCCGGGAGTGTGCGGCCATGGACCACGCGGCGGATTTTTGGGGGCATGTCGATGCGGGTGGTTTTCCCGGGCTTATGCTTCAGCACTGAGGATCAGGGCATCGCTTTCAGCCACAATCCATGGCTGGTGCTGCTGTCCTACCTGACCGCCGTCTTCGCTTCCTTCGTCGCCCTGAACATGGCGGAACGCATGACTGGCAGTGCCGGCCGGTCGCGCCTTGCCTGGCATATGGGTGCCGCCAGCGCGTTGGGGGGCGGCATCTGGTCCATGCACTTCATCGGCATGCTGGCCTTCCAGGTGGCGGCTCCCGTGGCGTGGGAACCCTCGCTGACCTTGGCTTCGCTGATCACCGCCATCGTCTTCGTGGCCGCCGGGATCGAAGCCGTCCGCCACGGCCGGAGCAGCGTCATCCGCTTCGCCTTGGCCGGGACTGTCGTCGGCCTGGGCATCGCCGTCATGCACTACACCGGCATGGCCGCCATGGAAGTGCCAGGCCAGATCGCCTATCGGCCCGGCCTGTTCGCCCTGTCGGTACTGATCGCCATGGCCGCCGCCACGGTTGCCCTGATGCTGGCCATTACGTTGCGCAGCGGCTGGCACCGCGCGCTGGCCGCGTTGATCATGGGCGTCGCCATTTGTGGCATGCATTACACCGGCATGGAAGCCACCGTCCTGACCCTGGACCCCTTGGCCCCTGCCCCCATGGATGTGGACCGGGGGCCGCTGGCCATGATCGTCGCCGGCGCCACCTATGGCCTGCTGCTGCTGGCGCTGGTGGCGGCTTTGGCCGACCGCCGGCTGAACGCCGCGGCGGAACGCGAGGCCCAGCGGCTCAAGACCGTCAACCGCGCGCTGGAAGCCGAGGTGGAGGAGCGTCGCCGCGCCGAGGAGGAACTTCTGCGCGTGCGTGAAGGCTTGGAGGAGGCGGTGGCCGAGCGGACACGCGACCTGGCCGCAGCCCGCACCCGGGCGGAAGCCGCCAACCAAGCTAAATCCGAATTCCTGGCGAGCATGAGCCATGAGCTGCGCACCCCGCTGAACGCCGTCTTGGGCTTCGCCCAACTGATGGACTACAACAAGGCACGCGAGCCGCTGACGCCCAAGCAGGAGCGGGGTATCCAGCAGATCATCAAGAATGGCAACCATCTGCTGCGCTTGATCGATGAGGTGCTGGACCTTGCGCGTATCGAGGCGGGACAGCTGATCCTCTCGCTGGAACCGGTGGATCCCCGCCTGGTGGTGGAGGATGCGCTGAATGCCCTGCAGCCGGTGGCGGAAAAGGCGCGGGTGACCTTCGCCGCCACCCTGCCGGAGGTGACTCCGCCCGTGCTGGCCGACCGAACCCGCCTGATCCAGGTGGTCAGCAACCTGCTGTCCAATGCCGTCAAGTACAACCGCCCGGGCGGCGCCGTCCGCGTCACACTGGGCGCGTCGACGACGCCGGGCCGGCTGGCCTTGACCGTGCAGGACACGGGCGAGGGCATCGCCCCGGACAAGCTGGGCGACCTATTCCAGCCTTTCAACCGCCTAGGCCAGGAATACAGCGACATTCCCGGTACCGGTATCGGCCTGACCATCACCCGCCGGCTGCTATCCGCCATGGACGGTACCATCGACGTGGCGAGCGTGGTGGGTGAAGGCAGCACCTTCACCGTCAGCCTGCCGGTGGCGCTGAACATGGCCACCGAGGCGCGCGGCACCAGCGCGGAAAGCAGTCCGCTGGCCCAGACCAAGCCGCGTACCATGCTGTACGTCGAGGATAACCCGTCCAACATCCAACTGATGCGCGATCTGATGGAAACCGTTCCGGGCACCAGGCTGCTGATCGCGGCCGACCCAGTGACGGGCCTGGACCTGGCCATGGGCCACCATCCGGACATCATCGTCCTGGACATCAACCTGCCGGGGATGAGCGGCTTCGACGTGCTGGCCCAGCTGCGGGACCGGGAGGAGACGCGCGACATTCCCGTCCTGGCGCTGAGCGCCAACGCCCTGCCCCGCGAAATTGAAAAGGGGTTGCGCGCAGGTTTCCGCCGTTACCTGACCAAACCCTTGAACGTGCAGGAGTTCATGGAGGCACTGGCCGACGCGATGGAGCCGGCAGATGCCGTTTGATGCCACTGAGTTTGTGAAGAACGCCCGCATCCTGGTGGTCGACGACCTGGCCGCGAACGTGGAGCTGATGGAGGGCGTGCTGGCCGCCGCCGGCTATACCCACATCACCGGAACCTGCGACCCGCGCGAAGGCCTGGCCCTCTATAGTTCGCTGGATCCCGATCTGATCCTGCTGGATTTTCGCATGCCGGGGATGGACGGTCCGACCTTCATCCGCACCGCCCACGCGCTGACTCCCGGCCTGCGCCCGCCCATCCTGGTGGTCACGGCGCAGGGCGACGAGCAGACACGACGCACCGCGCTGGAGGCCGGCGCCCGCGACTTCATCTCCAAGCCCTTCGCATTGTGGGAGATGCTGGCCCGCGTGCAGAACCTGCTGGAGCTGCAGATTCTCCTGCGGGACAAGGAGAGCCAGGCCAGCCGCCTGGAGGTCGCCGTGGCCCAGCGCACCCGGGAGTTGGAGCACACCCACCTGGAGGTGGTGCGCCGCTTGTGCGCGGTGGGTGAATTCCGCGATGACGAGACCGGCCGCCACGTCAACCGCATCGGCGCCCTGTCCGGCCACCTGGCCCGTTTGGCCGGCTGGCTGGAGCCGGACGCGGAGTTGCTCGCCAGTGCCGCCCCCCTGCACGACATCGGGAAGGTCGCCATCCCCGACGCCATCCTGCTGAAGCCCGGCAAGTTGAATGACGCAGAATGGGAGGTGATGAAAACCCACGCCGATGCCGGCGCCAGCATCCTGCGCGACAGCAAGATCCCTGTCCTGGACCTGGCGGCTGAGGTCGCTGTCGCCCATCATGAGAAATGGGACGGCAGCGGCTACCCCAACGGCCTGGCCGGTGAAGCCATCCCCCTGTCGGGCCGCATCGTGGCCTTGGCCGACGTGTTCGACGCGCTGCTGTCCCGCCGCCCCTATAAGGAACCGTGGACGCCAGAGCAGGTGACGGAGCATCTGCGCAAGGAAGCCGGCCGACACTTTGATCCCAAGTTGGTGGACCTGGTCCTGGCCAATCTGAACGAGTTGCTGGCCTTGCGCACCGAAATCGGGGCGTGAGGGAAGCGGCCCTCACCAGCAACGGGCCGCCCCGCGTACTGGACGGTCAGTGATCCAATGCCGCGCCGTTATCCAGAAGGTCCGCTCGTGACAAGCGGGTCGCGTGGCCGGGGAAATCCACCCAGGGGCCGATCAGATCGCCAGCCATGAAGGTGCAGCCGGCCTCTTCCGCCATCTTTTCCATGTCCGGCGTGTCGACATTGTTTATCAGAATCTGCAGGTTGCGCCGCCGCGCCTCCGCCGTGGCCAGATGAAGATCCTGCATCAGCCGGCCGCGGGATGCTGGCCCGGACAGCGAGACCTCCACCCCCCTGATCCCGGCGGTGGCGAAGGTGGCGAAGTGCTGTGGCGCCAAGTCGGCGCAAACGAGCACGGCCCGGCCGAAGGGCCGCAGGGCGCTGACGAATTCCGTCAACCGACCCACCGGCACGCCATCCGGCACACCCATGAGGTGATAGGTGATGAAGGGGTGGAGATGGGTCGGGATGTGGCTGGCAAAGTCAAGATAGGCCCTACGGCGCATGCTGCCGGCCAGGGTCTCGAAATGCACGGGCAGCGCCAGGTAATAGCGGAAGCGGTTGTCGTACAGCTCCAGATAGGCGTCCACGGCCTGGCGCATGGTTTCGCGGTCCAGGTCCAGGATTTCCTGCATCCCGCTGGCGGTTCCGGGGGGGCCGGCCGTCCCCACACCGCCGGCCGCCCCCGCCAGCGTGTCATAGCCATAGACGTATTGGCGACCACCCAACCGCTGGCGGCGGGGGCTGGCGATATAGAGGCTGAGCGCCTGGCCGCGCACATCCCAGACCGGTCGATACGCGACCTCCAGCGGTCCCATGACGGGGCGCTGGTTGGCCCAGGGGTCACCGCCAGCTTCAGCGGCGGCCGGCCCCTGCCCTTCGACCACGGTCGCGGTTCCGGGAACCCGGCCCACCTCCGCCAGGGCGGCGGCGGCCCTGGCGGTGGCGAGTTGGGCCTGGGCGGTCTGATCGGTGGCGGCGGAGGGCGGTGGCGACGCGGAATCCGCATCTTTGGCGGACAAGGCGGCGGCACCCTTTACCGGTTGGGCGCGGGTGGCCATACGGGCCAGCAGGTCGGCCAACCGCTCTGGTTTCAGGACCAACTCGCCCGTGGCTTCGCGCGCCGCTGTGCGCACGACGATGCTGGCCAGGTCCGGTTCCCCCAGCAACAGGCGCTGCAGTTCCTGCATCACCTTGGCACAGACCAGCGACGCCTGGGTGGCGTCCAGCCGGGCGAAAACGATGACGTAGGTTTCGCTACCGTAGCCGTAGTAGACGTCCTGAGGCGTGAGGGCCTGGCGCAGCAGTCGTTCGATCATGGCATGAACGCGGTTCTGAACCGCCCCCCATCGCGGTCCCAGCTTTTCCTTCAGGCCGTCCAGGCCGACGAACTGGACGCATCCAGTTGCCGCTGCTTGGCGCGGCCCCAGCACGGCCTTCAACTGCTGGCGGAACACGGTGCCATCGGCCCCGAACTCACGGGCAGCGCGGGATACTCCCGGCGAAGCAGCGCGCGAACTGGCGGCGGACGGCGCCTCCGGCTCTTCGGAAAACCAGGATACAATGCGGCTCAACAACCCAGGCATGGCAACTGCCTCCATGCTGTCCCCGACCCTGGCTCAACCCTAAATTCCATGTGGTTAAGAAAGGGCTAAGACCTAACCTGATAGGCATAGGCCTAGTGGGTAAAAATAGCGTGCCACCGCCGGAATTCCTCAAGAAAAAAGGCCGGCCCATGAAGGGCCGACCTCGTTTCCGAATATCTTCGCTTGTCCAGCCTCCATGCCGGGCCGCGATTCCAGATCATACCGGCACGAGATTTCGCCCGGTGCCGCTGTGGGTATCAGGTGAATTCCTGGAAGAAGTCGTTGCCCTTGTCATCAATGACGATGAAGGCCGGGAAGTCTTCAACCTCAATGCGCCAGATGGCCTCCATGCCCAGATCCTCGAAGGCGATGCACTCGACCTTCTTGATGCAATCCTGGGCCAGGCGGGCGGCGGCGCCACCAATGCTGCCCAGATAGAAGCCACCGTGCTTCTTGCAGGCCTCGCGTACCGCCGGGCTGCGGTTGCCCTTGGCCAGCATGACGAAGGAACCGCCCGCCGCCTGGAACTGGTCGACGAAACTGTCCATGCGGCCGGCGGTGGTGGGCCCGAAGGAACCGGAGGCGTAGCCCGTCGGCGTCTTGGCCGGGCCGGCGTAGTAGATGGGGTGGTTCTTGAAGTAGTCCGGCAGCGGCTGGCCGGCCTCCAGCCCCGCGCGCAGGCGGGCGTGGGCGCTGTCGCGGGCGACGATCAGCGGGCCGGTCAGCGAGACGCGGGTACGGATCGGATAGCCCGACAGCGTCTGGCGGATTTCCGACATGGGGCGGTTCAGGTCGATCTTCACCACCTCGCCCGCCAGCTGGCTGTCGTCGATTTCCGGCAGGAAGCGGGCGGGATCGTGCTCCAGCTCCTCCAGGAAGATGCCGTCGCGGGTGATCTTGGCCAAGGCCTGGCGATCGGCCGAGCAGGACACGCCGATGCCGATGGGCAGCGAGGCGCCGTGGCGCGGCAGGCGGATGACACGGACGTCATGGCAGAAGTACTTGCCGCCGAACTGCGCGCCAATGCCCATGGTCTGGCTCAGCTTGTGGACGGCGGCCTCCATCTCCAGGTCGCGGAAGGCGTGGCCGCTTTCCGACCCTTGCGTGGGCAGCCCGTCGTAATAGCGGGCCGACGCCAGCTTCACCGTCTTCAGGTTCATCTCGGCGCTGGTGCCGCCAATGACCACGGCCAGGTGGTAGGGTGGGCATGCGGAGGTGCCCAGCGACTTGATCTTCTCTTCCAGGAAGGGCAGCAGCCGATCAGGAGCCAGCACGGACGGGGTGGCCTGGAACAGGAAGGTCTTGTTGGCCGAGCCGCCGCCCTTGGCCATGAACAGGAACTTGTAGGCGTCTTCACCCTCGGCGTAGATGTCCACCTGCGCCGGCAGGTTGGTGCGGGTGTTCTTTTCCTCATACATGGACAGGGGCGCCACCTGGCTGTAGCGCAGGTTGCGCTTGGCATAGGCGTCCAGCACCCCGCTGCCCAGCGCGGTTTCGTCGCCCCCCTTGGTCCAGACGCGGCGACCTTTCTTGCCCATGATGATGGCGGTGCCGGTATCCTGGCACATGGGCAGGATGCCCGAGGCGGCGATGGAAGCGTTCTTCAGCAGATCCAGCGCCACGAAGCGGTCGTTGGGCGAGGCCTCGGCGTCGTCCAGGATGGCGCGCAACTGGCCCAGGTGCCCCGGCCGCAGCAGGTGGTTGATGTCGATGAAGGCCTGTTCGGCCAGCAGGCGCAGGCCCTCGGGCTCGACCTTCAGGACCTCTTCCCCATCGAAGGTCGTGGTCGACACGTAGTCGCTGGTCAGCTTGCGGTAGCTGGTGGCGTCCTTGGCCACGGGGAACAGCGTGAACTCCCGGCTTTCACCGCCGACGTCTGGCATTGGGGGCACTCCCGACTATGGGCCCGACCATTGGGCCCGACTGAAGTGGCCTGAACGGCCTGGCCAAGGGCGGCTCCCATGGCCGGCGGGACCTTACGCCACCGCCCTCCCCCTGTCATCTGCGCCGCGCGCACGCCACCCACCCCGCCGCCGGCTCCCGACGCATGCTCCGGTGGGCGCCATCAGATGGAGGGGTCAAGACAGGCCATGGAGGCGTCGGCGTCGGCCTGCCGGAACCCTTGAGCCTCGGATTCCTGGCCAGCGGCCGTGATCTCGGTGCCGCCCAGCAGGCTGATCAGGCCAGCGAGCAGGGCCGCGCTCGCCAGCACCAGGAAGACGTACAGCGGTTCGGCGCTGAGCGTGCCGATGAGGCCGATGACGGATGGCCCCAGGATGCCCCCGACCCGGTTCAGGCCCACGGCCACACCCAGGCCGGTGCCCCGCACCTCCGTCCGGTAGCACATGGCCTGGTAGTTGTTAAGCACAGCCTGCGCCCCAAAGATGAAGAAGCCGGCGGCGGCGACCAGCACCACCGTCGCGGGGCCGCCGGTCACCACCCCCAATCCCGCCATGGCCAGGACGGCCATCAGGTAGCCGCCCGCCATGGTTTTCACCCGGCTGCGCCAACGGTCGGCCAGCCAGCCGGCGGCCATGCCACCGAAGATGGAGGCGACCATGATCAGGGTACCATAGGCGAAGGCGGACGACATCGCGGCACCGCGCGCCACCACGATGGTCGGCAACCAGCCCGTCAGGCCATGGACGCAGAACAGGCTGAGGAAACCCACCGCCCAATGCACCAGGGTGTTGCGGCGGTACAGCGGCGCCAGCAGCACCCAGGCGGAGGCTTTCACCGCGACACGGGGCTGAACCAGCGGCGCCTCGCGATAGAGCGCCGCGCGGTCGGGCCGCAGGGCCGACAGCAGGTGCCGCACCCGGTCATGCCGTCCCTTCAGGGCCAGGTACGGCAGGGATTCCGGCAGCCACAGGGTGGCGGCGATGGCGACGACGACCGACAAGGCGCCGGTGTAGTAGAGCGCCTGCCAGCCATGGTCAGCCGTGAGGAACACCCCCGCCAAACCGGCGCAGATGCCCCCCAGGGACAGCCCCAACTGGAACACCCAGGTGACATAGGTGTTGGCGCACCGCGCCGGCGTCCATTCGTTCAGATAGGTCAGCACCAGCGGCGTCACCATGCCCAGGGCCAAGCCCAGCACCAGGCGGAAGGCGGCGAAGGCCACCGGGCCCCGCACAACCACCGCCAGCAGCAGGTTGGTCGCCATCAGCAGCCACAGGGCCGCCACCAGCACACGGCGGCGACCATAGCGGTCGGCCAGCACCCCCTGCAGGACCGAGCCGATGGCCAGGCCGACGATACCGGCGGAGAGCATGACGCCGATCAGGGAGGGCGACGGCTGCCAACTGCGGCGGACCAGGGGGATCACATAGGCGGCATTGAACAGGTCATAGCCGTCGAAGAACATGATCAGGCCCATCAGCAGGGCGAAGCGGCGATGGAAGGCCCCCATGGGGGCTGTCGCCAATTCCTCCGCCGCGTTCACCTGCGCCACCATCGCTTAATCCTCCCTGTCTATTATTCTTCATAATACCCTGAATTATCAGGGCATATGCCGTCGCAAAGCCGCTAGGTGCGCTGTCAGACCCTGCGGCCCGGTGGCCACCCCATAGACGTAATGGTCCGGCCTGACCAGGGCGGCGGCGCAGTCGTGGGTGCGGAAACAGGCGGTCAGAATGCCATCGGCCTCGCTCAGGCCGTCGCGTCCGCCGATACGCACCACCCGCAAGGGAAGGTCGGTTTCGGCCAGGGGCCAGGCCCCGTCACCCATGACCACCAGCCGCCAGCCGGCGCCCGTGAGGGTGTCCAGCCGCTGGCGCCCCCCATCGGCGGTGACGATCCAGGGTTGGGGAAACAGGGTGCCGTTGGCCGGATGGTCAGGGACCGCCACCAACCCCTCCTCCAGCCGGGGCAGCACATTCTGCCGCGGCTCATCCCGCACCGGGCCGCCGGCCTCCGCCAGCAGGCGGCGGTCGCGGGCCCGCGCCAGGTCGCGGTCACGCTCGCAGATGACGGCGCCGATGGCCTTGATGCGGCCGGTGAGATCCCGCACATGGCGCGAGCGTTCGGCGCCGTAGCTGCCCAGCAGTCCTTCGCCCCCCTGGCCGGCCAGGACGGCCGCCAGCTTCCACGTCAGGTTGGCGACGTCGCGGACGCCCTGGCACATGCCCTGGCCCAGGAAGGGGGGTTGCTGGTGCGCGGCGTCACCCGCCAGGAAGATGCGGCCCCGGCGCCACTCCCGCGCCACCAGGGCGTGGAAGCGGTAGCTGGCCTGGCGCCACAGCGTGGCATCGTCCGGTGTCAGCCAGCGTGACAGCAGGCGCCAGGCCCCCGCCTCCGTCGCGGCCTCCCTCGGGTCCTCGCCCGCGTTCAGGGAGATTTCCCAGCGGCGGTGGTTGCCCGGGCCGATGACGTAGGTGGCCGGGCGGTCGGGATCACAGTACTGCACGCTGACGGCCGGCAGCTTGGCCAAGCCACGCTCGTTCACCCGCACATCGACCACCAGCCAGGGCTCATCGAACGCCAGGTCGTCCAGTTCCATGCCCAACAGGCCGCGCACGGTGCTGGAGGCGCCGTCGCAGGCGATGAGGTAGCGGGCACGCGCTGCGCGGGCGGCACCGGCCCCATCGCGCAGCGCCAGGGTGACACCGTCGGCGTCCTGGTCCACCCCCTCCAGCGTCACGCCGAGGTCCACATCCACCGCCGGCAGCGCCAGCACCCGCTGCCGAAGGATGGCCTCCACCGGCGGCTGGGTGAAGACCAGGGAGGGTGTGTACCCCAGGGGAAAGGGCGGCGCCACCGTGGTGAAGCGTTTGATCAGTTGGCCATCGACACCGTAGTACTCGGACGGCGTGAAGGGCTCCGCCCACCGTTCCACCGCCTCGGCCACGCCCAGTTGCTGGAACACCCGCATGATCTCATGGTCCAGGGCGATGGCCCGGGGCTTGTCATAGACCTCCGTGCTGCGGTCGCAGACATAGGTGCGCACGCCCACCTGCCCCAGCAGGCCGGCGGCCACGGCGCCGGAGGGGCCGAAGCCGACGATGGCGACGTCGTAGTCCTCCGCCATTTCAGCCGACTTCATCCTGCACGGTGTTGGCCAGCAGGCCCACGCCCTCGATCTCCACCTCCACCCGGTCGCCGGCGCGCATCCATACCGGCGGCGTGCGGGCGAAGCCGACGCCGGCCGGCGTGCCCATGACGATGACGTCGCCCGGTTCCAGGGTCAGGCATTCGGTCAGCAGGGCGATGGTCTCGGCCACGCCCCAGATCATGCTGTCGGTGTTGGCGCTCTGCATCACCTGGCCGTTCAGGCGGCACTGGATGGAGAGACCGGCGCCGCCGGCGGGCACCTCGTCGGCCGTCACCAGCTGCGGCCCGAAGGCGCCGGTACCGTCGAAGTTCTTGCCTATGGTCCATTGCGGCGTGCGCTTCTGGTAATCGCGGACCGAGATGTCGTTGAAGCAGCTGTAGCCGAAGACATGCTCCAGCGCCCGGTCCTGCGGGATGTGGCGCCCGGCCTTGCCGATGACCACCGCCAGTTCCGCCTCATAATCCAGCTTCTCCGAAACGCGCGGACGCAGGGCCGGCGCCTCCGCCCCGATCAGGGAGGTGGCGGTGCGCATGAAGAACCACGGGTACTCCGGCTTTTCCCGCCCGCCTTCCTTGGCGTGATCGTAGTAGTTCAGACCCAGGCAGATGATCTTGCCCGGCCGGGGCACCACCGGCGCCAGGGTCAGGCCGGCAAGCGTCAGGCGGGGTGCTGCGGAGGCCAGGGCGGCTGCGCCGGCCGCCGCCAGGTCCACGCCGGCCAGCAGCGCGGCGGTGATGTCGGCGGGCACCTGCGGCTGGGCCTGGTTCAGGTCGACGACGGTGTCGCCCGCGACCACGCCCAGGCGGGGGCCGGTGGCGGACATATAGGTGATGAATTTCACGGGGGATCGCTCCTGGAAAGGTCTAAGGGATCAGCCGGCGGGCGTGAAGAACACGGCGCGCTGCGCCTGCTTCAGGGCCGGGGACGGCGGTTGGGAAATGCCCCACTGGTCGACGCGGCCGGGCGGCCAGGTCCAGTTCTCGGGCATGCCGGTGGGATAGCTGTCATCAACCTGCTGCACCTCGGCGGTGTATTCGATGACCACGCCGTAGGGACCGATGAAGTAATTGAAGCCGTTGTTGCCCGGCCCATGCCGGCCGGGGCCCCATTCGATGGCGTAACCGGCGTCGCGCATGCGCCCGCCGCCGCGCATGACGGAGTCCAGGTCCGGCATGAGGAAAGCGATGTGGTTCAGGCTGTCGCTGTCGGCATCGCCCAGGGCCACGCTGTGGTGGTCGGAACCGCAGCGCAGGAAGGCCATGATGCGGGTGCGGTCAGACAGCTTGAAACCCAGGGCCTGTTCGAAAAAGGCCTGGGTGCTGGCGACATCCCGGCTGTTCAGCACCACGTGCGTCAGGCGGATGGGCCGGTCCGGCACCTCCCCCGCGTCCGCGTGCACGGCGTCGCCGTGGACGAAGCGCAGGACACGTCCGTCGGGGTCGGCCACGGTCAGCCCCATCCCGCCCCCCGGCTCCGTGATCGCCGCCACCGGCGCCAGCACCCGGCCGCCGGCCTGGACCACGGTCCCGGCGAGGGTGTCCAGGGCCGCGAGGCTGCGCGCCTGGAAGGTGACGTCGCGGATCGCCGTCACCGGGCCGGCATGCAGCGACAGCAGGTGGTGGGCCGCACCGGTGCCGCACAGATAGACGGCCCCCTCGGTACGCGCGGCCACGTCCAGGTGCCAGACCCGGGTATAGAAGTCCTCCGCCATCGCCACGTCCGGCACGGTCAGGGCGACACTGCGCAGGGCGGCCACGTGGGGGGAGGCGGCGTAAGGGGTGGTGGTCATGGGATGCGTCCTTGTCAGGATCAGGCGCCGCTGGCCAGGGCCAGGAAGCGGCGGGCGTTGGCGTGCAGCAACTGGTCCGCCACCTCGTCCGTGAAGCCGGCCGCGCGGATGCGCTCCACCGGCGTGGCCTCCTGGAAATGGAAGGGATAGTCGGTGCCAATCATCAGCTGGCCGTCGCCGTACAGGCCGGTCAGATGGCGCAGGGTGGCGGCGTCGAACACCAGCGTGTCGTAGAACAGGCGCCGCGCCTGCTCGGTCGGGGACAGGGCCAGGGCGTCGCGCACGGCGGGGAAAACCTGGGTCGCCCGCTCCAGCCGGGGCAGCAGCAGGCCCAGGGTGCCGCCGCCATGGCTGAAGGCGATGCGCAGGCCCGGACGGCGCACCATCAGGTTGCTGGTGATGACGGAAGCCGCCGCCAGGCCCACGTCGCTGGGATAGGCCAGGGCCTGCTGCAGCTGCGGCGGCCCGACCAGCCGGTCCACCCCCGTGGGCCGCACGGCATGGACGAAGACGGCCGCGCCCAGGTCCACGCAGGCCTCGAAGAAGGGATCGAACCGGGGATGGCCGATGGGCACGCCGTTGACGTTGCTGCCGACCTCCACCCCGGCGAAGCCCAGGGTGCGGACGATGTGCTCCAGCTCCGCCAGGGCCATGTCCATGTCCTGCAGCGGCACCCCGCCCAGGCCGATCAGGTGGCCGCTGGATGCGGCCACCATGGCGGCGATCTGGTCGTTCAGGAAGCGCAGCAGCTGCCGGGCGTCGGCGGCGTCGAACCAGTACGACAGCAGCTCCGGCATGGGAGAGATGACCTGGCGGCCCAGGCCCATGGCGCCCAGGTCGGCCAGGCGCTTGCCCGTGTCCCAGCACCGGTCGGAGATGGTGCGGTAGATCTTGCCGTCGATCATCACATGGCGGTGACACTCCTGCGCCGGCGCCGTGGACGGCCAGTGCGCCGGCATCCGGTTGCCGATGTAGGCGGGGAACTCGGCCGGCACGACATGGGCGTGGACGTCGATGCCGCAACCGCACGCGGCGGTGTGGCCAGCGGTGGTGTGGACCTGGCTCATGGCCTCACCCGTGCGCCAGGCCGGCGCCGGCCACGCCGTGGATGCAGAGGGCCTCATCCTCATCGCCCGTGCCGCCGCTGGCGCCCACGGCACCCAGGATGGCACCAGACGCGTCCTTGATGACCACGGCCCCCGTCTGGGGAATGAAGCGCCCCTGCCCCGTGGCCGCCAACGCGGAGAAGAAGGCCGGGTTGTCCTGCGCCCGCTGGTGCAGCGCCCGGGAACTGGCGCCCATGGCCGCCGCCGCCCAGGCCTTGCCCAGGGCGATGTCGGTGCGGAACATGCTGGCGCCATCCTCGCGCTGCAGGGCCCTCATATGCCCGCCCTCGTCCACGACGACCACGGCCATGGGGCGGTAGCCCTGCGCCCGGGCGTGGGCCAGGGCGTGGGTCAGGATGGTGTTGGCCTGGGCCAAAGTCAGGGTCATGGGCTTCACCTCGCGGAATTAGCGGCCGGTGCCGATGGGATAGAGCGGATCCCGGCTGTCGTGCGGCACGTCGGCTGCCTGGGCCGCCACCGCCGCCATGTCGCGCGGCAGCTCCACGGGCAGGTGGCCTTGGGGTGTCGCCTTGCCCATCGCCACGTCCAGAAAGGCTTGATCGCTGACACCGAAATCGACGTAGAGGCGCGTGGCCTTGTCACGGACGTTGGTCAGGATGGCCGGCCGGTCGAGGTAGACGCTGACGATGGCTGGCACCTTGGCGGTGGCCACGGCCTTCAACGCCTCATAATCCGCGTCGCCGTCGTGGAATCCCAGGTCGCCCTCATGCTGGATCCGGCCGAAGGTGTACGTCGGGTGCAGGGTCTGAAAGGGGGCGGACAGGCGCAGCAGCGCCACGTCGGCCTGCTTCAGATTCTCCACCACCGTCAATCCCGCGGCCCTGGCGGCCTCAGCCGACACGCCGCGCAGGTAGACCTTGCGGCCCGTAAGCGGCACGGGGCGCTTGCCCGCCTCCAGCAACACCATGGCGCGGGCCTGGGCCGCCAGCCCTTCAGCCTTGAAGGCCGGGGCGCCCACCACCCGGGCGGCGGCTTCCGCGTCCACATACGGGTTCTCGAACAGGCCCTGGCGGAACTTTAGATCCAAGATGCGGCGCACCGACTGGTCCAGCCGCGCCTCCGTCACCAGGCCGTGCTGCACCGCTGCCAGCAAGGGCGCCGGGTCATCGACGCCGCCGAACTGGTCCAGCCCGGCCGCCAGCCCCTTGGCGAAGCGCGCCGGCATGGCCAGGCCTTCCACTCCCCAGGCGGTTGAGAAGCCGTCAAAGCTGGGCTTGGTCCCGGCCGGAAAACCGTCGCGGCAGGTCTCGGTGCAGTCGTTGGTGATGGCCCAGTCGGACAGCACGATGCCCTGGAAGCCGAAACGGCCGCGCAGCAGCTCGGTCAGCAGCCAATGACTGTAGCCGGCGCCCACCGGCTCCACCGGTTTCCCGTCCACCACCATGTCCTTGAGGATGGAGTATGTGGGCATGACACCCGCCACATGGGCGGTGAAGGCGCCGGTGAAGGGCAACAGGTGCTGGTTGAACTGGCTGGGCCGCACCAGGGAATAACGGCCGTAGCTATTGTGGCTGTCGAAGCCGTCCTGGGCGGCGCCGTAGCCCACCCAGTGCTTCACCACCGCGGAGACGCCGGTGGCGCCGGGGCCATCGTCCCCGCCCTGGAATCCCTCGATATAGGCCTGCACCAGGCGGCGGTCCAGTTCCGGGTCCTCGCCAAAGGTGCCATTGATGCGGGGCCAGCGCGGTTCCGTCGCCACGTCGGCCATGGGCGACAGGGTTTGGTGGATGCCCACCGCGCGGTATTCCTGGCGGGCGATGTCGCCGAAGCGGCGCACCAGGGCCGGATCGCCGATGGCGCCCAAGCCCAGGGCTTCCGGCCATTGGGAGAAACCGGCGGGCGCCATGCTGGCCCCGGCGGTCATCTGGAAATGGTGGCGGGGATCGCTGCTGAGGGTCAGGGGGATGCCCAGGCGCGCCCCCTCCGCGATCTCCTGCAAATGGTTGTTTTGCTCCGCCAATGCCTGGGGCTTGGCGATCTGGCGGGTGGTCAGGGTGGTGACCCCCAGGTCGCGCACCAGGTGGGTGGCCGCCGTGAAATCATAGGGGCCTCGCATGGTGGCCAGGGTGAATCCGCCTTCCGGCGGGGCGGTGCCATGCAGCAGGGTGCCGGCCTTCTCCGCCAGGGTCATGCGGCCCAGCAGATCGCCCACCCGGGCCGCCACCGGCAGGCGCCAGTCCTCGTACGGATCCAGCGTGCCATTGCCGTCCAAGTCGCGGAACGACAGCCCATCCACCGTCAGCAGCGGCTTCACCCGGCTGCCCAGCAGCGGCTGGGCCGGATCGCCCACGGCGGGAATGGCCGTCAGCACGCCCACGGTCACGGCGGCGGTCAGGCGGGTGATGGGTCGCATGGCCCGGTGGCCCCTTGTCACATCGAAGAAAAGAGGGCGTGCCGCCCGGAAGGGAAAGGGCGGCACGCCCAGGGGAAGCGAGGCATGAGGCCTCGGAGGAAGAGGGTCAGAAGCCGGCCTTGACCCGGACGCCCATGTAGCGTTCCCAGTCCCGCGACAGGCCGGCGATGATGACGTGGCCGCTCCAGAACTGGCTGTCGACCAGGCTGCGGTAATTGTGCTTGTCGAGAACGTTGTTGACGAAGAACTCCGCCGACCAGTCGCTGTCCCGGCCATGGATGCCTGTGCTGAGGTTCAGGACGCCGAAGCCGCCCTGCACCGTCAGCGGGTTGCCCAAGGGGTCGTACTGCACCCGGCTCTGGTATTTGTAGAAGGCGCCGAGGTCGGCATCGAACGGCAGGCTGGGCAGCCGCACGAGATAGTTGGCCGACAGGTTGAACTTCCACTTGGGCGAATAGGGCAACTGGGCCCCCGCCAGGTTCTTCTGCACGCTGCTGCCGCCGGACCCGACGACGCAGCCCTGGGCAACGGTCTGTCCCTTGTAGCAGGGGGCGTTGGGCAGGTCGTCGATGGTGGCGTTGATGTAGGCGACGTTGGCGCCCAGGCGCAGGTCCTTCACCGGCACCGCCGTGATGTTCATCTCCACGCCCTCGGTCTTCACCTTGCCGGCGGCCAGGGTCTTGAACGTGGGGGCCGCGCTGGGGTCGTTGGGCGGCAGGTAGATGGTCTGGACGGGGAAGTTGTCGTAATCGGCGTGGAACAGGTCGACATCGATCATCAGGCGCCGGTTCAGCCACTCGCTCTTGGCGCCGATCTCCACATTGTTGACCACCTCGCTGGCCAGCGGCACCAGCTTGGCCCCGGTCGCGGCGGTGCCGTTGTCTTCCGTGTCATAAGACTTGCCGGACTCCGCGTGGGCGTACGTCACATAGGTCATGACGTTTTCCACGAAGCGGTGCTGCAGGCTCGCCTCCCCCGACAGGAAGGAGTAGGAGGTGTTCCCCACGTTATCCAGGCTGAGGTTGGTGTAGGTGGGGCGGAACAGCCAGTTGTAGTCCAGCTTGTCCGACTGATAACGCAGGCCGCCGGTCAGCGAGGTGTCAGGCAGGACCTGCCAGGTGGCGCGGGCATAGCCGGCCATGCTCTCGGTGCCCGAGGTGCGGTACCAGTCGGTGGGGGCGATGGCGCGGCGGTAGTCGTACTTCACCTCCAGGTCGCTGTAGATGAAACCCACCAGGTATTTCACCGGGCCGCTGTCGTCGGAGCTGAAGCGCACCTCCTGCACGGTGTTGTCACTGTTGCCCCGCTGGTGGAAATAGCGGTCGGCCGGCGCCACCGGCACGTTGATGGCGACCTTCCCCGCGTCGATGTCCTGCTGAACTGCGCCGCGATATATCCGCGCTGTAATTTCGAGACGGTGACGCCCGAGTTTCTGGACCGCATGTGCGCCATCAACTTCCGCGGGTCTTCCAGTGCACGCAGGAAGCTTAAG
>NZ_BACU01000689.1 GCF_000333275.1 Azospirillum sp. B4 | reverse complement strand
CCATGAGAAATTGGGGACTTTGACAATGCCCGGCTAAATCGCCATGAAGTTATTGAAATAGATAGAAAATATATTGATTCTGGAATAAAAGATCGATATATTTTTGACACATGGTCTTCAGCGAATTTAAAACTCGGGAACTATGATTTTGCGAAGCCGCAAATGGAGTGGCTTAAAAAAATTGGTTATCAAAAACCAGCCTACGTCGAATCTTTGTCTCAATCATCCAGATAGGGGATTACAATGCCTGACCCTCTTAACGAAATTAATGTGATCGTCACGATCGCGGTCCAGGATGGCGACTATGTATGGAGCTACGCAGGCGATGTCACTAATCCCAGTACGGGCCTGATCGCCCTGCCGAACAACAATCCCGCTAAGATCACCTACGCCCTCTGCCCCGAGACCGCGGGCCAATACAGCTTCTGCTTTGTGAACCTCAGCGAGGCGCACGCCGCAACCCGGCAGATCACATCCATTAAAATCGACCGCACCTCCATCACCATTCATGACGAGAACCTTCCCGGATATACCGGTGTCACGCCATTCGGTTTTCGCTTGATCGCGCGCTCCCGGGGCAACATCAACGCCCCCATCGTCAGCCCCGACCCCGAGGTCATTAATGAGCCTGGCCCTAGACCCCCATGCGAATAATCGTTCTTATAAGGTCCCGCCCCCCTGGCGCTATCGCCAGGGGGATTTTTCATTTGGCCCCGGCGTCGGCGGAACATGAACCGGCCGCGTCCAGCGGTGGGCGCGACACCCGTAACGCGGACAGAAATGCTAACGGTTTCCCGTTGGCTGATGCGGCGGGCAATGATCCCCTCGTGGTCCGTCAATCACCCCCTTGAGGCGAACAGCATGACCAGCTTGCCCACCCGCGAAGGCACCCCGCTTGACCTGGACGACCGGCTCCCCCACCTCGCCGGGGTGACCCTGCTTTCCGATGAGGACGTCATGGCCGTCGCCGGCGGACCTGAAGTCATCAACGAGCCGGGGCAGCGTCCTCCCCTGTGAGTAACTGTTCTCCGATGCATGCCCCTTCGGCGCCCTCGCCGAGGGGCGTATGTTTATTGGAAGATCGGCAGCGGCAGGAAATGGCCCATCATCCACCGGATGATCGTGGTGGTGGAAGCCGCACCTCCAACCGAGCCAGGGTGTCGGCCCAGCCCAAAGTGGCAATGCGTGGCGCCGCTGCTCCGCCAAGGTCGGCGTGCCGCTGGGCTTCGCCCGATCCATCGACGCCCAGGCCTTGACAGGTGTCCTTGACCGCCGCGATGGCGGTCAGCGCCGCCGTTCCCGGTCCGGTCACTTCCGTCAACATATCGATCATCAGCGCCAGTTCGCCAACGCGGCGGGTGGCGGGGTCGGCCGCCCGCCACCAGTCCATCAGCGGTCGCGCGGCCGCGCGCAGGGCCGGCGATGGCGATGCCGGGGCGGGCCCCCACAGTGACACTGCCCAGGCCGGGAGCCACGCGCCATTTCCCCCGTCCACCATCGCGTCCTTATCCGCCGCCACGGCAAGGACATCGACCAGGGTGACCACCAGGGCGCCTGTACCACCCGCCGCTGCCCAATCCGCGACCGTCGCGTCCACCGGCGGCGACAGCGCCGCCAGGGTGGCGCGCAGGGTGGCCGCGATGGCCTTCAGGTCCAGGGCGGCGCGGATGTCCGCCTCCGGCAGGTCGCGGGCCAGGCGCTGAAGCTGGCTGATGTAACTGGCGCCCAGCAGCAGTTGGTTGGTCAGCATATCGCATTGGGCGCACAGCGACGCGACCGCTAGGTCCGCCCGGAACGCCGCCGGTGGGGTCGGAAGCAGCCCCCGGCACCGCCGCGCCAGGGCGACCAGGCCGCCGGTGATCAGCCCGTCATGCAGGCTGCGCCAGATGGCGGCCTGCCACAGCCCGTACTCCAGGGCCAGCGCCGGCGCCCGGCCCGCCACCCAGCCGGGAAGAGGACTGTACCGGATGGCGAACAGGTCGCGCGCCAGCAGGATCAGGTGGTTGCACAGGGCGACGACGCCGGGCGGTGGGCCGTCGCCCATCCTGTCCGGAACGCTCCCCGCAACACTCCGACAATCATCGGCGGCCCCCGCATCCCCCCGTAGTCCCATTCAGGCCTCCGGCAGCGGGGGCAAGGTGACCGTGGCGCCGTCCAGCGTGAGGCGATGGAAAGCCCCCCGGGCGTCGGTGTAGTAGGCGGACTCGGCGTCTCCGGCGAAGACGGCCACGGCGTCCGGCGCCAGGTGGGTGCGCTGTGGTGGCTGGGCCGTGGTGTCGATATGCCAGAGGGCGCCGGGCGGGTGGGAAGCGATGGCCAGTTGATCGCCGGTGGACAGGGGGGCGATCGCGCCGACGCAGACGCCGACCTGCCGGGGGGCGCCGCCGGCCGCCGGGTCGTGGAGATAGGCCCGGTTGTCGGCGTCGACGATGCCCAGCTTGCCGCCACCGGCGCGAATGGACTGGCAGGCGAAGCGGCCCACCCGGCCCCAGCTTTGCCGCGCGACGTTATAGCGGTAGAGGGTCTGGCTGTTGTTGGCCAGGGCGAAGACGACGCCGCCGGCGACGGCGATCTGGGCGGCGACATCGGGGCCGGGCAGCATGGGCAGCGCCGTCCAGCTTTTGCCCTTGCCGTTGTAGCGGTGGATCCGCCCGTCGCCCGTGGCCTGGCTCACGGCATAGATGTCACCGTCGCCCACGGCGACGCAGGTGGCGGGAAAGGTGGAAATGACCGCCCAAGCCTGGGTGAAGCGGTCGTACAGCTTCACCTGGTAGCTGGAGGGGCCGGTCATGCCCAACCCGGCCGAGGTGGCCGGCGCCCCGTCGATGGCCACCAGGTCATAGCCGTCGCTGACGCAACTCAGCGCGCTTTCCTTCATGTCGGTCCACGACCGGGTCGTTTCGCAATACTGGTACATCCGGCCCGACGGGCCGATGCGGAAAATGTCGTCCCCCGCGACCGCCACCTTGGACGGGGCGCTGAGGTGCGTGGGGGACGGCCATAGATGCAGGGCTGGCGTGTCGGACAGGGCGGCATCGGCCATCACCGCGTTCCACTCCTCCCGCGCCGCCTCCCGTTCGCCAGCCTCCAGCGCGCCCAGGGCGTTCGACATCTCGGCCGGCAGGGTGCCCAACAGCCAGACCAGGGCCGCCAGTTCCTCCTGCGTGGCCTGAAGCATGGGGGCGACGCCCTGCAGTTGCACGCGCATGCCGGCCAGCAGCAGGGCCGCCGCCTGCTCCTGCCGCCACCGGTCGACCTTGACCTCGATCAGCGCCTCCAGCTTGCCCAACTGCGCCTGCAGCGCGCCCAGATCGGCGTCCATGCCGATGGCGCCGCCCGGTATCATGGCCCAGCCCTGGGGGTTCCAGCATAGCGTCAGGCCGACCACCCCCGCCGTCAGGGACGACAGCGTGCCCACGCCGGCGCCGATGATCCGGCCGGCTTCGGCGGCCACGCCCGCCCGGGCCTGCTCCACGGCCGTGGTCATCGCCTTGACCTCGCCGCCATAGGCCGCCAACAACTGACCCAGGGGGCCGGTTTGCGTGGCGCCAACCAGGGTGCCGGCGGTGGTCGCCAGCCATTGCCCCTGCTGGCTGGCCGCCGCCAGCAGGGCGGAAACGGCCTCGCCCTGGCGCCGAAGGGCGCGTTCGCAAACCTTCAAGGAATAGGTGCAGGCCGGTTGACCGGCCGTCTGGCCATAGCGGCCGACCAGGGCGTCATTGAGGGTGCGGGTGATGTCCGCCAGCAGACGCGGCATCGATGCCAGTTGCGAAAGAACGCTGGGCATTTCCGCGCCCCGCCGGGGTGTGATCCAGCTCTCGGCCCCCGATCGGAACACCGCCAGCTGGTCCCTCAACGCGTTGTACGCCGCCTGCAACGACGACGTCCCGAGGGGGGAGGGAAAGGGCGGCAGTTCCTGGAACACGATGGCGGGGGCCGACATCTGCGCCAGGGCATGCAGATGGGTGCTGGTGACCGCCAGGCTGAGGGTCGCCGCCACCGTCTGTTCCACCAGCGCCTGGGCGATCTGGCCCAGCCGGGTGACCGCCGGCGGGCGCGCCGGCAAGCGGGCATGAACGCCGGGCGCCATCAGCAGGCGCCGGCCCCGTCCCAGGGTGGCCACCGCGGGCGCCGTGGCGGCCTGCATCGTCGCGTTCATGCCCATTCCCCTTCCATCGAATCAAACCGCCCCCACCTGTCGGGGGCTGGCCGGGGAAACCTAGTCCGGGAAGGGCGACAGGCATTCTTCCAATATTCTTCTGAAATTAACCGACTGTTTTAAAACGATATTCCTTCCAGATGTAGGAAGGGCCCGGCCTTGGCCGCCGGGCCCTTCCCCATATCCCTTCTCACCCCAAAGGGCGTTCCGGGGGGTCAGCAGTCGAAGAACACCGTCTCTCGCGCGCCCTGCAGGTGGACGTCGAAACGGAAGGTGGGGATTCCGTCCCCCGCCTGCCGGGCGGCGATCAGGGTCTGGCGGCGGTGCACCAGCTCAATCGACAGCAGCGCCGGGTCGGCGGCGTTGGCGTCCGCCCGGTCATCGAAATAGATGCGGGTATGCAGGTGGATGTTGATGCCGCGCGCGAATAGCAGCAGGGAGCAATGCGGCGCCTGCGGCCGGCCGTCCACCCAGGGCGTGGCGCCGGGCCGGATGGTTTCGAACGCCCAGAGCCCCGTTTCCGCATCGGCGCCGACGCGGCCCCAGCCCCGGAAGCCCGGCGCGTTGTAGGCGCCGGTGCTGTCGGCCTGCCACAGTTCCAGCATGACATCGCGCAACGGGTGGCCGGAGCCGTCATAGACCACGCCCTCGATGCGGATCCGCTCTCCCGGCACGCCGCCGCCGGCCAGGACGTGCAGCTTTTCCTGGGTGCGCAGGTTCAGGCCGGCGAAGGCCGGCAGGCAGCCGATATGGACATAGGGTCCGCCGGTCTGCGAGGGGGTTTCCTTCAGATAATCAACGGGCATGGCTCAGTTCCCCTCCGGCCGGTTCTCAAAGAAGGTGGAGCGGCGCCCGCGCAGCACCAGGTCGAAGCGGTAGACCAGACTGTCGAAGGGCACCATCTCGTTCATGTCCAGCTTGGCCACCAGCCGGTCCACCGCCGCCTTGTCGGGGATGGTGCCGATGATGGGGCACAGCGGGATCAGGGGATCGCCCTCGAAATACATCTGGGTGACCAGGCGCTGGGCGAAGGCGTTGCCGAACAGCGAGAAATGGATGTGCGAGGGGCGCCAGTCGCTGTTGTGGTTCATCCAGGGATAGGGTCCCGGCTTGATGGTGCGGAAGAAGTACCGCCCATCCTCATCGGTGACGCAGCGGCCGCAGCCGCCGAAGTTCGGGTCCAGCGGGGCCAGGTACCGGTCGTTGCGGTGGCGGTAGCGGCCGCCGGCATTGGCCTGCCAGACCTCGACCAGGGTGTTGCGCACCGGCCGGCCCATCTCATCCACCACGCGGCCGTGGACGATGATGCGCTCACCGATGGCTTCCTCGCCGGTGGTGATGTAGTTGCGGATCAGGTCGTTGTCCAAGGGGTCCAGGTCACCGTGGCCAAACACCGGGCCGGTGCGCTCGCCGATGGACTGGCGCAGCGACACCAGCGCCTTGCCCGGGGAACGCAGCACCGACGTCTTGTACTGCGGGGTGTAGGCCGGCGGATGCCAGGCACGGTCACGCCGGGTGAATTCACCCAGGTTTTCTTTGTCGCTCATCTCAGGCCCCGTCCTCCCGGGTTGGTTATTCGGATGCGGGCAAAGTGCGGCGCCCACATCTTTCACCCCTACCCTAGATCATTCCATGCTTCTGAAAATCCCATGCATGACCATATAATCAATCGATATGATTCTTTCGTCATTTCAGGCCCGTCTTCGCGTTGGTTATTGGATGCGGCAAAGTGCGGCGCCACATTTTTCACCCTACCTAGTATCATTCCATGCTTTTGAAATCCCATGCATGACCATTAATCAATCGATATGATTCATGATTTGGAGCGGCGTCCCATGGGGGCCTTGAACACTTGGCCCGTGGACGGCCATCTGCTGCGGCTGTTCGTCATGGTGTATGAGGAAGGGTCGTTTTCGGCCGCCGCCCGGCGGCTGGACATGGCGCAATCGGCCGTCAGCCACGCGCTGAACCGCCTGCGCGGCCTGGTGGGCGATCCGCTGTTCGTGAAATCCGGCCGGCGCATCGTCCCGACCCAGCATGCAGACCAGCTGGTCCCCCAGGCCCGCGCGCTGATGGATGGGCTGAAGGCGCTGACGGCCGCGGCCGCCTTCGACCCCGCCCGCGCCCGCCTGAACTGGACGGTGGCGGCCAACGACTTCCAGTGCGACCTGCTGCTGCCCCGGCTGTATGGCCGGGTGCGGCCCCAGGTGGCCGGCTTCCGCCTGCAGGTCGTGCCTTCCGGCCGGCCCACGGGCGATATCCTGCGTGAGGCGCGGTGCGACCTGCTGATCTCCCCCACCCCGCCGGAGGGGACGGACATCATCCAGAAGCGGCTGTTCGAGGACCGTTACGTCTGCGTCTATGATGGCGGCCGCCGGTCGGCGCCGGCCACCGCCGCCGAATTCCTGGCCGATCGCCACGTCACCGTCATCCACCCCACCGCCGATCCCCTGTCCTTCGACAAGGGGCTGGAGGCCCTGGGCCTGCACCGCGACGTGGTGGTGTCGGTGCCCACCTTCGCCGGGCTGGCGGCCTTCCTGCGGGGCAGCGACCTGCTGGCCTGCGTGCCCAGCCGCTTGCATCAGGTGGATCTGCGCGACTTCACCATCGCCCCCCTGCCCGCCGACCTGCTGGCGGGTGCCCCTGTTGAGGCGGGGGGCTTGCGCATGTACATGGCCTGGCACCTGCGCGGCCAGCACGACCCGGCCCAGGCCTGGCTGCGGGGGCAGCTGGAGGCGGTGGTGAGGGAGGTGGAAGGGGCTTAGCCTTCCGCCGCCTCCAGCGCCGCGAAAACCTCCGCCGCCTGGTGGAAGGCGGTGTTGGCGGCGGGAACGCCGCAATAGATGGCGCTCTGCAGGATCACTTCCTTGATCAGGTCCTTGGACACGCCGTGCTGGACGGCGGCGCGGACGTGCATCTTGAATTCGTCGCCCCGGTTCAGGGCGATCATCATGGACAGCGTCATCAGGCGGCGCGTGGTGTGGTCGATGGCCGGCCGCGTCCAGATCTCCCCCCAGGCGTAGCGGGTGATCAGGTCCTGGAACTCAGTGTTGAACTCCGTTCGGCTGGCCAGGGCGCGGTCGACATGGGCGTCGCCCAGGACGGACTTCCGGGTCTTCAGGCCGAACTCGTAACGCTCTTGCTCATCCATAGGGAGTGGTCCTTCAGGCCAGGAAGTCCAGCAGCGCGGCGGTGAAAGCCGCCGCCTGCTCGATATTTGAAAGATGGGCGGCTTCCAGCATGACCAGGCGGCTGCCTTTGATACCGGCGTGCAGTTCCTCAGCCTTCGCCGGTGGGGTGGCGGGATCCTGGGTGCCACCGATGACCAGGGTGGGCACGGAAACGCCGCCCAACTGCGGCCGCTGGTCCATGTCGCGGATGGCGGCGCAACACCCGACATAGCCCTGCGGCTTGGTGGCCAGCAGCAGTTGGCGCACACGGTCCGTGGCCTCCGGTTCGGCGGCCACGAAGCCGGGGGTGAACCAGCGCTCGATGACCGCCTCGGTGACGGCGCCCATGCCCTGGGCCGTCACCAAGTCCATGCGGCCCTGCCAGCTCTCGGGCGGCCCCATGTAGGCGGCGGTGTTGGCCAGCACCAGGCGTTCCAGCCGCTGACCAGCGTTGATGCCCAGCCATTGCCCCACCATGCCGCCCTTGGACAGGCCGCAGAAGCGGACGCGGTAGAGGTCCAATTCATCCAGCAGGCCCAGCACATCCTGGCCCAGCCGCGCCATGGTGTAGGGACCGGCGGGGGCGTCACTGGCGCCGTGGCCCCGGCTGTCATAGCGGATGACGCGATACTGTTCGGTCAGCGCCGCCATCTGCGGCTCCCACATCGCCACGGCGGTACCCAGGGAGTTGGACAGCACCAAGGGCGGGGCATCGGCGGGACCGTCGACGCGATAGCTCAAGTGGCAGCCATCATCCAATGTGATCAGTGGCATAGACGGTTATCCTCATGTATCGCGGGAAGAGCGGGCCGCCAGGGCCCGGGAAACGAACCGCGGCGCCATGCCCAGATAGGTCGAGGGATCCAGGGCGGCGGCCAGTTGATCCGGCGTCAGGTTGGCCGTCACCTCCGGCACGGTGGCCAGCACCTCGCCCAGGGACCGGCCCTCGGCCACCGCCTGGCGGCTGGCCTTTTCCACCAGGGAATGGGCGGGCCCCCGGCCCAGGGCCTCGCCCAGGGCCATGACCACGGATTCCGACATCAGCAGGCCGCGGGTGATGTCCAGGTTGGCGCGCATGCGGGCGGCGTCCACCTCCAGCCCGGCCATGGCGTCGGCCATGACCCGCAGGCTGCCGCCCACCAGGCGGAAGATCTCCGGCAGCGTCTCCCACTCCGCGTGCCAACCGCCCAGGCCGCGCTCCTGCTCCTGCGGCATGGCCGCGAACAGGGTGGCCACCAGGGGCGGCACGCGGGTGGCCGCCTGCAGCGCCACGGCGCAGGCCACGGGGTTGCGCTTGTGCGGCATGGCGGACGACCCGCCCTTGCCCCGCTCCGCCGGCTCGAACGCCTCCCCCACCTCCGTCTGCATCAGTAGCGACAGGTCGCGGGCCATCTTGCCCAGCACGCCGGCCACCAGGCCCAACGCGCCACCCAGCGCCACCAGCCGGTCGCGATGGCC
>NZ_BACU01000690.1 GCF_000333275.1 Azospirillum sp. B4 | reverse complement strand
GAAGAAGTCCGCCACCGCCTGTCAGAAGGTTGCCCAGCATCATGTCCGTTCCCGTTCCCAACCCCGGCATTCTCGATATCCATGCCTATGTCGGGGGCGAGGCGCATGCGCCGGGGGCGTCGCGGCTGATTCGCCTGGCCTCCAACGAAGGCGCGCTGGGGCCCAGCCCCAAGGCCATCGCCGCGTACAAGGCCGTGGCGGAACAGATCCACCGCTATCCCGACGGCGGTTCCAGCGCGCTGCGCGCCGGCCTCGGCCGCCGCTTCGGCCTGGATGCCGACCGCATCGTCTGTGGCAACGGCTCCGATGACGTGCTGCAGCTGCTGACCCGCGCCTATGCCGGCGCGGGGGACGAGGTGCTGCATACCGTCCACGGCTTCGCCATCTACCCCATCAGCGCCCGCTTCGCCGGCGCCACCCCCGTGGCGGCACCCGAACGCGACCTGAAGACCGACGTGGACGCCCTGCTGGCCAGGGTGACGCCCCGCACCCGCGTGGTCTTCATCGCCAACCCCAACAACCCCACCGGCAGCTACCTGACCAGGGACGAGCTGCGGCGCCTGCACGCGGGCCTGCCGGGAAACGTGCTGCTGGTCGTCGACGCCGCCTATTCCGAATACGTGGACGCGGCGGACTACAGCGATGGGGCCGAGCTGGTCGACGCGTTCAGCAACGTCGTGATGACCCGCACCTTCTCCAAGATCTTCGCGCTGGGGGGCCTGCGCCTGGGCTGGGCCTACTGCCCGGCGGCCGTGGCCGACGTGCTGAACCGGGTGCGCGGTCCCTTCAACGTGGCGTCCAGCGCCCAGGCCGCCGGCCTGGCGGCGCTGGAGGACACCGAATTCCTGGAAAGGAGCCGCCGGCACAACGCCCAGGTGCGCGAATGGTTCGTGGGCCGGGTGCGGGACCTGGGCCTGGTGGTCCACCCTTCCGTCGCCAACTTCGTCCTGGTCTCCTTCGCCGAGCAGGCGGGCGACCGGGCCAACGCGGAGGGGGCCCGGCAACTGCTGAAGTCACGCGGCATCCTGGTGCGGCAGGTGGGCTCCTACGGCCTGCCGCATTGCCTGCGCATCACCATCGGCCTGGAGGATGAGATGCAGGCCGTGGTGGCGGGCCTGGCCGACTGGGTGGCCGGCAAATGAGCCTGTCTGAGCAAATGAGCGTGTCTGAAACGAATGCGGCCGTTCCGGCCGCGGGCCCTCTTTACAACCGCATTTGCGTCATCGGCCTGGGCCTCATCGGCTCCTCCCTGCTGCGGTGCCTGATGGAGGATCGCGGCCTGGCCGGCGAGGTGGTGGCCAGCGACCGGTCGGAAGCCGTCTGCGCCCGCGTGGCGGAACTGGGCATCGCCGACCGGGTGGAACGGGACGCCGTCAAGGCCGTGGCCGGCGCCGACCTGGTGGTGCTGTGCACACCCGTGGGCGCCTACGCCGACGTGGCCGCCCTGATCGGCCCGCATCTGGCGCCGGGCAGCACGCTCAGCGACGTGGGCTCCGTCAAGCAGGCGGTGGTGCGCGACGTCTCCCCCCACGTGCCGGACGGGGTGCATTTCATTCCCGGCCACCCCTTGGCGGGCACGGAGCATTCCGGCCCCGACGCCGGCTTCAAGGAGCTGTTCCGCGGGCGCTGGCTGATCCTGACCCCGCCGCCGGGCACGGACGCGGAGGCGGTGGACAGGCTGGGCCGCCTGTGGGCCGCCTGCGGTTCACAGATCGAGGTGATGGACGCCAGTCACCACGACCAGGTACTGGCCATCACCAGCCACCTGCCGCACCTGATCGCCTACACCATCGTCGGCACGGCGACGGATCTGGAGGAGGCGACGAAGTCCGAGGTCATCCGCTTCTCCGCCACGGGCTTCCGCGACTTCACCCGCATCGCCGCCTCCGATCCCGTCATGTGGCGCGACATCTTCCTCAACAACCGCGAGGCGGTGCTGGAGATCATCCAGCGCTTCACCGAGGACCTGACGGCCCTGCAGCGCGCCATCCGCTGGGGGGAGGGCGACAAGCTGTTCGACCTGTTCACCCGCACCCGCGCCATCCGCCGTTCGATCATCGACGCCAAGCAGGCGTAGTTGGTTTGCCTCAGGCGCCGGCGGGGCATCCGCCCTTTGGTGCTCGCTGCGGCGGCTGCGGTCGCAGCCTAGTCGCTTCGCTCCCCGGCCCTTGGCTTCGCTCACGTGTTGGGTGCCGCCATTCGGCGGGGCGAGGCAATAGGCGGGGTCGTCACCGCCAGACGATGTCGGGGTAGTGGCCGACGACCAGCGGGCCGACCTGAAGCTTATGGTCCTGCATGCTGATGGGCAGCTTCAGGCTGGGGGCGCCGCCGTTGGCGCTGGGCTTGGACAGGAGCGCCAGGCCGGCGCGCACCAGGGCGGCCTGGTTGGCGTGCAGGGTGCCGCCGTCCTTCAGCGCGTCCACCAGGCTGTCCAGGCCCGTCAGCTCGGCGGAGCCGGAGCCCTGGGGCTGCAGGGCGCCGTCCAGGGCCAGGGTGGCGTTGGCCGACATGTGCAGGTCGCCCCAGTCCAGCTTCAGGCTGTCCACCTCCACCGTGCCGCCGTCCTTCGACCAGGGGCCCACCGCTTCCGCCGTGGGGGCGGCGGGCAGGGGGCCCTGCACCCGCGCGGTCAGGATCAGGCGCTGGAGGGTGGGCCCTAGGCTGCGGACCGGCGGCACGGTCATGCCGGCCACGTCCAGATGCAAGGCCAGGCCCGTGCCGGTGTGATCGGCGGGCGGTGTCGCCGGCCGCTCCACCGTCAGGGAGAAGGTCTCGATGGGGTAGCTGCCGGCGGGCAACAGGCTGGCCGGCGGGGCCGCGCCCTCGGGCGTTCCTTCCGGTGCCGGCACCGCCGCGGCCGTCAGGGTGGCGTGGGCGAGGTCAACCCGTACGGAGCGCGGCGCGCCGGTGGCCGGATCCAGGGCGACGCGGCCGCCGGCGATGGCGGCGGTGGCGTCCAGCGCGGGGCGGGCCCCCTCGCGCGGCAATGTGGCGTGGCCGCCCTTGGGCAGGGTCAGCACCACGTCGTGCAGCCGCCATATGGGGGCGGAGGCCCTGACCGTGTCGGCCGACCAGCTGAGGCCGTCCGGCTTGTCCACCTTCACCTGGGTCGCGGTGATGGCGATGCCCAGGGGGAAGCCCCCCAGGGTGGGCGGCTGATAGGTGATGGTGGCGCCCGCCGACCGCGCCAGGTCGGTGTCGTGCTCCAGCAGGGTCAACAGGCGGGTGGCCATGCGGTGCCACCACACGGCATAGCCGGTGACCAGGACCAGCACCAGGAACAGGACGAGGGTGAGGGGGCGGACACGCATGGGAAATCCCGATTGACGACGCGGGGCGTCGGGGTACGCGGGCGATGAGGCCACGGGGCCGGTGGATTTGGCAAGGGCGGCGCCCATCCCGCAGTCTTCAGTCATAGGTCGGTATCGGCCGCTTGGAATGCCAGCGCTTATTGCCGGCGGTGCTGGTGAACGCGCGGTTGACGGAAGGGGCCGAACCCGTCCAGGGTCGGGGACGATGTCCGTTTCCTTGCCCGGCGTGCCCGCCTTGTCCACTACCACTCCTGAAATCGCCGCTCCCTATCGCGCTCTCGGCATCGCCACCGGCGCCGATGTCTGGGTTTTCGGCTACGGGTCCCTGATGTGGAACCCGGGCTTCCCCTTTGAGGAGCGGCGGCGGGCCACGGTGCGGGGCTGGCACCGGGGCTTCAGCGTCTATTCCTTCCGCCATCGCGGCACCCGCGCCTGCCCGGGCGCCGTGCTGGGCCTGGACCGGGGCGGCGCCTGCCGGGGCATCGCCTACCGCGTGGCGGCGGACCGGGCGCCGGGCGTGCTGGACTATCTCTGGGACCGGGAGATGCAGAACGCGGTCTATGAGCCGCGGCTGCTGGCCGCCACGCTGGACGGTGGGGCCCGGGTGCCCACCTTGGCCTTCACGGTGGTGCGCGGGCATGAGCAATATTGCGGCCGCCTGGCCCCGGACGAATTGGCCTGCCTGATCCGCCAGGGCGTGGGGGAAAGCGGGCGCAACGTCGACTATCTGGTCAACACCGTTCGCCATCTGCATGAGCTGGGCATCCGCGACCGCAACCTTGAGGGGCTGGTGGAACGGGTGGCGGCACCATGAGGCTTAGCCTCGTGGCGCCATAGGCCCCGACTGGGGCCGCCGGAGGTTTCCGGGGAATGTAGCGGACTGGAAACCGGGGACAAGCCAAGCCCGAGGACGCGGGCGCCCGGCGCCTGAGGGCGGCTGAATGTCAGCCCCGCTTGAGGATTAGCACCCGGGTATCGCCGTAGCGGCGGTCGTCCAGTTCCTCGAAACCTGGTGGCGCTTCGAAGGGATCGTCACCGCCGATCTCCACCACGCACAGGGCCTCAGGTGCCAGCCAGCCGGCCACGGACAGGGCCTCCAGCGCTCGTGGCGCCAGACCCTGGCCGTACGGGGGGTCCAGGAACACCAGGCTGGCGGCCTGCCGCGCCCCCTGGGTGTTCAAGGCCGGGGCTTTTGTGGCGTCGCCCTGGATGAACTGGCAGCGGCCCGTTTCCTTCAGGGTGGCGGCGTTGGCGCGGGCGAGATCCAATGAGGCGCGGCTGACGTCAAGGAACAGGGCCGCCTCCGCCCCGCGCGACACGGCTTCCAGCCCCAGCGCGCCGGTGCCGCAGAAGGCGTCCAGCACCACGCGGCCGGCCACCGTGGGGCCGTCGTCGCTGAAGAAGCCGCCATGCTCCAGGATGTTGAACAGGGCTTGGCGCGTGCGGTCGCTGGTGGGCCGCACGTCCCGGCCGGTGGGGGCCGCCAGGACCCGCCCACGGTGACGTCCGCCGACGATGCGCATCAGGCTTTTTTACCCCCGGCCGGCTTACCCCCAGCCGGTTTACCCCTAGTCGGCCTGTCCTTGCCCGAGCCGGTCTTGCCCTCGGCCTTGGAGGCGTTGGCGGCGGGCCGTCCCGGCTTGGCCGGCGCGGCGGATTTGGCCGGGGAGGCCTGGAACCGCGCGAGGCGGCGGCTTGGGTCGCCGCG
>NZ_BACU01000691.1 GCF_000333275.1 Azospirillum sp. B4 | reverse complement strand
TTTGCCGCCAGCGCCGCCATCACGATCGCGGTCTGCTCCACCCCGTGGCTGCGCGCGGTCAGCAGCATCACCGACGCGATCGAGCCCGGGCCGGCGATCATCG
>NZ_BACU01000692.1 GCF_000333275.1 Azospirillum sp. B4 | reverse complement strand
AAGATCAGCGCCTTCATGCGCCGGCCGCCGCGCGCTGCGCCAGGGCCGGCTTGATCCGCGTCTGCAGCAGTTGCGCCAGCGGCTGCAGGGTCGGGTGCCGCGGCAATGCCTCGTCGAGGTAGGCGATGAAGCGCGGC
>NZ_BACU01000693.1 GCF_000333275.1 Azospirillum sp. B4 | reverse complement strand
TGGTAGCGGTAGGAGGTGCGGCTGACGTGGACTCTTCCCCGTCGGCGTACTGGCTGTCCAGCACCAGCGCCAGGGCGGCGTAGACGACCACGGTGGCGCCGAAGAAGAAGAACAGGCTCAGCACCGTCAGGATGCGGATGAAGGTGGCGGGCAGGCCGGTGTAGCGGGCGATGCCGGCGCAGACACCGAACAGGACGGCGCGGCTGGGGTCCTTGGTCAGACGGTTGCGACGCATGGTGGCGGAAATGCGCTGAAAGCTCCTCATAATCCCTCTCCCCTATTCGGTAAGGCGCCTGCGCGCCGGTGTTCATAAGCTCGGCGCGCAACGCGCCGGGTCGTTCACGGACTGGTCTCAGCCTTGCGGGTTGGCGCGGCCGGCGACGCGGGCCTTCAGCGCCTCAAGCTCGGCGGTCACCTTGTCGTCGCCCAGGGCGTCGATCTCGGCGGCCAGGCCACGGGGCTGGCGGCCCATCTCCATCACCTCGGCCTCGCTCTCCAGCATGTCGATATCCCGCTGCAGGCTGCCGTACTGGGACAGCGCCTCCTCCAGGCGGTTGTCGTGCAGCTGGCTGCGCATGCGCAGGCGGGCGGTGGCGCTCCGGTGCCGGGCCATCAGGCTGCCCTGGCGGGCCCGGGCATCGGCCAGCTTGGCCTCCAGCCGCGCCACGTCGTCGGCGCTCTTGGCCAGGCTGTCGCTGATGGCCTGGATTTCGCGGCGGATGGGGTCGGCGGCCTCGGCCAGCCGGGCCTTGGCCACCAGGGCGCCCCGGGCCAGATCCTCCCGGCCCTTGGTCACCGCCAGTTCGGCCTTGCGGTCCCATTCCAGCAGTTCGAACTCGACATCGCGGTAGCGGGCCTCCAGCTCCTTGCGGCGGGCCATGGAGCGCACGGCTTCGGCGCGCACCTCGACCAGCGTGTCCTCCATCTCCTGGATGACCAGGCCGATCAGGCGTTCCGGATCTTCAGCCCGGTCCAACATGGCGTTCAGGTTGGCATCGATGATGTCGCCGAGGCGGGAAAACAGTCCCATGGCAGGCGTCCTTGAGATGAAGCGGTGGCGGACGAAGGCACCTGCCTTAGGGGCGGTGCCCGAACAGGCGGTGCCCAAACAAGCGGTGCTTAGAACAGGCTAATGATGGCGACCGACAGCAGGGCCGTGACGGCCAGCAGCGGCAGGTGGCGGAGCAGGGCCGTCAGGTTCCGGGAGGTGTGGCCGGCGTGGGCGGTGTAGGTCCGGGCGGCGGCGCTCATGGTCAGGTCGGTCATTTCAATCTCCACAACGGGAAGTTCGGTTGTCTCGGGGGCCGGTCGCCGGTGGCGGTGTCGGCCATGTCCCCTTAAAAGCAACCGCCGTGCCAAGTTCCCACCGCTGCGATAATGCTTTGTTTTTGCTGAATAAAAATTTTCACCCCACAAGAAACACCGCGACACCGTGACGCTTTCCGCCACTAAATCGCCATTTTGACCACATGGGTGCTGAGCACGTCCGCCCTTGGCGGAAAAGGCGTCCCCAGTCGCCCCGCGACCATTGACCCCAGCCGGGAATCCCGCTACCTCGCAGGCATGGCCGTCTATACCGAAGTCACCGATGAGGAACTGCGCGCGTTCATCGCCGATTACGCGATCGGCGAGGTGATCTCGTGCAAGGGCATCGCCGAGGGGGTGGAGAACTCCAACTACCTGCTGGTGACCACGGAAGGCCCCTACATCCTCACCCTCTATGAAAAGCGGGTGAACCCGGCCGACCTGCCCTTCTTCCTGGGCCTGATGCGGCATCTGGCGGACCGGGGCATCACCTGCCCGCTGCCGGTGGCCGCCCGCGATGGCGAGGCCCTGCGCGTCCTGGCCGGCCGGCCGGCGGTGATCGTCACCTTCCTCACCGGCATGTGGCCCCGCCGCATCCTGCCGGAACACTGCGCCGCCCTGGGCGCGGCGCTGGCGCGGCTGCACCTGGCCGGCGCCGATTATGCCGTTCCCCGCCGCAACAGCCTGTCGCTGGAGGGCTGGCAGGCCCTGGTGACGGCCACGGCGGATGGCGCCGATGGGGTGAAGCCCGGCCTGAAGGATATCCTGGCGGACGAACTGGCCGCGCTGTCGGCCCTGTGGCCCGGGCGCGACGGCCGCCCCGGCCTGCCCCAGGGCATCATCCACGCCGACCTGTTCCCGGATAACGTCTTCTTCCGTAACGGGGCGTTGTCCGGCCTGATCGACTTCTACTTCGCCTGCAGCGACATGCTGGCCTACGATCTGGCCATCTGCCTGAACGCCTGGTGCTTCGAACCCGACGGCGCCCTCAACGTCACCAAATCGCGCCTGCTGCTGGTCAACTACGCCAAGGTACGGCCGTTGACGGCCGCCGAGGTGGCGGCCCTGCCCCTGCTGGCCCGAGGAAGCGCCCTGCGCTTCCTGCTGACCCGTCTCTACGATTGGCTGAACACACCCCCCGGCGCCCTGGTGAAACGCAAGGACCCGCTGGAATACCTGCACAAGCTGCGCTTCCACCAGCAGGCGCGCAGCCTGGCTGATTACGGCCTGGCGCCGGAGGACCTGACATGACCGCCACGCCCGCCCCGGATCCCTCCGCCAAGCCCAGCCCGCGCGTGGAGATCTTCACCGACGGCGCCTGCAGCGGCAACCCCGGCCCCGGCGGCTGGGGCGCCATCCTGCGTTGGAACGGCACGGAGCGCGAGTTGAAGGGCGGGGAGCCCGACACCACCAACAACCGCATGGAACTGATGGCGGCCATCCAGGCGCTGGAGACGCTGAAGCGCCCTGTGAAGGTGGACCTGCACACCGACAGCCAGTACCTGCGGGACGGCATCACCAAGTGGATCCATGGCTGGCGGGCCAAGGGCTGGCTGACCGCCGACAAGAAGCCGGTGAAGAACGTGGACCTGTGGCAGCGCCTGTCCGCGCAGGCCGACCGGCACGAGGTTGTGTTCCACTGGGTGCGCGGACACGCCGGCCACCCGGAAAACGAACGCGCCGACCAGCTGGCCCGCGAAGGCCTGGCGGAGGCGCGGGGTAGATAGTTCCGGCGCCCCAGGGTGCTGGCGCGGGACGGCCAATAAGAAGGCCCGTCGGGGTCTGTGGAACCCCGGCGGGCCTTTTGGCGTTATGAGGCTGGTCTTTACAAGTGCTTCAATACCGCCTCGGCACTGGAGACTTCGAAGGCGCCGGACTTTTCCACATCCACGCGGGTGACGACGCCGTCATCGATGACCAGGGCGAAGCGCTGGCTGCGCTGGCCCAGGTTGTAGGCGGTGCCGTCCATGACCAGGCCCAGGTCCCGGGCCAGGGTGCCATTGCCATCGGGCAGCATGAACACGGTGTCGCCCACCTCGTTGGCCCTGGCCCAGGCGTGCATCACGAAGGGGTCGTTGACGGCCATGCAGATCACGGCGTCCACGCCCTTGGCCTTCAGCGCCGCGGCGTTCTGCACGAAGCCCGGCAGGTGCTTGGCCGAGCAGGTCGGGGTGAAGGCGCCGGGCACGGAGAAGAGCACGACTTTCTTGCCCTTCAGCAGGGCGTCGGTGCTGGTCTCCTGCATGCCGGCCTCGGTCAGGTACTTCACCGTGACGGTGGGAAATGTATCGCCAACCTGAATGGTCATGTCTGAACTCCCTGGGATATGGCCCCGACGGGGCGGGGGCGGTCTTGGGGGCGTGTCTGCGCTTCGTATATCCGGTGGTTCTAGGCCGGGGGGGATGGCTGGGCAAGGGAAACGGGGCCGTACCCCCTTGTCACCCGCCGCTGGCGCGCAATATGACCAGAATATGAGGTTTCGATGATGCCCCTTGGGGGCGACGGGGCCGAACAGCCATGCTACGTTCAAGGGCATGGACAGGCAGTGTGAGCACGCCGGCCGCCGGGCCGGTCCCCAGCGGCCTCCCCTGGCGGGGCCGTGATCGAGATAGGGAAGGCGCCGCCCATGAGGGACACCACCATCCGACGTTTCCTGACCGGGCAACTGCTGGTCGCCATGCCGTCGATGCCAGACGAGCGCTTCGCCCGCACGGTCATCTACGTCTGCGCCCATACCGACGATGGCGCCATGGGCCTGGTGGTCAACCGCCTGTTCGACGGCATCGACGCCGGCGGCCTGCTGGAACAGCTGGGCATAGACGGCGGCGATCCGGGCGATCGCCTGCGTGTGCATTTCGGCGGACCGGTGGAGCCGGGCCGCGGCTTCGTGCTGCATAGCACCGACTATCAGCGCGAAGGGACACTGCGGGTAGAGGATGAGGTGGCGCTGACCGCCACGGTGGACATTCTGCGCGCCATCACCGAGGGACGCGGCCCCCGCCAGTGCCTGCTGGCCTTGGGCTATGCCGGCTGGGCGGCGGGACAGCTGGACCAGGAGATGCAGGCCAACGGCTGGCTGCACGTGCCGGCCGACCCCACCCTGCTGTTCGACGAGGACATGGACACCAAGTGGGAACGCGCCATCGCCAAGCTGGGCGTCAGCCTGCCCATGCTGTCGGCCGAGGTGGGACACGCCTAGGGGTGGGGCACGCCTAGGGATTGGACACGCCTGAGGTGGGAGCGTGTGACGCTCGCCTTTCCCCCGCCACTTTCCATCCCGATCCTGGCGGCATGACATTGCCCGCCCCCCTCCGCGCCGCCGTGCTGACCCTGGCGGTTCTCTCCACCCCCTTGGACGCCCGCGCGGCGGACGCCCCGCCCCAGCACCTGCGCCTGGGTTATGATGTCTATGTCGGTGGCCTGAAGATGGGCCGCATGACCCTGGAGACGGAGATCAGCGGCCCCAATTACCGCGTCACGGTGGCGGCGGAAGCCGGCGATTTGCTGGCCCGCCTGATCAAGTGGTCCTACACCGCCGAGGCGGACGGGCAATTCGGCGGCGTCAATGGCGTCGCCCCGCGCCATTTCCACAGCCTGCGCACCCTGCGCGACAAGACCTGGGACGCCACGCTGGCCTATGCCGCCCCTTACGGCACGACGCAAACGGCGGTGACCTTCACCCAGACGCCGCCGCCTTCGGCTGACGACGTCAACGCGGTGCCGCCGGACCAGCGCCCCGGCACCGTCGACCTGCTGAGCGCGGCCGCCGCCATCAGCCGCCATGCCGAATCCGGCACCTGCACCAGCCGCCTGCCCGTCTATGACGGCCGGCGACGTTATGACGTGCTGATGGAAGACCGCCCCGCCAGGCGCATCGAGAAGTCGGACTACACCGTGTTCGAGGGCGAGGCGATCGGCTGCCGCGTTTCCATCCTGCCGGTGGCGGGCTTCCGCCCCGCCAGCCGTGGCAGCCAGAATTTCTGGACCGCGGCGCCGGACGGCAAGCCGCGTGGCTTCGACCTGTGGATCGGGCGGCCGCTGCCGGGCGGGCCGGTCGTGCCCGTGCGGCTGGAGGCGGGGGAACTGTTTTTCACCCACGTCATTGGCCATCTGGCCCAGGTCGAGGTGCTGCCGCCCTCCAACCCTTGAGCGCGCCCGCAGTCGCGTGCAGCCCCTCCGGCGCCCTTGGGACGGCCCGATTCCCCCTTTGACCATCCGGTCAGAATAGGCCATATGGCGCACACCCGACCACCTGGTGGCGCCCGGATGGATTTTTGGCTTAGGCGACTGAAAACATTTACGCCTCGGCAACCGTTGGGGGATTATACGAAACAGGCTTGCGGGTATACTATCGCGTGATACCGCATCGCATCCTTTGGCGCCCTCTCTTTCCCAACCAGCCGCGAAGGTCCCATCCCCCTGTCCCAGGTCACCGCCCCCAAACCCGTTTCCGGTCCACCGACCATGAGCTGCGAGGCCACCGAGCGCCAGTACGCCGCCATTCCCGTCCGGGTGCGCGACGGTCAGTTGCAGGTGATGCTGATCACCTCGCGGGAGACACGGCGCTGGGTGGTGCCCAAGGGCTGGCCGGAGAAGAAGCTGAAGGCGCGGGGCGTGGCGGCGAACGAGGCATTCGAGGAAGCGGGCCTGATCGGCACCATTCACAAGAAGCCCCTGGGCACCTTCCACTATTTCAAGGTCATGCCCTCGGGCAAGCGCCTGCCCTGCGCCGTCGACGCCTATCTGTTCGAGGTGGATCGGGAACTGGAAGACTGGCCGGAAAAAGGCCAGCGCGAGCGCCGCTGGGTCAGCCCCTCGGAAGCCGCCCTGATGGTGGCCGAAGGCGGCCTGGTCAGCATCCTGCTGTCGCTGGCCAGCATGGCGGTCGGCGAAGAGGGCTGAGGCCCGGCTCACCCGAGTCCCAGGGGCCATACGCGGCATATGGCCACGCCGCCGAGAGCCGCGCCCGCCGGAACGCTACATCCGTAAATCGATACCGATGTGGACCACCCGCAAGAGAGGGCGCGGCGGCCAAATCCACTCATTTGCAAAAATTGGATTAACAAATACTCCTTATGGGCTAATCTTCGCCCATGGGTGCGCATTTGGTTGGGGTTGCGTTCAGACATGCACGTTTCGGCTTGCTTCGACCTGCGGCGCCCCCCTGTTGACCTGACGGCGTTGTCAGGCCTCGCCCCTCCCCCTGCCGACTAAATCCTTTCCCTCCTTCCTGCAGCCGGGAACGGCCTTCGCCGTCACTCGTCCCGCCGCGCTGCCTCTTGCCGAAATTAATTTGCCTGGGAGTGCCTTCCGACATGCTCACCGCCGCCCTGCCCCGTTCCAAAGCCTTGCTGCCCAAGACGCTGCTGCTGGGCGCTTCCGTCCTGGCGCTGTCCGCAGCCTGGCAAGGCGCCGCGCACGCCGACACGACCATCACGGGCAACTCCGGACCGGTGACGATTAGCTCCGGCGGGTTGAACAATAGCGGGACGATCAGCACCCCCTACTACACTGCGGTCAGCGCCGCTGGTGCTCTTGGCACCATCGCCAACAGTGGCACCATCCTGTTCACATCCAGCTACCCCTACCGCCCGGCGGTGGCCGTGGGTGGCAACAGTGGGTCGGCAACCACGCTGGACCTGTTGAGCAACAGCGCGGGAGCGACCATCCAGGGCTACTGGACGGGCATCCTGGTGAGCAACGCCACCATCGGTACGATTTCGAACAGCGGTGTCATCGCCACCAACTATGTCAACTACGGATCCGCCATCAAGGGCGCCGCCACAATCGTGTCCGGCAGCGTCGTCAGCAACACCATCGGCCAGATGATCAACGCCGCCGACGGAACGGTGACCAGCGTGACCCTCACCGGCGGCAGTATCGGAAGCATCCTCAACGAGGGGATCATCACCGGTGCCATCGATCTAGGGGCGACCACCATTGCCCTGTATTCCTATACTGGCACCATCTACACCGTTGGCAACCAAGTGGTGCAAAGCACCATCGGACGGTTCGCCAACGCGGCTGGCGCCACGATCTCGGGTGGCGTGTCGTTGGCGGGGGCGGTCGTCGGAACGATAAGCAATGCCGGCGTGATCGGTGGCATCAACCTTGGAACCGCTAGCGGCTATACCCAAACCATCAACGGCACGGTTTTTACCTCCATCAGTTCAAGCATTACGGGAAGAATTAATCTTCTGGCCAATGCTGCCGGGGGGACCATCGGCATCGTCGATCTCACCGGCTCGATCGGAACGATCGACAATGCCGGGTCGATCGGCTCGAGCAACACTTACTATGGCAGCGCCATACGTGACGGTTCCTCGGTTGATTTATTTCTGAACGAAGCCGGCGGGACCATCAGCGGCTTTTACGGTGTCGCCCTGACGGGAACCAACGTGGGTACGCTCAGCAACAGCGGCGTCATCACGGGCAACTATTACTATGGCGTCAGCGGCAGCTATGGTTCCCACTACGACACCGCCGCCTCCCGCTACGTATATGGCGCCACGACGACCGATACACTGACAAACGGGGCGGGCGCCTCCATCATCGGCAATTATGGTGGCGTCGTCTATGTCGGCTCGACCATCGGGACGCTGAACAATGACGGGCTGATCGCCGCCACGCAGGCAGGTGTCGGTGTTTCCGTTGCGGGATACCTGGACTCGCAAAACACCATCAGCGGAGTGGTCGGCACACTGAACAATGGGGCCACCGGCACCATCAGCGGCGCCTACGCCTACGCCGGTGTAGGGGTTTCGGGCGGCACCATCATCCAGTTGAACAATGACGGGATGATCACCACCGGCACCTACGGCGCCGGCATCGCCGTCTCGGGCACCAGTTACTCCACGTATATTTATAATCTCGGCACCTATTCCATCGCCAGCCTCCCGGGCATCATCGGAACCTTGATCAACAGTTCCACCGGCACCATCCAAGGCGGATATGGTGTCGAACTGTACGGCGACGGCCACATCGGCACGCTGCAGAACAACGGGCAGATTCGGGGCACCTTGGGCGCCGCCATCGAACTGGTCGGTAACTACATGGTCAACCCCAGCTTGGACACCTTGATCAATGGCTCGACCGGGACGATCAGCGGCGCCACGGGCGTATTGGTCGAAAGCGGCACCCTGTCCACCTTGGTGAACAACGGGCTGATCACCGGCACGAACAGCGCCCTCAAGGCCTACAAATACTCTGACTACTCCACCACCATATCCCCCAGTATCGATGAAATAATCAATAACGGCATCCTCAGTGCAACGAGTGCGGGGTCGCCAGGTAATTACGGAACGGCGCTTATCGTTGGCGGTGTCAATGTCGGGACCATCACCAATAGCGGCCTGATCACGGGGGCGACGGCCCTGTATGCCATGAGCTGGTCGACAGGTACTGATGTCGCCGGCACAATCGGTCTCATCGACAATCTGGTCGGCGCATCCATAATCGGCACAGGCGCCTATGCCGCCGTCGAGCTCGACACGACTGTCGATACCTTGCGCAACAGCGGTTTGATCGCGAATGACAACGCCACCTCGACCCTGGCCTCGGCGCTCGCCGTCGGTGGAACCCTGAACTCGTTGCTCAACCTGCCGTCTGGCACCATTTCCGGGCCGGGCAGCGCCATTGCCGTTGGCGGCACCATTGGCATCCTAGGGAATGGTGGGCTGCTGACGGGCGGCGTGGCGGCCATCCGGGTTGGCAGCTCCAACGTAAGCTCATACACCACTTACGGCACCCACAGCGGCACCGACGCTGGCGGTGTCGGAACTTTGAGCAATACCGGCACCCTGACCGGCGGTATGGATGGCATTCAAAGCAGCGGCCTGATCGCAACGCTCAATAACAACGGCGTTGCAACCGGGGATATCGGTGCCGGTATCGCGAACCTCGGCAAAAGATCCAGCTATAGCAACTCCTCCGACTATCCATGGCGGGTCACGACCTGGACGTCGACCACCGGCGGCGGCACCATCGGCGCGCTGAACAACAGCGGCGTCATTTCCGGCGGCCAGGACGGCATTCTTAACGGCGTCGCCTCCGCCGAGAGCACGGTCGTCACGTCCCTGAAGTCTTATTGGAGCGGGTACACCTTCTCCATCACCACAGTGGTCGGCACCACCGGCCCCGTCGGCGGCACCATCGGTACGCTGATGAACAGCGGCACCATCCTGGGTGCGGCCGGCGCCGGCATCGACAATGGCGCCGCCACCGCCGTCATCGGCACCCTGGTCAACAGCGGGGTGATCCAAGGCGGCCAGACCGGCATCATCAACGTCGGCACCATCGGTGCCCTGACCAACAGCGGCACCATCACCGGCGCCGTGGCCGCCATTCGCGACAGCGGTACGCTAGGCCCGGTCATCAACACCGGCGTCATCGCCGGCAACATCATCCACACCGCCGCTTCCGACCTGACCATCACCGGTGGCGCCGGCACGGTGGTTGGTACATTGACGGGCGCCAACGGCGCCCGTGGCACCTTGTCCAGCGCCGCCGACGTTACTCTGGCCGGCAACCTGGTACTGAACGACAGTGTCAGCATCGCCGGCCATACCCTGGTGGAAAACGGCGGCACCCTGGCGCTGACGGCCCCCACCACCGTCACCGGCAACTATGCCCAGACGGGTGGCACGCTGGCCGCCCTGGTGACCGGCGGCACCGTGGGCGGTCTTCAGGTCAGCGGCAGCGCCAGCATCAGCGGCGCCACCGTGGTTCTGACCTCGCAATACGCCTACGGCCTGACCAGCGGCACCAGCTACACCATCGTGGCGGCGGGCGACGCCACCTCCAGCTACGCCAGCGTGACCGCGCTGGCGCCGGGCTACACCTCGACCACCGTAACCAGCACGGTGGTGGGGGGGCTGACAGACCTGATCGTCAGCGTTGGCAACAGCCAGTTGACCGCGGGCTCCACCGCCACCATCGCTGGCGGCAACGGCACGCTGGACCAGATGACGGGCGGCAGCCTGTCCGTCACCGGCGGCACCCCCACCGTGGGCTCGGTCAGCGGCGGCACCATCAGCCTGACCGGCGGCAGCGCGACGCTGGGTACCATCAGCGGCGGCACCCTGGTGCAGACGACCGGGTCCACCATCGCCGGCGCCACGGCGGTGCAGGTGATAGGCGGCAGCCTATACCTGGGTGGCACGGTCACGGCGCCCCTGGCCATCAACGGCGGCGTGGTGGCGGTCAACGGCCAGGCGTCGGGCACCGTCACCGTCGGCGCCGGCGGCACCTTGCGCGGTTCCGGCGTGGTCAATGGCCAGGCGACCGTTTCCGGCGTCCTGGCGCCCGGCAACTCCCCGGGCACGCTGACCTTCACCAACGGCCTGACGCAAGGCGCCAAGTCGGTTCTGTCCATCGACATCGACGGCACGGGCACCGGGTCGGGGGCCGGCAACTACTCCCGCGTCCTGGTGACGGGCGGCAGCTACGTCATCGGGTCCGGCGCCGTGCTGCAGCCTAAGCTGCGCGGCATCACCGGCAACGCCAGCAACACCTACACCCCCGGCCTGGGCACGGACTTCACCGTCGTGCAGGCGGCCGGCGGGGTGCAGGGCACCTTCGCCGGCGTCACCCAGCCGGCCTCGGGCCTGGCCACGGGCAGCCAGTTCACGGCGCTGTATTCCAGCAACGCCGTCGACCTGTTCGTCACCCCCACCTACACCAGCCTGGCCGGCGCCAGCGCCAACCAGCAGACCATGGGCCGCGTGGTGGCGGGGTTGACCGCCCCGGCCAGCAGCGACCTCACCACCGTGCTGCGGGCCCTGTACAGCCTGCCGACGATGGGGGCGTCCCTGGACGCCCTGGCGCAAATGGGCGGCAGCGCCCACGCCAACATCGTCTCATACAGCCTGACCCGGGGCTTGGCGGCCACACAGGTGCTGGGCCAGCGGCTGGCCGCGGTGCGCGACGGCGTGACCGGCGGCATGCAGGGCACGATGCAGGCCCAGCTGGTGGGCCGCACCCTCTACACCAGTGTCGCCAGCGGCGACACCCCGGTGGAAGGGGAGCGCGGCATGGCCGCCGGCTCGGCGGAGGAGGACGGCTGGCACTTCTGGGCGCAGGGCCTGGGGGCGTTCACCCGCGTCGACAGCGACGGCAACGCCGCGGGCGGGCACAGCAACACCGGCGGCGGCCTGTTCGGCGGCGACCGGGCGGTGGCGCCGGGGGTGACCCTGGGCCTGGCCGGCGTGCTGCTGCAAAGCACCTCCGGCGGGGCCAACGAGACCAGCAGCTATGGCCTGTCGGCCTACGGCAACGTCGACTTAGGCGATGGTCTCTTCGTCACCGGCAACGCCGGCTACACCTATGACCAGTACGACACGGCGCGGACCCTGGGCTTCGGCGGCCTCAGCCGCACGGCCTTCGGTCACACCACGGGTGACGAGCTGAGCGCGGGCGTCACGGCCGGCTACCGCGTGCGGGTCTCCAACCTGACGCTGGAGCCGCAGGCGGGCATCCAGTGGCTGCGGGTCGGCCGCGACGGCTTCACCGAGACGGGGGCCGGCGCCCTGGACCTGGTGCTGCAGGACCTGGACGCCACCGCCCTGCAGAGCAGCGTGGGCGGCCGGGCGGCGGCCAGCTGGAAGACGGACGGCGGCACGGTGATCACGCCCAGCGTCCGGGCGGCCTGGCTGCACGACTTCCGCGACCGGGCCCTGACCAGCCAGGCCGCCCTGGCGGGCACCACCTTCGCCGTGACCGGCCCCGACACCGGCGCCAACGCGCTGGGCATCGGTGGCGGCCTGACCCTGCAGGAAGGCGACAACCTCAACCTCTACGCCAACTACGACGGCACGCTCCGCCGGCATGAGACCGACCACGTCTTCACCGCCGGCTTCCGCCTCAGCTGGTAAGCTTCACCTCAGCGCAAACAACGTCGGCCCGGCGGGGAAACTCGCCGGGCCGTTCGTCTTTGTAATGACCCTCGTGTAGGCTGGCGGTGCCAGAATTCAGGAGCTTGCCCGTGGCGCCATCGTTCACCTGCGCGTTTTGCGGCGAAAGCCACGACGGCCTGGCCAAGGACTGGGGTTGGCAACTACCCGACGAGGTTTGGGCCATTCCGGCCGAAACACGGGCCATCGAGGCGCGCTTCACCAGCGACCTTTGTCAGTATGGCAACCGGCACTTCATCCGCGGCGTCCTTCCCATTCCCCTTACTGAAGAGCGGAATGAGTTCTTTGGCTGGGGTGTCTGGGCGGAGGTGGAGGCGGAGACTTTCGAGCGCTACCTCGCGCTGTACGACAAGGATGGCGCGGCCGAGCCGCCGCGGCCAGCCCGACTGGCGAACGTCATCAAGGCCTATGACGCGCCCCTTGGCCATCCGCTGCTGCTCTATTTCAGCGGCGCGACAAGCCGCCCCTGGCTGCGCGTAACCGAACAAGACCGCTCACAGCTGGCCGAGGAGCAGCGGCAAGGCATGAACGGCCACCGCCACCACGAAATTTCTCAAACCTTGGGCTTTTGAGAGGCGCTCAGCCGCGCCAGTCGTCGCGCAGGATGCCGAAGAGCACATGGTCGGCCCAGCGGCCATCAATGCGCAGATAGCCACGGGCGTAGCCCTCGCGCACGAAGCCCACCTTTTCCAGCAGGCCCTGGCTGGGCTGATTGGTGGGCAGGCAGGCGGCTTCCACCCGGTGCAGCCCCAGTTGGCCGAAGGCGAAGCCAAGGGAGACGATCGCGGCCTCGCTGGTATAGCCGCGGCGGGCAAAGGGCTTGCCCACCCAATAGCCCATGGTGCCCATCTGGGCCACACCCCGGCGGATGTTGGACAGGCCGATGCCGCCCACCAGCCGGTCGCTGGATCGCTCGAAGATCAGGAAGCTGTAGGCCTCGTCATTGCGCCATTCCGCCGCCTGGCGCCGCACGCGGCGCAGGAAGGATGGGCGCAGCAGGGCGTCGGCCGGCCACGTGGGCTCCCATGGGGCCAGGAAATCCCGGCTGCGTTCGCGTAAATCCGCCCATTCCCGCCAATCCTTGACCTGGGCCGGGCGCAGGTAGACCTGCTGCCCATCCAGGCGGATGGCAGGCGTGCTGAGGATATCGGCATGCAGCAGCCGTATCACCGCCCTAAAGCCCCTCCCTCCCCCATCGTCGCCGTCCCTCAATGGCCCAGCCGGGCCCGGATACGGTCATACGATTCCAAACCGGCCAGCGGCCCCAGGGCCGTGACCACCGGCACGCTGTCCAGCAGCCGCCGGGCGCAGCGTTCCACAGCATCCACGTCGACCGCGTCCACACGGGCCAGCATTTCCGCCGTAGGCACGGGCCGGCCGTGGATCAGCATCTGCTGGCCCACCTGCTCGCACCGCGCCATGCTGCTTTCCAGCGCCATGACCAGGCTGGACTTCAGCTGGGCGCGGGCGCGCGCCACCTCTTCCTCGCGCACGGTGCCGACCAGGTTCATCACCTCGCCGCAGACCACGGGTACCAGTTCCGCCACCTGTTCCGGCCCCGTGCCGGCATAGATGCCGAACAGGCCCGTCTCCGCGAAATGGCTGGCGAAGCTGTAGATGCTGTAGACCAGCCCGCGCTTCTCCCGCACCTCCTGGAACAGGCGGGAGGACATGCCCCCGCCCAGCAGGGTGGATAGCACCTGGGTGGCGTAGTTGTCCTCGTGATGGACGCCCACCGCCTCGAACCCCAACACGACGTGGGTCTGTTCCAGGTCGCGCTCGTCGCGGAAATCGCCGCCGCGGTAGGTGGCGGCTTCCTGCGTCCAGGCCTGGTGCGGCGGCAGGTCGCCGAACATCTCGGTGGCCATCTCCACCATGCGGGCGTGCTCGATACGGCCCGACGCGGCGACCACCATGCTGGGGCCCGCGTAGTGCCCCTGGACATAGGCCGCCAGCTGGTCGCGGGACAGGCTTTCCACGATCTCCGGCAGGCCCAGCACCGGCCGGCCCAGGGCCTGGCCCGGAAAGGCCGTGGCCTGGAAATGGTCGAAGATGATGTCGTCGGGCGTGTCCTCGGCCTGGCCGATCTCCTGCAGAACGACGGTGCGTTCCTTGGCCAGCTCATCAGCGTCCAGGCTGGCGTGCTGCACCATGTCGGACACGATGTCCAGCGCCAGGCCCGCGTCCTCCTTCAGCACCTTGCCGTAATAGGCCGTGTGCTCGCGCGTGGTGTAGGCGTTCAGGTGGCCGCCCACATCCTCGATCTGGCTGCTGATCTGATAGGCGTCGCGCTTGGGCGTGCCCTTGAACAGCATGTGTTCCACCAAGTGGGCGACGCCGTTGACCTCGGGCGCCTCATCCCGGGTGCCGACACCGACCCACACGCCCAGGGACACCGTTTCGACGCCGGCCATGGTGTCGGTGACGACGCGCAGGCCGTTGTCCAGCGTGGTGACCTGGATACCGCCGCCGTCGCTCATTGGGCGGCCCCCGTGACCCGGGACCTGGAACGGACGAAGGCCTTCACCGCCTCGACATCGTTGGGCAGCACGGTCACCCGTTCCTCCCGCTCATACAGGTCGGCCAGGTGGCGGGGCAGCGGCGGATGCACGCCGGTGGCCGCCTTGACAGCATCGGGGAACTTGGCCGGATGGGCGCAGGCCAGCGACACCAGCGGCACGTCGGCCGGCACGGTGCCGGCGGCGCGCGCCTGCCGTGCCGCGTGCACGCCCACCGCCGTGTGCGGATCCAGCAGATAGCCCGTGGTTTCGAACACCCGGCGCATGGTCTCCGCCGTCTCAGCCTCATCGGCGCGGAAGCCATCGAACAGGCCCCGTGCCTGGGACAGCTGACGCTCATCCACCGTGAAGCGGCCGCTGGCGCCGAAGCCGTCCATCATATGGGTGACGGTGGCGCCATCGCGGCCCAGCAGGTCGAACAGCAGGCGTTCGAAGTTGCTGGACACCTGGATGTCCATGCTGGGGCTGATGGTGGGGACCACGCCGTTGGTGGCCATGGTGCCGGAATGGAAGAAGCGGGTCAGGATGTCGTTGCTGTTGGTGCCCACCACCAGGCGCTGGATGGGCAGGCCGGAAGCGCGCGCGCCATACGCGGCGTAGACGTTGCCGAAGTTGCCGGTGGGGACGGAGAACGCCACCGGCCGGTCCGGCGCGCCCAGGGCCACGCCGGCCGCCACGTAATACACCACCTGGGCCAGGATGCGGGCCCAGTTGATGGAGTTCACGGCGGATATGTTCAGCTCATCCCGGTAGGCCTGGTCGTTGAACAACGCTTTCACGATGGCCTGGCAGTCGTCGAACGTGCCCTCCAGCGCCACGTTGTGCACGTTGGGCGACAGCACGGTGGTCATCTGCCGGCGCTGCACCTCCGACGTGCGGCCCTTGGGGTGCAGGATGACAATGTCCACCAGCTCCCGGTCGCGGCAGGCCTCGATGGCGGCGGAACCGGTGTCACCGGAGGTGGCGCCCACCACGGTGATGCGGCGGCCGCGCTTGGCCAGCACATGGTCGAACAGGCGGCCCAGCAGTTGCAGCGCCACATCCTTGAAGGCCAGGGTGGGGCCGTGGAACAACTCCAGCACCCATTCCTCCTGGCCCAGCTGAACCAGGGGGGTGACGGCCGTGTGGGCGAAGCCGGCGTAGGCGTCATGGACCAGGCCGCGCAGATCATCCTCGAGGATGGCGCCGGCCATGAAGGGGGCCATGACGCGCGTGGCCAGTTCACCATAGCTCAAGCCCCGCAGCGCGCGCAGGTCGGCGGCGCCGAAGGACGGCCAGGCGGCAGGCACGTACAGGCCGCCATCCCGGGCCAAGCCCGCCAGAAGCGCGTCCTCAAAGCCCAAGACCGGCGCCCGGCCACGCGTGCTGATATAATCCACTCTAGGCATCCCTCGACTGTACCCGAACCCCTACAGTAGCCAGTGGCCGCGAGGTCCCGCAAGTGGGCCGAACCCTCAAGGGAACATGGGTGATTCGCATGGGGGATGGGCCCAGCGCACCCCGGCCGCCGTCAAGGCGCCTGCCTCTCCGCCACAGACATCTAAAATGCATGGAAATGACACTTGGAAAGTCTCTCCGGTTGCGGTGCAATAGGGGCCATGGTGGGGATATGCCCCACCCTTCAATAGCAGCATCCCCCGACACGGCAGGACCGGATCGATGCGTCGATCCCGGTGGCAAAGGGGGGCATCAGATGGGACGTTTGCGGAAAACATGGGGCTTCTGCACGCGATCATGCTGGCCGGCGCCCTGGCGGTGGTGGCGGGTCTGTTCGTCCTCATCCTGGGCAAGCTGGGTGAGGCGGCGGTTGAGCGCCAGGCGGATCTGCGCCAGGCCGCCAGCCGCCTGCCCCTGGGCGCCCAGATAGAGAACCGGCTGGAGTCGCGCGAGGCCGACCTGCGCACGGAGTTGGCCGCGCTGCAGGCCGCCCTGGGCGAGGCGAGACGCCGCCGCTATGCCTTGGACAAGGAACTGGAGGACGCCCGGCGCAGCGCCCAGGCCCCCGTGCGCGTGGTGGGACGGGAGGATGCCGGGCTGAACCGCTTCGTCGCCTGGATGGTCAACCGCCTGGTGCAGCAGGCCCAGACGGACGCCAAGACCATCGTGGGCCTGGACCCCGACTGGGCCGGCCCGCAGATGATAGAGGTGTGGTCGGAGAACCTGGCCGACGCCCGGCGCGACCTGCTGCGCTATTTCCCCGCCCCCCTGGGTTATGTCCTGCTGAGCATCCAGCTGGCCAACAGCGGCGCCGCCAAAGCCGGCGGCGACGCCAAGCGCGGACAGGAGAACGTGGCATGATCACCCTGATGCTATCCCTGCTGGCGATGGTGGTGGCCGTGGCCTTGACGGGGGAACGCGCCTGGAACCGCGTCAGCGAGGCCAAGACCCGGCGCCGCCAGGCGGTGATCCGCCGACGCGAGCAGGGGGACCGCATCCGCCGCCTGGGCCGCGCCACCTACGGCATGAAGCAGCAGCGCCGTCACATCATGCTGACGCTGGAGACGCTGGAGGACGAGTCCAAGCGTCTGGAACAGGAAATCAAGCGGATATCCCGGCCGGAGAATCGCATCTTTGTCCTGGAGGAACGGCGCAATCCGACCGACGCCGCGTGGATCGCCACGGTGGAAGCGGGCGGCACGTTGGCCGACAACGCCGCGCCCGTCAGCGTGCCGTGGCCGCGCCGCCGTTTCCTGCTATGGGCCGCCGACGAGACCGGCGCCCGGGGCCGCGTGGAACGGCGCTTCCCCCACGGCAGCGGCTTCCGCATCACCCATCTGGGTCTGCGCCCCGCCACGGCCGCCGCCGCCCCGGTGGGCGCGGCGCTGGAGACACGGGCGGCCAAGGCGGCGCGCATCGCGGCGTCTTGAGTTTTCCCAGACGCCGGGCGGGCGCATCCGCGCCCTTGGCTTGTGATCCCTTTTCAGTCCGCTGACGCTCCCCGAAAAGGTCCGGCGCCCGCAGTCGCGGGCCATGGGTGCGCAGGGCCCTGAGGTCGTCAGGCGTCGGGGTCGGCCTCCACCCGGCTGAAGCGCAGGTAGGCGATGACGGCCAGGGCCACGGCCAGGCAGTACCAGGTCAGGGCGTATTGCAGGTGGTCATTCGGGACGGTGACGCGGGTCTGGCCGCCCACGGGGAAGCCGCCGGGGTTGGGGGCGCCGCCGGCCTCCACCACCACCGGGGCCGGCAGGTCCGTCCCGGCCTTGGCCGCCATGGCCGGCAGGTCATACCACAGCCAGAAATTGTCGTTCACCAGGTTGTCCGGCTGCATCCATCCGCGCGGCGGCGGCACGCGGGCGACGCCGTCCACCGTCACCTCACCCTCCAGCTGGCCTTCCGGCCGCCGGGACGGGTCCTTGCCCTGGGTGGGGACCCAGCCGCGATCGACCAGCACCACGCCGCCGCCATCGGCCCGCACGAAGGGGGTGACCACGTCATAGCCGGGGGCGCCCTTCAGCGAGCGGGCGCCCAGGTAGAGCTCATGATCATTCAGGAAGTGGCCCGTGACCCGCACGCGGCGATAGTCCCAGGCTTTGGGGTCGTCGATCCGGGCCGGCAGGTCGGTGGGGGCCGCCGCCATCTGCTGCTGGATATGGTCCAGGATGCCCTGCTTCCAGAACAGGCGCTGCACCTGCCAGGTGCCCAGGCCCATCATGAAGACGACGGCGGCACCCGTCACCAGGCCGCCCCAGAAGGTGGGGCGAAACCGCCGTCGGCCCCTCACGGGGCCGCCGGGCGCTACGGTGCCCGGCGGGGTGGCGGTGGAGGAAGTCATGCGCCAGGATCCCTATCATTATGGTCGGGGGCTTCGAATTCGGCTGGGCGGTAGCGGTACTGCAGGGCGAACACCACGCCCTTGGCCGGGCGCAGCAGGCCCAGCGTGCCGCCGAGGATGACCACGCCCCAGACCAGGCCGGTCAGCCACAGGGGCCAGTCCACCCGCATGGATACCATCAGCGCCACTGGCACGATGATGAAGCCCAGGATGAAGATGAGGAAGACGGCGGGACCGTCGCCGCTGTCGCCCCGCGCGAGGTCCAGGCCACAGACGGCGCAGCGTTCCGCCACCGTCAGGAAGCCCACGAACAGATCACCCCGACCGCAGCGGGGGCACTTGCAGCGCAAGCCCGCCAGGATCGGGGCGACAGGGGAGGCATCAGGTTCCAAGGCGTCTTTTTCCGTCAGGGAACGGCCCCTCAGGGGGATGGCCCCTCAGGGAACGAAACGGGCTGGCCCAGGATCAATGCGGGATCACGCCGCGCGGCGTGGAACCCCACCAGTAGATGCTGACGAACAGGAACAGCCAGACCACGTCCACGAAATGCCAGTACCAGGCCGCCGCCTCGAAGCCGAAGTGGCTCTTGGGCGTGAAATGGCCCGCGCGGGTGCGGAAGAAACAGACGATCAGGAAGATGGTTCCGACGATGACATGGAAGCCGTGGAAGCCGGTCGCCATGAAGAAGGCAGAGGTGTAGGCGTTCTGGGCGAAACCGAATTCGGCATGGATGTACTCGTAGGCCTGGAAGCAGGTGAACAGCAGGCCCAGCAGGATGGTGAAGCCCAGGGCCTTGGCCGCCTGCTTGTTGCGGCCCTCGATCAGTTCATGGTGCGCCCAGGTGCAAGTGGTGCCCGACAGCAGCAGGATGACCGTCATCAGGATGGGCATGTCGAAGGGGTTGATGGGCTCGATCCCCTTGGGCGGCCACATGCCGCCGTTGGCGGCCACGCGGCCGATCTGCTCCGCCTCGTTGAAATAGATGCTGGTGTCGAAGAAGGCCCAGAAGAAGGCCACGAAGAACATGACCTCGGAAGCGATGAACAGCGACATGCCGTAGCGCAGGCCGATCTTCACCACCGGGGTGTGCAGCTTGCGCACCACCGATTCGCCGATGACGTCGCGCCACCAGGCGAACATGACGCCCAGCACGCCCAGGAAGCCGACGATGGCCAGGATCCAGCCGTGGCCGTGCATGCCCAGGACCGCGCCGGTGGTCAGCAGACCGGCCGCGACGGCCGCGACCAAGGGCCATGGGCTGGGGTCCACCAGATGGTAGGGCTGCTTTATGCCCTCAGAATTTCCGGGAGCGGAGTGAGCCTGGACTTCAGCCATGTTCTTGTTTCCCTCGGATCAAAACAACGCGTGGTCGTCAGATGATGGCGGACATTGCCGCCCCGGTCCTTTGGTGCCCTCCCTGATCCCCGCCTG